>JAAYAT010000200.1 GCA_012719225.1 Verrucomicrobiaceae bacterium
ACCATCTTGCACCTCTTCGGATTGAATCACAAGGAACTCACCTACCGCTTCCAAGGGCGCGATTTCCGCCTGACCGACGTCCACGGAGAGGTCGTGCGGAAGCTACTGGCGTGATTTATTGGTGGCGCGATTCCCTCCCATCCGTGACCGTTTCCACCATGAACCGCACGACCTTTCCCGCTCTCCTGGCACTTTCCTTTTTCGTCTCCTCCCCGGCCCTCCGGGCGGAGCCGTCCGAATTCGAGTGGATCGTCTCCGGTGGCGGCACCAAAAGCGACAAGACCCGCGCGGTGGCGTTCGCCTCCGACGGCGGTGCCTTCCTCGCCGGAGAAACCACCGGCGAAGGCAGCTTCGGCGGGGTAAAACGGGACGGCCTCGGCGAATCGGACTTTTTCCTCACCAAAGTGTCGCAGGAGGGAAAAGTCCTCTGGGTTCGCAGCCTCGGCGGCAGCCAGATTGATCGCGGCTACGGAGTGGTGGGCGACGGAGACGGCAACGCGTATGTCACCGGCCACTACCAGAGCACCGACGCCGTCGGCGCGGGAGGCGCGATCCTGCCGAACCGGGGCGACTACGATGTGTTCGTCGCCAAATATTCCTCCGCCGGAGATTTGCTCTGGATCCGCACGGCCGGCGGGACCGGATACGACTACGGGCACGGAATCGCCCTCGATCCCGCAGGGGATGTCGTGGTCAGCGGCGCGGTTGCGGGGGAGGCCCACTTTGAGGATACCGTCACCGCCTCGACCGGCAAAAGCCGCGCGGTTTTCTGTGCCAAATACAGCCCCGAAGGAGAACTGCGCTGGGTCACGACATCCACCGGCGCTTTCTCCGGAAGCGGACACGGCGTGGCCACCGACGCCACCGGCCACATCTACATCGGAGGCGGCGGAAGCGGCACGGGGCGGATCGGCGAGATCGCCTTGGAAGCCAAAACGAGATCGGCCCTCGTCCTGAAACTCAATCCCGCTGGCGAAGCGCTCTGGGCGCACCTAGCACCGGGTCTTCCCAGCGCGGGTTTCCACGAGATCACCGCCGACAAAGAGGGCCGCGTCTGGGGGGCGGGCATGTTCAAGGGCAAGGCCACCTTCGGAGACCAAACTCGGGAGACGACGGGGGAGAAGGACAACGACGGCGTCCTCGCGCACTACTCCACCGACGGAACCCTGCAATGGAGCCGCTTCGTCCAGGGACCGGGCACGGACTACTGCCTCGGCGTCACCACCGACGGAACGGGGCGGGTTTTCGTGACCGGGGAATACTCCCGCGAGGCTCTTTTCGCCGAAAAACCTCTCACGAGTGCGGGCGCCACCGACATCCATGTGGCCGCCTTCGACGAGCGGGGCACGATGGAATGGTGCCTCCGCGCGGGAGGCGTCAAAGGCGACAACGCCTACACCATGACCTGGCATCCCGACGGCAAGCTCCTCTTCGGCGGGAGTTGCACCGCCCCCATCACCTTCGGAGAAAAAAATCTGGAATCCTCCGGAGGTGCCGACGCCTACGGAGCGCTCCTGAAAATTCCGTGAGCAGACCGAGTCCAATCCATGCCTAACGGCATTGCGATTGACGGAAAAGCGGAAATATGGGAATTTGGTTCCATGAAGACCACCATTGACCTCCCGGACTCCGTCTTCCGCCGCGCCAAGGCTACTGCGGCTGTGCGAGGTTTGAGTTTGAAGACCTTCATCACCGAGGCCGTTGAACGGCAATTGGGAGCCGAGGAAAAGGACTGGCGCACGGTACTCGATCACCTGCCCCGCGTGGACAAAAAAACCACGGAGCAAATTATGTGCTGCGTCGCAGAATGGGATGAAATCGATCTCGAATTTCAAAAGCGACAGGTGGAAGCGGAAAAATGATCCTCGACACCAACGCCCTCTCCGCACTGTGCGCTCACGACGCCGCCATCCTGCAGCAACTCCGTCGCCCGGAGACAGCGCAACCCTGGCTTTGCTTCGTCTGCCTCGGGGAATATCGAAACGGCCTTCTCAACTCGACGCGATCGGAACAACCCCTCGCCACCCTTGAACAGCTATGCTCCGCGTGGGGGACGCTGCATTCCGACGACGTCACCGTCACCCACTACGCGGAAATCGCGCACCAACTCCGGGTCAGCGGTCGCCCCATCCCCACCAACGACATCTGGATCGCGGCCCTTGCCCGCCAGCACGCCATGCCCATCCTTTCCCGCGACCGTCACTTTGATTTCGTCGAGGGCATCCGGCGTCTCGAATGGTAGCCAATACTCGTTCACGACGTGACCCGTGCTTCCGCGGCCCCTGAGCCGAGGAAGAATGCTTCGACGCCTTTATCCCCTCTGACTTTGTAATGAAACCGCTCACCGTTGCCCTGGGTCTTCTCTTCCTCCCCGCTCTTCTTCCTGCCGACGACGCTGTGACCCCGGCCGATTCCGACTGGCACGGCTACACCAAACAGTCCTTCGATTTCGAGGGGCACAAGGCCTTTGTGGTGCTCCCGAAGCAGCCCGCTCCGGGGCATCCCTGGGTATGGCGGACGTCTTTTCCCGATTTCCACGCCGAGGTCGATCTCGGACTGATCGAGGGCGGCTTCCACATCGCGCATCTCGACGTGGTGTCCCAGCTCGGGAGCGACACGTCCCTCGCGAAGATGGATCGCTTCTATGATCTCGTCAGGAAAAAGTGGGGCCTGTCCGCCAAGCCCGCCCTCGAGGCGGTGAGCCGGGGCGGATTGCACGCCTACCGCTACGCCGCCACCCGCCCCGACCGGGTCGCCTGCATCTATGCCGACACGCCGGTGATGGATTTGAAAAGCTGGCCGCTGCAATCGGCTCAGGCAAAAGGGCCGCTCGCCGATGCCCTGAAATACTACGGGTTCGCCGACGAAGCCACCCTCGTCGCCTACAATGAAGGGCCGCTCGATCTCCTCCCGGCCATCGCGAAGGCGAAAATTCCCCTGCGGCACATCATCAGCCCGAATGACGAGGTGGTCCCCGCCGAGGAGAACACCCTGGAGGCGAAGCGCCGTCTCGAAGCGCTCGGCTGGACCATGGACCTGCTGGTCGTGGACCCTGCCACGACGACAAACAAAGGTCATCATTTCCCCCTCGTCGGCGTGCCCGAATCCGTCGCGTTCATCCGCCGACACGCCGCGGCGGAGTGAAGAAAAGGAGGCGGCGGTTCCCTGAACGTTTTTTCGGTCCGCGGGAAAGGGTTTTGGTGTCGGAATGGCGCGGGACGTGCGATCCTGCGGAGATCCCGTTGTGCCAGGTCGGACGGGCAAGTCTGTTGTGAACGTGTGAAGAGATATGAGCCAGTGGTTGGAAGACAGAGTGGGATTCAAGGGGGAAACGCCGCCGCCGGGACGGTCCGATGACCGGCGCGCCTTGGAATACATCAATCTCAAACTGGCGGCGCGCGGGTTTCCCATCGTCGGCGACGAGGCCGATTTTCCCTTCCTGGAGATGGGGCGGTCGCTCATCCTGAACTTCCAGGAGCGGGTCCGCCTGCTCAAAAGCCACCGCTCTCCGGTGGATCGCCACATTTCCGACTGGCTCGACCGCTACCTCGCCGACACCGGTGTCTTCACTGCGGACGAGCCGAAGCTGCCCGACCCGCTCATCCTCGAACGCCACGGGCTGGCCCGGCTCCTTTCCCTGCCGGCCCGGGGCGACAAGTTCGAGTCGTCCATCGTATCGAGCTACCGCACCTGGCAGGGGGTCTGCCACAACCCGGCGAAAGACCGGCGCACCACCAAGGGCGTTTTCCACGTGGCCGAGGGAGGGCTCCCCATCGCGGCGGACAAGCTGACCGTGCCGAAGACGACCTTCGCCCATCTGCTCAAGGCGGCGCTGCACCCGCCGGAGGAGCTCCTCGTGCTGCCTTTCACCAGTGAGCAGGAAAATCCCGTGCACGCTTTCGCCTCTCTCCTGCTGCGTCCGGTCGTCAGCCCCGAGGTCTCCGGCTTTTCCCGGGAAAAAACCATGGAAAGCCGCTTTTTCGCCCCCGGCAATCTCGTGAGTAATCTCGATTTCGTGGAGTCCATCTTCGGCAACGCGGGCGATCCTTTCCTGCCCGAGAACGACGCCCGGCTCGACGTCGAGCACTGGTCGGGGCATACCGGCTGCGTCATCCTCGCCCCCCATCTGGTGTACCTGCGCAAGAAGGACGTGGGACTGCCGCACGTCTCCGAGGCGACGGAACTCCAGAAACGCGACGGGATGTGCTGGTCGGAGGAGAGCGAACTGTACAACGATGGCTCGGCCTTCAAGATCACCGCCCGCGACGCCGACGGTGTGATCGTCACCCTGATCGCGGACAATTATTTCGGCTACTGCAAGAAGGAGGTGAAGACCCAGATCAGCTACGCGGCGAATCTCTACGGTCTCGTCGAGGAAGAACATGCCGGCGGGGCGCTGGTCTTCCCCAGCTTCGATCTCGGTGAGGATTTCCAGCTCGACCCCTACCGCCGCGACGCCGATCACACCTTCGAGGAGACCACCGCCCTGCTCGGCGATCTCATCGAGGGGAAACCCGAAGGCTACGCGGTGGATCGCACCTACAGCGACATCATCCTCATCCCGGAAGACTCGGTCCTCGATCTCACGACCCAGGCGGTGACCTGGACGAAAGACGGAGAAAAACAAACCGTCCCGCTCCAGCCGAATCGCACCTACGTGCTCCCGTCAGGGTACAAGGTGGAGATGCGCAAGCCCTCCTTGGGGCAGCGCTGGCGTCTCGTCGGGACCAATGCGGAAGGCACCTTTTGCCACAAACCCTGTACCGTCTCCGGCGGGGGGAAATCCGAGATTTCCAAGTCCCTCGCCGATGCGATGGAAGAGGGTCCGGTGATCATGCCGAAGTTCGATCAGGACATGATCTTCGTGGAGAAACTCCTCGCCCGCGACTACGGCGACCGGGCCAGAAATCCCCGCGTCCCCGGAGCCCCGAGCCGCCCTATCCTCGATCCGAGGCGTTCCCTCGGCTCGGTCATGCGCCTGTTCTCCCAGAGCGACGAGTTCACCGACGAGTACAACGAATTCATCGCGACGATCCCGCGCACGGTGAAGGATTTCATTTTCACCCTCAAACGATATTGGAAAGAAGATTGGGGCGACGACTGGCGGAGTCGTTTCCGCGTCGACCGCATCAATGGCGAACAAGGCTCCCAGCTGAAATACCGGCTCGCCACGGTGATGACCCGCTATCTCCGCGTCGGGTTCGAACTCGACGGCTCGTGGCGCATGTTCGGATTGCGGAAGGATTTCTCCCCCGCGACGAAACTCCAGCGCGAGGACGACATCACCGCCTCCATCACCGTGCCCGCGGCGCGGCTGGACCGCTCCCTGATGCATCCCGATGTCGATTTTCCGAGCTACAAATTCGCGCAAAACTGTGAGTACCGTCTCTTCCAGCGCCCCGACGACGCGATCCATCGCGGCTACGACAAGCAAACCGAACTCGATTTTTCGCGAGGGGGGAACTTCTTTTCAAACTACGAGCCAAAAAGCCGGGCAGCGGTCAAGAGCCTCGTCGCCGATGCGATCCGCTTTGATTACTTCACCGCGCCGCTGAAGCAAACCCTGCTCGATTTCCTGGAATCGGAGGACAGTCCCGATTACGCGATCAGCTCGGCGCATCCCCGCCTCGTCAATGGATCACCGAGCCAGAATCCGCGCTATCTCCAGAATCGTCCCGATCTGGAAAATCCCCGCGCCGAATATCTCGCTGCACTGGGCGCGCGGCTCTACCGCCGGATCCCCGCCGGGAAACCCGTCCTCAACCCGGTCCACGCGGTCCTGCCGGGACGGCGCAACAACCCGGCCGACCGCGACGCCGGGATCGGCGCCCTCGCCGTCTACGGCCCGATCCACTACCAGGAGCTGCCCGAGCTCTTCATGGACTTTATCGCCAGCCTCACCGGCAAATCCCCCTCGACGACGGGCGCCGGGTCGGAGGGCGCTCTCACCAAAGGCCCCTTCAACGCCCTCCTCCCCATCATCGATCTCAACGCCGCCCTGATGAGCTACCTGCTCAGCGGATACGAGGGCTTCAGCACCGCGGCCGGCTACGTCGGTCCGAAATACAAGGTCTCCCACGACATCAGCCTCATCGTTCCCGAGATCTGGAGCCGCATGTTCCTGCACGAGCGGAAACCGCGGTGGCTCATCGGCGAGGGCTACCTCGAGCCGGTCGAAGACTTCGAAGAGGACGGGGAACTCATCGCCGCGAGCCGCCTCGGCTACCGCATCACCCTGAAATTCGTCGAAACCTTCTTCGGACGGGTTTTCGCCGAACCGCGCAGCGTTTTTACCGAAGAAATGCTCAAGCCCGAACTCCAGGGTCGCAGCGACTACCTCGAAGGGATCCGCAACATCACCCAGACCCAGAAGAGCGTCGCCCTGAGCTACTTCGAAGACGGCGGCATCGACGCCGCGATTCCCCCGCTCCGGGCGCTCCTCCACATCATGGCGCACGGCCACTACGAGGGGAAAACCATCCACGATCCCGAGGTCCGCGGCCTTTTTGACAGGGAGGCCGCCCTCGCGAGCGACTGGTACCGCGAGCGACTCGTCGCCAAGAAAGACCTGCGTATCCGGGTGATCCGACGGCACATCGTTTGGCTGGAGGATTTCCTCGACCGGCAACATTACGAGAAAGAGGCCGAGCGACTCCAGCTCGCGGAACGGCTGTCACAGGCCAAGGCCACCCTCGCGAACCTGGAGGACGATGAAGACGCCTACATCGACAGCATCCGCGGAACCACCGGACTCGACCCGTCGGTGTTTGGGTGAGAGGATGGGGGGGAAGCGGGTTGCCCGATGGGGGTGTTGGGGAATGGTATCTGCTCCCCGTTCGCTGCCGACGCTACCGGCCCTTCGGACGGACCCATTTGACACCCTGGCCCATTCTCACATGATCCATATTAACTGGCAGAATGAATGAACATCTATTTTCTCTCATCGATGACGGTGAGTTCTTGTAACTATTCAGCCGTAGTCACCCTCGACGAACTGCTCGGATCGCCCGAGACTCTCGGTGCGAGCCTTGCACGAGGGTGACTACGGCTGAATAGTTACGTGAGCGGAATCTCGCTGAAATGCGCGAAGATCTGCTCCATGACGTAGGCGTAGCCCGCGACCTCCTGCTCGTCGCGACTGGCGAAGGACTTGATCTCGAGGCGACCGAGCAAAGCCTCCACCTCGCGGTCGCTGAGACGCGAGCCTTCGATCCGCGTGGATGAACCGATGCTCTCGATGGTGGCGACACGGCGCAGACCTTGCAAGCGCTTCGGCGTGAGCGACTGCCAGGTGCGCCAATGGCCCTTGAACTCGTCGATCTCGCTCACCAGCCGGAGCATCTCGGCGGAGATGGGGATCGTCTGAGGTAGCTCGGAGAACATGCAGAAATTTCGCAACAAAATGTCCAATTCAGTCCAATTAAAGCCATTTATAAAGGATCAGCGGGGCTGGCGAGAACGGGTTCCGGCGGGGTTTCAGCGGTCAGCACGGACATGTTTCCCCCTCCATCTCCGCGGCCAGTTTCGCGGCTTCCTCGACGAGGCGGGTGTCGCCGAGGAACTCGGCGAATTTCAGGTCGGGGAGTCCGCTCTGCTGGGTGCCGAGGACTTCGCCGGGACCGCGCAGGCGCAGGTCTTCGTCGGCGATGCGGAAGCCGTATCGGGTCTCTTCGAGGATGCGGAGCCGCTCGCGGGCTTCCGCCTGTTCGGGCGGGATCATGAGCACGCAGAAGCTCTTGTGTTCCCCGCGTCCGATCCGCCCGCGCAACTGGTGCAACTGGGCGAGGCCGAAGCGTTCGGCGTGGTAGATGAGCATGACATTGGCGTTGGGCACGTCCACGCCGACTTCGATGACGGTGGTGGAGACTAGGGCCTGCACCGTGCCGCGGCGGAAGCTCTCCATCACGGCATCTTTTTCCTCGCTCGACATCCGGCCATGGAGCAGCGCGACCCGATACTCGGAAAGTCGTTTTTTCCAGGCCTCGAATTCGATGCTGGCGGCTCCGAGATCGAGTGTGTCCGATTCGTCGATGAGGGGGTAGACGAGATAGGCCTGCCGTCCCGCGGCGAGTTGGTCGCGGACAAAAGCGGCGGCGGCATCGGTCCGGGTGGTCAGCCGTATCCCGGTGATGATTTTCCCGCGTCCTCTCGGAAGCTCATCGAGGAGGGAGACATCGAGATCGCCGTAAAAGGCCAGCGTCAGGGTTCGCGGGATCGGTGTCGCGGTCATGACGAGGACATCGGGGGATTCTCCCTGTCCGATGAGGGCTTCGCGCTGGGCGACACCGAATTTGTGCTGCTCGTCGATCACGACGAGGCCGAGTCCGTTTTCAAAGGCGGCGCGTCCGTGGAGGAGGGCGTGGGTGCCGATGGTGAGGGAACCGGTCGTGCCGCCGTGCCCTGCGGCGGCGGAGAACAGCGGCATCTCGGTGCTCTCCTCGCGGGTTCCGGTGAGCAGCCTGACATCCACTCCCAGCGGGGCGAGCCAGTCGCGGAAGGTCCGGAAATGCTGTTCCGCGAGGATTTGGGTCGGGGCCATCAGGGCGGCGTCGAATCCGGCCTCGACCACGAGCAGGATCGCGGCCGCCGAGACCAGGGTTTTCCCCGCGCCGACATCGCCCTGGAGGAGTCGGCTCATCGGGAGGGGTGCCGCGAGGTCGCGCCTGACCTCCGCGATGGTCCGCCGTTGCGCTCCCGTCGGGACGAAGGGAAGTCGGTCGAGAAAGGATTCGAGCATCGCGCCCGGCCCGCAATGGGGCACGCCTCCCCGAGCGCGGTGGGTGGCGCGGCGCTGCCGCAGGAGCCACTGGAGCCGGGTGAACTCCTCCAGGGCGAGGTAGCGTTTCGCCGGGGCGAGATCGTCGAGGGTTTCTGGATAATGGAGGCACCGTATCGCCGCCGCACGGGTCATCCCACCGTAGTCGCCGGGCGGGAGCCAGTCGGGGAGCATCTCATCCGTGACCGACTCCAGGAGGGCGTGGAGGAGTCCGCGCAGGCTCTTCTGATTGACGCCGTTGCTGAGGGGGTAGATGGGGACGATGCGGCCCATGTGCGCGTCGCTCGCGGTTTGTCCGCTTTCGACGATCTCGAAATCGGGGTGATCGATGACGACGCGGCGCCGGCTCTCTTTCGGCAGACCGAAGACCACCAATTCGTGCCCCACCGCGATGATTTTCTGCAGGTAGGTGACGTTGAACCATCGCAGAATGATGCGGTTGCCGAGGAGATCTCCGCCGTGGGGTTCCACCGTGGCCTCGAAGCCGCGGCGTCCTTTTCCCCGTCCGAAGGAGACGCGGCAATCGGTCACGACGACGTGGAGACACACGGGACGCTCCATCGCCCCCTCGGGAAAGCGGTCGAAATGTGTCCTGTCCTCGTGGCGGCGCGGGTAGTGGGTGAGGGCGTCGCCTATCGTGCCGAGGCCGAGTTTGGCGAAGCCCTCGCGAGTTTTTTTGTCGAGGCGGATCAGCCCGGTGTCTGCGAGCGGAGTGTCCAGGTCCCAATGTTGCGCGGTTTCCCCCATCGATGCGGATTCAGTATTTCCTCCAGAGCGAGGGGACGAAGAGAGCGAGGATGGCGAAGAACTCGAGACGCCCGAGGATCATCAGAAAAGCCAGCAGCAGGTGGGTGGTGGAATGGAGCGAGCTGAAATTGCCGGTCGGTCCGACCATGCCGAAACCCGGTCCCACATTCCAGAGCGTGCCGATGACCGTACCGACGACCGAGAAGAGGTCGAGCGCGGGTTCCAGGGCCGAGACCGCGAGGAAGGAAAACCCCGTCGCCGCGAAGCCGAGGGCGATGAGAAACGAGGTCGAGAGGAAAACCGAGTCGTCCTGGACCACGCCGTTGAGCCGGATACGGAAGACCCGGTTGGGCCGGAAGGAATGCACCAGCTCCCGCAGCGAGATTTTCGCGTAGAGGAGGATGCGGTTCATCTTCAATCCCCCCGCGGTGGAACCGGCGCACCCGCCGGTGAGCATCAGCAGGATCAGGAGCATTTTCGAGAAGAGGGGAAACCGGTCGTAGTCGGTCAGGACGAAACCCGTCGTCGAGCTGATCGAGACCACGTTGAAGAAGGTCTCCCGGAAGAGGGCTGCTCCGTCCGTCCCCGCCGTTTCCCCCGACGCGAGGACGAGATTGGCGTAGACGAGCAGTCCAGCCCCGACGACGAGGAAGAGGTAATAGCGACCTTCCTCCTCCGCTCGGACCCGGCTCCAGCGGCGGTTGGCGACGAAGATGTAGAACATGAACCCGATCGCCGAGAGGAACATGAAGAGGGTCAGCCAGATCTCGATCGCGGGACTTTGGAAATGGGCGATGCTCAGGTTCTTCGTGCTGAATCCCCCCGTGGCGATCGTGGCCATGGCATGGCAGACGGCGTCGAAGTGCCCCATCCCAAGAAAGACCAGGCCCAGATAGCAGAGGAGCGAGAGGACGAGATAGACCTTGAGCAGGCTGGCGGCGAGATCGCGGATCCGGGAAATGCCCGAGGCGGAGACGTTCAGGCTCGACTCCTGCTGCACCAGCGAACGGCTCCCCACTCCGAGGAAGGAAAGGACCGCGACGAAGACGACGAGGATGCCGATGCCCCCGAGCCACTGCGTGACGGATCGCCACAGCAGGATGGGTCGGGGAAAGGCCTCCACCTCCCGCATCACCGAAGCCCCGGTCGTGGTGAATCCGGAAACGGATTCAAAAAAGGCTCCGACAGGGTCGAGTCCCGGAGTCGACAGGGTGTAGGGGAGGGCGCCGAAGAGACCGGCCTGGACCCAGCTCAGCCCCACGATGACGATGGCCTCGCGGCGCAACACCTCGTTGGGGCAACCCAATCCTGACAAGTAGAGGACAAGCCCCGAGCCCATCGTGATCGCGGTGGAAATCCCGAAGGCGCGGGCGGTCGAGCGGGCGGCCGCGTCGGCCTCGTTCCCCTGCCATTCGATCCAGGCGTAGAGCCAGCACAGGCCCATCGTGAGTCCGATGAGAATGGCGAGGATGCCGAGGGTCTTGCAGACGATGCGGAGATTCATCAGGGAGCGACGAGCTTCAGGAAATCGCGTTTCGCGCCGGGCTTGACGAGGGCGTAGAGGGTGTCCTCGAGTCCGATGACGTCGTCCGCGGCGGGGACCTGTCCGCGGGACGAACCCAGCAGCGCGACGAGGACGCAATCTTTCGGCCAGGGGATGTCGCGGACTTTTTTCCCGATGATGGCGGAATCCTCGTTCACCGCCGTCTCGAGGAGCTCGACGCCCTCGAGCCTGCGGAGGAGATGGAAGCGATCCGAAGTGATGAAGCGGGCGAGATCTTTCCTCGTCGCCTCGCGGGGACTGACCGCGGCGAGGATCCCCATTTTTTCCCCGTAGCTCGTCATCGCGTCGGCGTAGTCGGCGCGGTGGATGAGGGGCAGGCAGTATTTGGTCCCGAGACTGTGCGCCTGCAGGCAGCTCATGACGTTGTCCTCGTCCACCTGGGTGGTCGCGATAAAGAAGTCCGCCATGCCGATCTGTTCCTCTTTCATCTCGGCGAGGGAGGTGGCGTCGGCATGGATGATCGTGACATTGGTGAGGAGGTCGGAGAGCGCCTCGCAGCGGTTTTCGTCCTCTTCGAAAATTCGCACCCGGCAGTCCACGCTCTTGAGAGATTGGGCGAGGGAAAACCCGTACTCGCCCCCGCCGAAGATGACGATATTGAGCTCGTCTTCTTTCTCCGAGTGTTGCCGGAAGCGGGGGAGGAAGTCGTGCAGGCGGGTGGGCTCGCCGAAGAGAGTGAGGAGATCGCCGGCGAGGAGGTGGTCGTCGGCCCGGGGCACGATCATTTCGCTGCCGCGGTTGATCACGCCGACGCGGACCCGTGGCGGGAACTGGATCTCCGTGAGAGGACGTCCGCACAGCGGGCTCCCCGCGGGGAGGGTGAACTGCTGGATCTCGACGAACCCGCGCGCGATCTCCTCGACCATGTCGGAGGTGGGGTTGCGCACGTACTTGCCCAGTTCCACCGCCGCGAGGCGCTCCGAGCTGAAGAGGTAATCGATCCCGAAATGCTCGCCGTAGTCGAGGAAGAGGGTCTCGCGCTGGAGTCCGGGATGGACGCGGCAGATGGTTTTTTTCGCCCCGAGCCGTTTCGCGATGGAGGCGGAAACGAGATTGCTGTTGTTGTCGCTGGTGAGGGTGAGAAAGAGGTCGCAGTCTCCCACTCCGGCGTCGACCAGCGCCGCGATGGAGGTGCCGTCGGCGGCAATGACGCGGGCGTCGATGCGGCTGTCGAGGGCGTCCGCGACATCATCATCCGCTTCGATCACCACGATGACATGGCTTTCGGCGGCGAGACTGAGGGCGATGTGCGTGCCGATTTCACCGGCACCTACGATGATGATGTTCATGAGCCAGGTCCGGAACCGATCCGACGAACTCCCGGTCGCAGCATACACGAAGCGACTTCGGGGACAAGTTCACACTTGCCCGCCCCCGGAGCGGGCGAGGACTTCCTCGAAAGCCTCGTTGGGCCGGGCGTAGGAGGGGTAGGCCAGGGGGCTGTTCTCCGGGACGAAACGCCAGTGTTTGTACATCCAGAGCCAGGGCGCGGGATTTTCCCGGATGACGGGTTCGAAGACGTCCCAGCAGGCCTGGGCGATGCTGTGCTCGGTGTCGTCGGGGCCGAACTCGAGCGCCCGGAACCCCCGCAAGAGGTAGGTTCCGTCGGGTTTGGGGATGCAAATGCCGGGGATCACGGGCAGACCGGTGCGTTTCATCAGCTCGGCGTGGATTGCGGTGACGCAGGTCTTGCGTCCGAAACATTCGATGACCGTGGCGGGTTTGGAGGGGCGGATCGTGAGATCGGTGAGGAAGGCGGCGTGACCGCCCCGCTTGAGATTTTTGAGCAAGCGCATGATCGCCCCGCGCTGCGGGATGACCTCGTGACCGGAGACCTCGCGGTTTTTCTTGTAGGTCTCGGTGAGGCTGGGGTTGCGGAAATCCTGCGCCACGATGGTGAACCGGTACTCGCAGAAGCCCATGATCAGCGCGATCCACTCGAAATTCCCGTAATGGGGTGTCACCCAGATCGCCCCGGTCTCGCGGACCCGCTCGACGAGGTCGGGGTCGTCGACGATGAGTTCGCAGAAGTCCAGATAGTTCCCCCGATGGAGCCGACTGCTCCAGAACTGATCGATCACGGTGCGGGCGAAGCTGCGGTAGGAGTCCCGCGCCAGCAGCCGGATCTCCCGGGCGTCGCGCTCCGCCCCGAAGACCAGGGTGAGATTTTCGATCGCGGTGGTCCGCCCCCGCTTGTCGGCGAGGTAGGCGAGGCTCCCGAGACCTTTGCCGAGGCGATGGGCCGCTTTCCGAGGCAGCAAGGGAATCACAAAATAGAGCCACTGCAGCGCGAGCCACTCGAGCTTATAACGGATTTTTTTCCAAATCGACATGATGCCCGGGACAGTCCGCGCTCCGCCCGGCGCGGGCAAGGTGGAACTTGCCGCCCGCCGCATTTTCGGGAATCAGTGGAGAACCCGACGCCTCATGCACCACCAGTCCTTCGTCTCGCTTTTTCGCCAGGTCCTCTCCACCCCGACGGCCCCTTTTCACGAGTATGCCGTCGCGGCGGTGATCCGCGAACAGCTCGATCCGCTCCCCCACGTCACGGTCGCGGCGGACGCCTTCGGCAACCTCGTCGCCACCTACCGACGCGGAAGAAAAAAGGCCCGGCTCGCTTTCGGCGCGCACATGGACCATCCCGGCTGGGTGCGTTTCGCGGGAAAAGAGGAATTCCTCGGCGGCGTCCCGGCGGATCGGCTCGATAGTCATCCGGTGGAGTGGTTCGGGGATTTCGGGATGTGGGAGCTGGAACCTTTTTCCCTCCGGGACGGACTCATCCACGGGCGTGTCTGCGACGACCTCGTCGGCTGCGCGGCGATCCTGGCGATGTTCCGCGAACTGGAGGAAAAGGAGGTCGAAGCCACCGTTCACGGCATTTTCACCCGCGCCGAGGAGGTGGGATTCATCGGAGCGATGGAGCTGGCGAAAACCTGGCCCTTTCCCGACGGGGTTTGTTTCGTCTCCCTCGAAACGAGCGCGCCGCGCGGAGGTGCGGAGCAGGGAAAAGGTCCCGTGATCCGGGTCGGCGACCGTCTCAGCGTGTTTCACGACGGCGTCACCGCCGAGCTGTTCGACGCCGCCTCCGCGGAAAATATCGTCCACCAGCGCGCCCTCCTCGACGGAGGCTCCTGCGAGGCCACCGCGATGAATCTCCACGGCATCCCCGCCGCGGGGATCTCCGTGATCCTGGGGAACTACCACAACTGCCCGCCCGACAGCGGGATCGCCGCCGAGTTCGTCTCTCTCGCCGATGTCAAAAATCTCGTGAAACTCATCACCGCGACAACGATCCGGATGGCGTCGGGCCGGAAAAACCGATCTTCCAAAGCACAGCTCAAGACCCGCCTCGAAAAACGGCTCCGCGCTCATCGCAAATACGAACGCGCCGCCGCGAAGCATTGGCGGGAATCCTGACCCTCCGGCGGGGAAAATTGGCATCTTCTACTTTTTGTTACGCGGGAGCCTTCGATCCCAAGGAGGGGCGCTTTTCTAGCGCCCTGCACAAGCCACGCCGGATAGGCTTCGTCGGGGCTAGAAAAGCCCCGTTCCTTGGTTGCTGCGGATCCGTCCCGGTGAACGGCCGGTCCTCAGCAACTGTTCTCTTCAGACGACCTGCCCGCCCTCGGGGATGAATTCGTCGTCGAAGTAGAGGCGGTAGCGTCCCAGGCGCGACCGCAGCTTGAGGTCCGCATCGAAGGCCCGGGAGAGGCTGAGGGAGTTCAGCGCCCGGCGTTTTTCCCCCTGGGAGATGGCGCGGCCATCCTTGAGAACGAGGGCGTGGGTGATCGCCGGGATGATCTCCTCGACGTGGTGCGTCACGAGCAGAAGCGAGCGGAAGGTGCCTTTTTCGGTGAGTTCTTCGATGAAATTCAGGAAATGCTCCCGCGCCACCGGGTCCAGTCCGGCGCAGGGTTCGTCGAGGACGAGGACCTCCATGCGCCGTGCCATGAGGGCGCGGCCGATGAGGACACGCTGGCGTTCGCCCTGGGACATGGTCGCCCAGGGCTGGTCGCGCAGGTAGGAGCAATTGACTTTCTCCAGGATCTTTTCCGCCGCCCGGACCTCGGCCGGGTCGTCGGACTTCTGCCAGTAGTTGACCATGGCGTGCCGACCCGAGAGCACGATGTCGAGGGCGGGTTCCTGCGGTTCGATGAGTTGTGAGAGGCTGCTGCTGACAAAGCCGATGCGCTTGCGCCAGTCGTCCCAGTTCCCCGAGGTCGAGTTCACCGCGTCCTCGCGTCCCCGCATGTGGACCTCGCCGGTCGTCGGGGTGAGGTAGCCCATCAGGACGTTCAGCAGCGAGGTCTTGCCCGAGCCGTTCCCTCCGAGGATGACCCAGTGCTGGCCTCGTTCGACCGCGAGGTGGATCCCGTCCAGAATCGTCCGTCCGTTCCGCGTGACGCTGACATCCTCCATTTCGAACACTGCTGCTGCCATGATTTGAGAGGCTAAGGGTTTCAAAAGACGATTTCCACCAAAATCCTGCCCGGTGTCCTCGCGCGGGTGGGATCCCGCCTTCTCCCGAGGGGAATCTCTGGACACGAGGGGAGTACTCCGGCACCTTGCTACATGTCCAATCAACTCGAACAACTGAAGAAATTCACCGTCGTGGTCGCCGATACCGGCGATTTCGAATCCATGCGGGAATACCAGCCGCAGGACGCCACCACCAACCCCTCGCTCATCCTCAAAGCAGCGCGGCAGGAGCAATACGCCCACCTCGTCGAGCGGGCCGTGAAAGACGCCGGTGCCTCCGCCTCGGTCGGGAGCATCATCGACCGCGTGCTCATCGCCTTCGGCAAGGAAATCCTCCAGATCGTCCCCGGTCGCGTCTCCACCGAAGTGGATGCGAGACTCTCCTTTGATTCTCAGAGCACCATCGAAAAAGCCCGCGAAGTGATCGCGCTCTACGAAGCCGATGGCATTTCCCGCGAGCGGGTTCTCATCAAAATCGCCTCGACCTGGGAAGGGATCGCGGCGGCCACCCAACTGCAGAAAGAGGGTATCCGTTGCAACCTCACCCTGATGTTTTCCCTCGCCCAGGCGGTGGCCTGCGCCGAGGGCGGGATCCAGCTCATCTCCCCCTTCGTCGGCCGCATTTACGATTGGTACAAAAAGAATACCGGCGAGGAATACAGCGGTGCCGAGGATCCCGGTGTCCAGTCGGTGCGACAGATCTACACCTACTACCGCAAGTTCGGCCACGAGACCGAGGTGATGGGCGCGAGCTTCCGGAACACCGGCCAGATTCTCGAACTGGCCGGCTGCGACCTGCTCACGATAGGCACCGGTCTTCTCGAAGAACTCCAGAACAACGACGGCCCCGTCGAGCGCAAGCTCAGTCCCGCCCTCGCCGACGAGGCGGAAATCGAACGGCTCGTTCTCGACGAAAAGACCTTCCGTTTTCTCCTCAACGAAGACGCCATGGCCACGGAAAAAACCGCCGAGGGCATCCGCGCCTTTTCAGCGGACATCGTGAAGATGGAAGCGCTCATCGAAGGGCTTCGGTGAGGCCGGTCGTCCGCCCGCTCAAAGCAAGGCCTCGGCGGCTTGGGCGGGCGAAAAGACGGTCACGCCTTGGAATATTGTTCAGAATGTTCGCATCCAGAAAGATCCGCATCGGGTTCTAACGGGTCTTCTGTTTCGCGAGCACTTTTGCCAGCTTGCCTTCCTCGGCATCGAATCCGCGAATGGCGTCATCGGAATAGATCTCCACCGCGAGGGTGACCGCCGGACGGAGGAGGATGCCCTCCGGCGTGGCTTCCGCGATCAATTGGTCGTCCGGTTTGATCCCGGCGGCTCTCCTGAGCTTGGCGGGGAGGGAAACGACTCCCCGACTGGTCACGATCACATTGGTTTTCATAGGAGAATTATTGCAGAATTTCTGCTTTTCTGGAAGATCGCATTGAGTGACATGAAGCCGGCCTTCTTCTCACATCGGTTTGGGGACGAGGAGGACCGGACGCGGGGAACCCGCCGTCACCTGCGAGGCGACGGAACCGAGGAGCACCTTGGAAATCGCGTTCCGCCCCGCGCTGCCCATGCAGATGACATCGACCATGCGGCGGGCGGCCACCTGGAGGATCGTCTCCGAGGGAACCCGCCCGTCTTCCACCACGGTTTCAAAGCGAATCCCGCGTTCGAGCGCCTCTCGGGGAATGAGCGCCCGGAGCTGTTCCATGCTTTCCGAAGGGGAAACGCCCACGCGATCCCTGACGTGGAGCAAGTGGACGGTCGCCCCGGGAGAGGCCATGGCCGCGGCGTGGAAGATCGCGAGGTTGGCCGTATCCGAGAAATCCGTCGGAACGAGAAGGTGATCGTAGACCGGCAGACTTCGGTCCGCGGTGCTTTCCACCAAGGGAATGATGGCGAGGTTGAGAGGGGAATGATGGAGCAGACCCGTCGCGACGGATTCCTCGACAAAACGGGAGATCCCCTTTTTCCGCCGGGCCCCCACGATGATGAGATCCGCGCCCGCCGCCTCGGCGAGACCGAGCAGGGGGAGATCGGCCCGGCCCCAGCGGGGTTCCACCCGTATGGTCACGGGCAGGTCGCCCAGGACCTCGGTGGTCCTTTCCCTCAGTTCCCTCTCCAGCATCACCTGGAGCTGTCGGTTGTTGTCAAAAAGCGAGGTGGAGGTGCCGGGGAGTCCGAGGCGGAGGGTTTCCTCCGGAACCCAATGGAGATACACGGCGGTGACTTCGCAGGGGCCGATCCGGGCGAGATCGGCGAGCCATTGCAGGGGCACGTCCGAGGAGGCGTGGGAGCCGACCTCAATGGTGATCCGGAGCGGTCGATCTTGCGACAACCACTCTTCGAGGGCGACCGGATCGCGGAGCACCAGAGTCGGGATTTTTGAATTTTTGGCGACGCGCTCGATCACCCCTCCGGCAAACCAGCGGGCGGCGAAAGTCCGCTTTTCGACGGAGGCGACCACGAGGAGACGGCCGGGGGATTCCTCCAGATACTCGAGCAGGGCGGAGGAAGGCGAGCCATCGAGGACGACTTCCGCCACCTCCGCGCCGCTTTCGCGGAGCCGGTCCGCCTCCGCTCGGAGCCGTTCTTCCGCAGCGAGATGAAGCGCGGAGCTGAGGTCCTCGTCCGCCGCCTCACAGGTCCCGCTGACGTGGAGGAGGATCAGGCTCTCCCCGGTCTTTGCGGCGAGAGCCGCCGCCGCATCGGAAGCGCGGGAGGATTCAGCGGAAAAATCGGTGGCGCAGAGAATCCGGGAAGTCATAGGGAAAAAGAGCGAAAATCACAGACGAAGACGCGAAACCCTACGCCGAATCCTTTCCCCTGTAAACCGGCGCGCCAGCCTCCGCCGCTTGCTTGCTGCTTGCACCCTTGTCACGGAGCGCTAAGCTCCCCGCGCTATGACCTCACGCGAAATACGGCAGTCCTTTCTCGATTTTTTCGAAGAAAAAGAGCACAGCATCGTGCCCTCCGCCTCCCTCATGCCGACATCCCCCAATCTGTTGTTCACCAACGCGGGGATGAACCAGTTCATTCCGTATTTCCTCGGCACCGAAGCCGCCCCCTACGATCCGCCGCGCGCCGCCGACACCCAGAAATGCATCCGCGCGGGCGGCAAACACAACGACCTCGAGGACGTCGGCTACGACACCTACCACCACACCCTCTTCGAAATGCTGGGGAACTGGAGTTTCGGGAACTACTTCAAGGCCGAGGCGATCGCCTGGTCCTGGGAGCTGCTCACCGAACGCTGGGGGCTCCCCGCCAACCGCCTCTACGCGACCGTCTACGCTCCCGCCGAGGGCGACCCATCCGAATTCGATCAGGAAGCCTACGACCTCTGGGCGGCGATTTTTGAAAAGGCCGGTCTCGATCCCGCCATTCACATCGTCAACGGCAACCGCAAGGACAACTTCTGGATGATGGGCGAAACCGGCCCCTGCGGTCCCTGCTCGGAAATCCACATCGACCTCACCCCCGTCGGCGACACCCGGGGGCGGCTCGTCAACGGCGACGACGCCCGCTGCATCGAGATCTGGAACCTCGTCTTCATCCAGTTCAACGCCAACGAGGACGGCACCTTCCGTCCGCTTCCCGCCTGTCACGTTGACACCGGGATGGGCTTCGAGCGCGCCTGCGCCGTGATCCAGGGCACCAAGGGATTCACCGATTTCTCGCGCCTCGCCTCGAACTACGACACCGACGTGTTCACCCCCATTTTTGCCAAACTCTCCGAACTGACCGGCCGGACCTACACCTCTTCCGTCCCCGAAGGCGGCCGACGTCACAGCCTCACCGAGCAGGAGCAGATCGACATCGCCTTTCGCGTCATCGG
Source organism: Verrucomicrobiaceae bacterium (assembly GCA_012719225.1). Lineage (GTDB taxonomy): Bacteria > Verrucomicrobiota > Verrucomicrobiia > Verrucomicrobiales > DEV007 > Arctic95D-9. The sequence goes on from JAAYAT010000200.1 coordinate 19,399, forward strand.
AGACCACATCCGCACGGTGAGCTTCGCCATCGCCGACGGGATCGAACCCGGCAACGGCGGGCGCAACTACGTCATCCGCAACATCCTGCGCCGCGCGGTGCGCTTCGGCCGCATCCTCGGGTTTGACGCCGGGAACCCCTTCCTGCACCGGCTCGTCCCCGTCCTCGTGGACGAATTCGGCGGGGTATTCCCCGAGCTTTCGGCACGACGGGAAAAAATCACCGCCGTGCTCCGGGCCGAGGAAGAGCAGTTCAATCGCACCCTCGACCGCGGGCTCAAACTCTTCGACGAAGCCGCCGCCAAAGTGGCCGACGGCGCGGACTTTCCCGCCGACACCGTCGTGAAACTCTGGGAGACCTACGGCTTTCCCACCGACCTGACCCAACTGCTCCTCGACGAGCGGTCCCTCACCACGGACCGCGACGAGGTGGACCGCCTCGTCGAAGCACACAAAAGCACCGGCGCCGAAGGTCGCTCCAGCGCGGTGATCGAAGCCGTCGCCATCGCCACGGAGGTGAAAACCGAATTTGTCGGCTACGAAAAAGACGAGACCGATGCCGTCGTGCGGGAGTGGATCGAGAACGAGAGCGGCGTTTTCGCCATCGTCGACCGCAGCCCCTTTTACATCGAAAAAGGAGGTCAGCAGGGCGACACCGGAACCCTCCGCGCCGGGGACGAAACCATCCCCGTGCTCGCCGTCCTCGGCGTCGGCGAAGCGGCCGTGCTCCAGCTCGCGAAACGTCCTGACAAAGACGTCTCAAACGTCACCCTCGCGGTCGACACGGCGCGTCGTCGCGGGATCGAGCGGCATCACACCGCGACCCACCTCTTCCATTGGGCGCTGCACCAGCTCGTCGATCCCGATGCCACCCAGCAGGGATCCCTCGTCGCGCCGGACCGCCTTCGCTTCGACTTCAACTCCTCCGCCCTCGATTCCGAGAAGCTCAACAGCATCGAAACCGAGGTGAACCGGTGCATCCTCTCGAACGATGAGGTCACCGTGTCCGAGGTGCCCCACACCGAAGTGAAAGACAACCCGCGGGTGATGCAGTTCTTCGGCGACAAATACGGCGAAAACGTTCGCGTGGTCCAGATCGGCGGCGGAAAAGGCACCTTCGACGGATACTCGATGGAACTCTGTGGCGGCACCCATGTCGCGACCACCGGAGACATCGGCTTTTTCAAAATCAAAAGCGAAGGAGCCGTTGCCGCCGGAATCCGTCGCATCGAAGCGGTCTGCGGAGCCGCCGCGGCGGACCTCATCGCCGGCGAAGCCAGCGCCGTCCACGCTGACGTTTCCGACGCCGCCGAAAAACTCGCCGACGCCAACACCAGGCTGAAAGAACTCGGCAAATCCTACGCCGAACTCGAGAACGTCGACAATCTCCACGCGGCCATCCGCGACGCGCTCGCCTCGGGCGACCTCTCCGCCGCGAACCTCCACCTGAAGCAATTCGAAGCCCATCGCGACACGATCCGGGCGGCGGCGGTGCAAGCCGAAAAGGCGGTCAAAAAGGCGTCCGCCGGAGCCGCCGCCGACATCGCTGCGCGGTGGTGCGAGGAAACCTTCACCGATTACGAAGGCGAAACCTGGGCGGGCCTGCTCCCCGGAGATTCGCCCGCCTTGCTCCAGGAAGCGATGAACGCGGTGAAAGCGCGCCATTTCCGCGGAGCCGTCGCCATGGCCGTCATCGCCGACGGCAGCGTTCACTTCGGCGTCATCGTTCATCCCGACCTGACCACTCGTTTCCGAGCCGGGGAGATCGTCCGCGAATCTCTCGCCGTGGCCGGAGGAAAAGGCGGCGGCAAACCCGAAATGGCCCGCGGCGCCGCACCGGGCGGAGCGAGCGAAGCCGCCGCGATCCTCGCGAAGGCCGGGGAGCTGTTGACTTGACAGGGTTGGGTGACCGACCCGGGAGGGTTTCTCCGGGTCAGCCCCCGTCCCATTTCGGATGATTCAGCACGAGGAGAATGGGAATAGCGATGTGGCACAACCGGAACTTTCCGCCCGGCCACACCACCATCAGCCTTTTCAGGAAAAACCGCCCCGGACAACTAATGTCGCGGCCGCGACATTAGTTGTCCGGGGCGAAGTCAGCCGCCAGCAGGGCCGCCTCCGCAAGAATGCTCTTGCGCCGACGCCACGTCCTGCGCCCGGCATACGTTTTGGGCAGCAACTCCGCCGGCAGTAGGGGATCGACGGCGATGACGGTTTTCCAAGCAGCGCTTTCCTCGGCCGTCCATTGTTCCAAGTCCTCTTTTGTTCCCCCTCTTGCCTCAGACTCAAATCGGTCCAGTACGGCGGCCACCTCATCGTAAAGATGGTTGATCCTGTCGAAGTCCCAAGCAGTCTTCACCATTCGCGAATCGGTCTCTCGGCCCTTGGAGTCCGCGAGAAGGGTGAGCAATTGAGAACAATCGGGGTCCGACTCGGCGAGGTGGTGATCGAAGGCCGGTGGCAGGAAAGGAGCGATCCACACGCTTCCCTGCAGGCACCCGCAGCCCGCACGGGAAAGAGTTCGAGTCAGCTGTTGGCGCTTTGAGCGCTCACTTTCAGGAATATCGAAAAGAAAGAGCCGCCATTTTTTGTCCCATTTTCTAGACCAGGCGGACTCCGGGGCACGCCCTCCCGAGGCGATCCGGCGTCCGGTTTCGGTCAGACGGTGCAGGCGCTGCCCGGTCGCGGGATCGATGCGGGCCTCAAGAAGCCCCCGGGCCTCAAGCCGCGACACCTGTTTCAGCAATCCTTCCCGATAAGCCCAGCCCTCGAAGCCAAGTTCAAGATTGCGGAAGGTCGGGCGCACGGGCTTTTCGGCAAGCCAGAGGAGACGATAGAGCAACAGTTCCGTCTTCGTGGTCATGGGATCGTCTGGACAACTAATGTCGCGGCCGCGACATTAGTTGTCCAGCTGGAAGCATGGAAATCATCCGATGCCCTAACTGAACAAGAGCATCTGCGTTTCTCCGGGGCCTTCTTCGACGGTGTCGTCGGGGCGGTTCGGAGCGCGCTTTTTGGGGGTTTTCTCGAAGGCGGCGTGGGGCGGGCAGGTCGCCGCCTGCGCTTCCGCATTTTCGGGGGCGGCGGCTTGCCCTTCGAGGCCGGCGAGAATTTCCTTCGCCCGGGCGATGATGGAGTCGGGCAGTCCGGCGAGGCGGGCGACCTGGATGCCGTAGCTCTTGTCGGCCGCGCCGGGAACGATTTGGCGGAGGAAGATGATCTGCTCGTTCCATTCGCGCACCGCGATGTTGTAGTTGTTGAGGGCGGGGCGGGAGTCGGCGAGCTGGGTGAGCTCGTGGTAATGGGTCGCGAAAAGGGTGCGGCAGCGCACCTGGTCGTGGAGGTGCTCGACGACGCTCCAGGCGATGGAGAGACCGTCGTAGGTGGCAGTGCCGCGTCCGATTTCGTCGAGGATGACGAGGCTCTGTTCGGTCGCGTTGTTGGCGATGAGAGCGGTCTCGGTCATTTCGACCATGAAGGTGGAGTGGCCTTTGGCGATGTCGTCGCTGGCTCCGACCCGCGTGAAAATGCGGTCCACCAGTCCGATCGCGGCGCTCTCGGCCGGGACGAAGCTGCCGATTTGCGCCATCAGGGTGATGAGGGCGACCTGCCGGATGTAGGTCGATTTCCCGGCCATGTTGGGACCGGTGATGAGCATGAAGCGGTTCTCCTCGGCGTCCATCCCGGTGTCGTTGGGAACGAATTTTTCCTCCCCGATATTCTGGTCGAGGACGGGGTGGCGTCCGTTTTTGATGACGAGTCGGCGGCTGTCATCGAGACAGGGGCGGCAGTAGTGGAACAGGCGGGCGGTCTCGGCGAAGGAGGCGAGGACGTCGATCTCGGCGAGGGCGGCGGCGGTCGTTTGGATCGCTTCGAGATACTCTAGGACGGTCTCGCGCAGGCTGAGAAATTCCTCGTATTCGAGGGTGCGAAGCCGCTCGTCGGCCCCGAGGATTTTGTTTTCGACCTCCTTGAGTCCGGGCGTGATGAAACGCTCGGCGTTGCTCATGGTCTGCTTGCGGGTGTACTCGGGCGGGGTCTTGTCGAGATGGGCCTTGGTGATCTCGATGAAGTAGCCGAAGACGGCGTTGTACTTGATTTTGAGGGAGGGGATTCCGGTGCGCTCCTGCTCGCGCGCCTGCAGATCGGCGACCCATTTTTTGCCTTCGGTGGTGGCCCGGCGGAGTTCGTCGATGGCCTCGCTGTAGCCGTCGGCGAAGATCCCGCCGTCTTTGAGCGAGGCGGGCGGCTCGTCCGCGATGGCTTTGCCGAGCAGGTCCACGAGGATGGTGAAATCGCCGAGTCTCCGGCCCAGGTCGGCCGCGAGGGCACCTCCGTCGAGGGCGGCGAGATGCTCGCGGACGTCGGGTGTTTTGCGCAGGGAGACTTCGAGTGATTTGAGGTCGCGGGCGTTGCCCGATCCCTGGCTGAGGCGGCTGACAGTGCGCTCGATGTCGCGGACTTCGCGGAAATCCTCGCGGAGGGTGTTGAGGAGAAAGGGTTCGCGCATGAGCGCCTCGACCATGTCCTGCCGGTCCACCAGCACGGCGAGGTCGCGGATGGGGTGGAGGACCCAGTGGCGCAGTTTCCGGGCACCCATCGGGGTGGAGGTGCGGTCGAGGGCACCGAGGAGGGAGGATTTGATTCCGCCGGAACGGCTCGAGACGAGGTCGAGGTTCGCCTGGCTGGCGCTGTCGATGAGGACGTAGTTTTCCGTGCGGTAGGCCTGGAGGGTGCGCAGGTGGCTGACGCTGCGGCGCAACTGGGTTTCGACGTAGTGGAGGATCGCTCCGGCCGCTCCGACGGCGGGGAGCAGCCCGGCGCAACCGTAGCCGTCGAGCGAGCGCACTTTGAAATGTTCTTTCAGGGTGTACTCGGCCTGGTCGATGAGGAAGGAATAGGCTTCGTAGCCCTGTGCGTTGGGCAGCAGGTCGAAGTCCCCGGCCTGCTCTTCGGAGTAGAGCAGCTCGCCGGGGCGGAGCCGCGCGATCTCGTCATCGAGGTCCGGGCGGTCGCGGAACTCGGTGAGGCGGAACTCGCCGGTGCTGTGTTCGATGTAGGCCAGACCGTAGCGCCCTTTCGCCCGGAACACGGCGGCGAGGTAGTTGGACTTGGCCGAGTCGAGCAGGTTGAGGTCGTCGATGGTGCCCGCGCTGATGATCTGGCTGATGGCCCGCTCCACGATTTTTCCCGGCTGGGGTTCGGTGGTCTGCTCGGCGAGGGCGACGCGTTTGCCGGCGCGGATCAATTTGGCGAGGTAGCCCTCGGCGGCGTGGTGGGGTACGCCGCACATCGGCATGCCGTTGCGTTTGGTGAGGGCGACGTTGAGAATGGGCGAGGCGATCTTCGCGTCTTCGAAGAACAGTTCGTAAAAATCGCCGAGGCGGAAGAGCAACAGGACGTCGTCGGGCAATTCCCGCCGCATCGCCTGGTACTGCACCATCATGGGGGTCATTTTCACCGCGCCGCTGTCTTTTTCTCGTCCTGCCATGGTTCTGGAGGAGGAACGTAGAGAATCGCCGCCGAATTGCGAGCCGGTTTTGGCCCGCGTTTCTCCGTACAGAAATCTCTTTTCCAAACAATTTTGAACATTATGGTGAAAATTTTCGTCCAAAGCCGCGACGGCCAGCCCAGGCGGGCATCCAGGTCGTTGTCCTCATAAGCCTCAAACCCCTCCCATGACAAAGCGTTCGTTTCTCCTCATCTTTCCCGTCCTCGCCCTCGCCGCGTTCTTTTCCGCGCCCGTCGGAGCCGAATCCAGCTCTCTCGAAATTTTGAAATTCGAAGCCACTTGGTGCGGCCCCTGCCAGAAGATGAAGCCCATCTTCCGCGATGTCTCGAAGGAGTTGGCCTCGCGGGCGAGCTTCCGCTCCATCGACGTGGACGAGCAGCCGGATCTCGCCCAGGCCTACAAGATCGAACTGCTCCCCACCGTGGTGGCGGTCAAAAACGGCGAGGTGGTCGGGCGCTCGACCGGATTCATGAACGCGGCCAAACTCAAGAGCTTCGTCAAGAAGCACCAATGATCACCCCAGCATGACCCGGTCGGTGATGCGGCGGATTTTTTCCGGCCCCAGACCGGGGACGCGCTCGAGGTCGTCGAAGGTCTCATAGCGCCGGTGCTCGATGATGACTTGCGCCATCTTCGGACCCACTCCCGGCAGGGTCATCAGTTCCTCGATGTCGGCGTGGTTGAGATCCACCACGGGACCGTCGGGCACGCAGCTTTCGTAGTCGTCGCTGGAGGCGTGGGTGGGTGTCTCAACTTCCTCGGGAGCCTCCGCCTCGGGCTCACCGGGCGTGAGATCCTCCGATTCGACGTGGTCGCTATCCCGCTCGCCGGGATCGTCGGATTCTTCCGGAGGATTGTGCGACTCGTGCCAGTAGTGGTCGTCGGCGTGCCAGCTCTCATCGTGCTGGGTGTCTCCATCGCCGTCGTGACCGTAGTCGTGGTGGTGGCCGGGATCCTCGTGGTGGCCGTGTCCCGTATCGTCGTGATCGTGGTCCTGATCCTGATCTTCGCCGTGGAACTCGTCGCGTGAGACGTGCTCGGAATCCTCCAGGTAGAGGTGGGCGTGCTCGCGCTCGTATTGCTCGATCTCGGCGCGGTGCATCTCGGCCTTTTCCTCTTCGCTGAGTTCGTCGGAAGGTTTCGCGTAGAGTGTTTCGAGGCGCGAACGGCGCGCTTCCTCCTCGGCCCGCTCTTTCCTCGAGCGCACCCTTTCCATAAAGGTGGCGATGACGATGCAGATCTCATAGAGCATGATGAGCGGTCCCGCGAGCAGGCCCATGGTGAGGGCGTCCGGGCTGGGCGTGAGAATGGCTGAGAGCACCAAAATGATGATCCAGGCGTAGGTCCGCGTCTCGCGCATGACCCGTGCGGTGAGCAATTCCAGCTTCACCAGAATGGTCACGACGATGGGCATCTGGAAGCTGATCCCGAAGACGAGGACGAGCTGGGAGATGAAGCTGATGTACTTGCCGATCTGGTAGGAACTCCGCGCCCCTTTCGCCATGACGATGACGAGTTTTTCCCGGCTGTCGTCGTAGCGCAGGGCGAAGTTGGCACCCTCGGCGGTGGTGAGGGTGTCCCGCAGATAGCTGCGGATTTCTTGTCGGATCTCCGGTGAGACGCCGGGCGTTTCCGCCTCTTCGGGCACCGTCTCGTCGGGATCGGGGCGCGCCCCTTTTTTCACAGGCGGGATGCGGTTGCCGTCGATTCCGACGAGGCCGATTTCAGAGAGCGGCTTGCGCAGCGCCTCCTCGACCGGATCGATGTTGGAAATACGTTCGTTTTCGAAGACGTAGAAGTACTTCAGCGCGAGCGGAATGGTGACGAAGAAGGCACAACTGGCACCGACGAGGAAAAGGAAGAAACCCACCACGGTCCCGGGAATGATGGTCTTTTTTTCCGCCTGCCGGAGTCCGGGGAGCAGAAATTGGAACAGGAAATAAACCGTGAAGGGAAAGGTGATGATAAGGCCGCTGTAGAACGAGAGCTTCAGCATCAGCATGATGAACTCGGTCGGCCCCAGGGTGATGAGATCGAGCTTGTCCCAGAGGCTCACGCCGGGCGAGATTTGGGCCAGTTTCGACTTGGCGGGATATTGGACCAATTCGAAAATCTGTTTGTGAAAGGCGAAACAGGCGATGGTCGAGAGCGCCAGCGTCCCCGCGATCCGGATGAGCGTATGTCTCAAGTCATCGAGATGATCGAGGAAGGGCTTTTCGTGCGCGTCAAAACCGTCGTCGGCACCGGGACGCAAGCGTGCCGAATGATCCCGCATTTGGAACAGTTTGGTGAAAGCGGTTTTGAGCATGGTAAAAGACCCGATGAGAAAAGGGAGGCAAGTCTAGCCCCGTTTTTGAAAACGGCAAAGAGCGCAAGTGGAGTCCATTGATCGCGTATTCGGAACATTGTTACAAAAAAGTTTGTCGCCATCGCGCTATCCGGGTGGCTTGCATTGAGTTGCCATAATGATATGAAAAGAGTCTGTCGCGGAGGCAACGCGGCACAGTTTACGAGGCAAGCGACATGATCGGTTACGACGAGGACAAACGGGGATCGGATGACCGACCCATTCACACGGAAAAAATTCTGGCAGATCGCAAGATCTTCTTTTTAGATCTCAAAGAGAACGGGCGGGGGCAGTTCGTCAAAATCACCGAAGACGTGAGGGGGCGACGCGACACCATCATGGTCCCGGTCGAGTATCTCGACGATTTCATCGGTGCCCTCGAGGACATCCGCGAGGTGGCCGAGGACTGATTTTTCCAGCCTCATTCCGGCTATTGCGCGTTTCCGTTTCGGGAAAATGCGCCTACGCTTGGCCCCATGCGCAGCATGACAGGATTCGGTCGTGGGGAAGCCACGACCAACGGTTGGAGAGTCGACGTGGAATTGTCGGGGGTGAACCGCAAACAAGCCGATATCTCGGTGCATCTGCCCGCCGCTCTCCTGGAACTCGAAGCCGAGGCGCGAGCGCTTCTCAGCAAATCCATCTCCCGCGGGCGCATCAGCGCGAAGGTCAGTCTCAGCCACACGGACACGGGCGACAACCGGCTCCTTTTCGACGAAGATCTCGCCCGCCAGTACGTCGCCGCCGCCAAACGACTCTCCGAGCAGACCGGCATCGACACCCGCATCACCGCCGCCGATTTGTTCCGCGCTCCGGGGATTTTCAGGATCGACGAACTCGGAGCGGACCCCGCCGAGGTTCGCGGAGCGCTCATGACCGCTCTGGAGAACGCCCTTTCCCAGCTCGTCAGGATGCAATGCGACGAGGGACAACATCTCCGCGCCGATCTCGAGGCGAGGCTCGGACACATCGCTGAGGAGGTCGAGGGGATCACCGCGCTCGCTCCTCTCGTGCCTGCCGGGTACCGGAAGAGCTTGATGAAACGTCTTCAGGAAGCGGGACTCGAGCTCGACCTCGACGACGACCGATTGCTTCGCGAGATCGCCATTTTTGCCGAACGCTGCGACGTGACCGAGGAGCTGACGCGCCTCGCGAGCCACCTCGGCCTCTTCCGCACCTACCTGGCGAGCGACGAGCCGATGGGACGGTCTCTCGATTTCCTCTGCCAGGAACTCAACCGCGAACTCAATACGATAGGGAGCAAAGCCAACGACGCGGGGATCGCCCGCTGCGTCGTCCATTCCAAAACCGAACTCGAAAAGATCCGTGAGCAGGTCCAGAATGTGCAATGACCTGTCCGCGGGATGAGGAAGGATGAAAAACTTTCCCGAATGCCCGAATGCCCGAATGCCATGAGTGACCTGATTTTCCAACGGAGCGGTATTTTGTGTGTCGTCTCCGGCCCTTCGGGTTCGGGGAAAACGACCTTGTGCCGCCGCCTTTCGGAAACGGATCCGTCCGCCACCTACGGCATCTCGGCGACGACCCGTCCGCTGCGGGCGGGCGAAGTGGACGGGGTCGATTATTTTTTCCTCAGCCGCGAGGCCTTCGAAGAGCGTGTTCGCGAGGGCGAGTTTCTGGAATACGCGGAGGTTCACGGCAATCTCTACGGCACCTTGAAAAGCGAAGTGCTCGGCCATCTCGCGGCGGGGCGCGATGTCCTCCTCGATCTCGATGTGCAGGGGGCGGCCCTGGTCCGCGCTGCCGCCGATGACGCGATCCGCGAGGCTCTCGTCGATATTTTCATCCTGTTGCCCGAGGGGGACGAACTCGTCAAGAGGCTCCGCTCGCGTGGCACCGAGACCGAAGAGCAGCTCGCCCTGCGCCTGGACAACGCGCGGGAGGAATCGCGCCACTGGACCGAGTACACCTACACCTTCGTGAGCGCGGACCGCGAAGCCGATTTCGCGGCCTTCCGCGCCATTCTCACCGGCGAGCGTTGTCGTTCTCGCCGCTTGCGCAAAGGCCCGGGTGAAACGACCTTTCCGGGTGTCTGAAACCCTGACAGGAAAAACCATCGTCCTCGGCGTGACCGGATCGATCGCCGCCTACAAGGCCGCCGATCTGGTGAGTCGGCTCAAAAAGCGCGGCCACGCGGTCCACGTCGTGATGACCCGCGATGCCCAGGAGTTCATCACCCCGCTGACACTGCAAGTGCTCTCGCGCGAACCGGTCACGGGCAGCCTCTACGACGAAAAACAGAACTGGCATCCGGGGCACATTGAACTCGCCGACAAGGCCGACCTCCTCGTGGTGGCGCCCGCCACGGCCAACGCCATCGCCCGCTTCGCCCACGGGATCGCCGACGACAGTCTCGGGGCCATTTATCTCGCCACTCTCGCTCCGGTCCTGATCGCCCCGGCGATGAACGGGAAAATGTGGCAACATCCCGCGACGCGAGCCAATGTCGAAATTCTGAGAGAACGCGGCGTCCGCTTCATCGGACCCGAGGAAGGGCTGCTCGCCTGCGGCTACGAGGGCATCGGGCGGCTCTGGCCGGTCGAGGCGATCGAGGCGGAAATCCAAAAAATGCTTTCGCAAGAGGACTGAGCGGCCATGCGTTTTCTCATCACCGCCGTTCCCACCCGCGAGCCGATTGATCCGGTCCGCTATCTTTCGAACCGTTCCTCGGGAAAGATGGGCTATGCCCTCGCCGAAGCCGCCCTCGCGGACGGGCACGCCGTGACCCTCGTCTCCGGGCCCGTCGCGATTTCGCCGCCGCCGGAGGCCTCGCTCGTTTCGGTGGAAACGGCGCGGGAGATGTACGACGCGGTCGCCGCCCACCTCCCCGGAGTCGATGTCGCGATTTTCTGCGCCGCCGTGGCGGATTATCGCGTCGCCTCGGTCGCCGGAGAAAAAATCAAAAAAGCAGAGGAGGAATTGGATCTGCGCCTCGTGAAAAACCCCGACATCCTCGGGAGCGCGCGGACGGTCTTCGGTTTCGGCGGGTTGCTCGTCGGTTTCGCGGCGGAAACACACGACCTCGCCCGCCACGCCCTCGACAAGCTGCGCCGCAAACAATGTGATCTCCTGGTCGCCAACGATGTGAGCCGCCGCGAGATCGGCTTCGACCGGGACGACAACGAAGTCACCCTCTTTTTTCCCGACGGCACCCGCGAGGAGCTTCCCCGGGCTTCCAAGCGGTCCCTCGCCGACCTTCTCATCGCGCGCATCGTCGCCCTGCCGAAGCAAGAAACACAAGAAATGGGTCGCCAAGACGGCCCTCCGGCTGCATGATAAAGGAAAGCCGGAACTCTCCTCCTTATTCTTTGAACGATGAAAAAGCCCAGCCTCTATTCACTGCTCCTACTCCTCGCCCTGCCTCTTCCGGGACTCTTTTCCGCCGATCCCGCGCCGCAAGCAGGGGGATACCGATTCCCCGGAGGCGATGCCACCTCGGGGCGCGAAGCCTTCCTCCGGCTCAACTGTGTGCAGTGCCATTCCGTCAGTCAGGTGGAACTGCCCGAACCCAAGGGCAAGCGACGGCTCGAACTCACCCTCGCCAACGAGATCCGCTTTGTGAAAAGCTACGAGGACCTCGTCACCGCGATCACCAATCCCAAACACGTCGTGACCGAGCAATATCGGGCGATTCTTACCAACGCGGAAGTGCAGGGCGGTATCGAGCCTCTCATGCCGGACTTCACGAATGAAATGAGCGTCCGTCAACTGATGGACATCGTCTCTTTTCTCGATGAGATTTACCGCAGCGCCCTGCCCGACTACGGCTCACCGCAACAACTCCCCGACTCCGATGCAAAAGGAAATTGAAGCAATCCGCCGGGCGCTGCTCGCGATCGGTGCGCTCGACGACGAAGCCAAAGACGCCCTCGCCACTCTCGAGGAGGCGCTGGAGGAAACCGACCATCGCCCCGAGTCGGGGCAGGTGCGCGAAGTCGTCCGCTCGACCGCCGGAACTCTGGGCAATACCAATGGGGAAGCTGCGGTAGATGGGGAAGCCGGTCTCCTCGCGGAGAAGTGGCGGGAATTGAAGGAAAATCTCACCGATTGGGAGGAAGAGCATCCCTCGGTGGTGCTCGC
>JAAYAT010000201.1 GCA_012719225.1 Verrucomicrobiaceae bacterium
AAAGCCCCGTTCCTTGGCTGGCGCAGTATCCACCTTCAACCCCAAGGAGGGGCGCTTTTCTAGCGCCCTGCTCATGCCCCGCCCGATAGGCTTCGTCGGGGCTATTAACCGCATCTGCGCCCTTGTTCTACCCGCCCGCCTGCTTTTACTCTCCCCCATGAGATTTCTTTTGTGCCTGTCCCTCGCCTTGCTCCCTTTCCTCCCCGCCCTTTCTCCCGCCGCCGAAGAGACGACGCCGCGTGCCACGATCCAATTCCCCGAACTGTCGGCGATGCCGGACCGCACCGAGGATTTCCGCAAGCAGATCGCGGAGAACGGGGGCACCCTTTTGCTGGAGGCGGGGGTGCATCGCATCACTGGGACGCTGGAGTTCGCCCTGGCGGGGAAAGGCAGCGCGGTGATCCGCCCCGTCGGCGGCCGGGTCACCCTGATCATGGACGGCCCCGGACCCGCGATCCGCATCGTCGGCTCTCACGAAGGCTCCGCCTCGCCGAAGAGCTTCCAGCCCGCCACCTGGAACGAAACCATGCCCCTCGTCGAGGACATCGAGATCGTCGGCAATCACGCCGAAGCCGACGGGATCGAACTGGTCCGCACGGTGGAGCCGATCCTTTCCAAAGTTTCGGTGCGCTGGTGCCGCACCGGCATCCGTCTCTTCGAACGCAACCGCAACGTGACCATCTCGAACGTGAATCTCTACGAGAACAGCGGCATCGGCCTCTATCTCGACGACGTCAATCTCCACCAGATCAACGTCGCCAACTCGCACATCAGCTACAACCGCGGCGGCGGCATCGTCGTGCGCGACGGCAACGTGCGCAACCTCCACATCACCGGCTGCGACATCGAGGCGAACATGCCCGGCGACGACACCGCCACCACCACGGCCAACATCCTCCTCGATGTCTCCGGGTCGCCCGAGGACAAAAGCCGCTCCATCGCTGAGGTCGCCATCACCGGCTGCACCATCCAGCACAGTTCGAACTACTCGGGCAGACAGTTCGATAAAATCGCTCCCGGCGGCGCCAACATCCGCTTCCTCGGCAAGGAATTGCGGCCCATCGACTCGGTCACGATCTCCGGCAATGTCCTCAGTGACGCCGAGTTGAACATCGACCTGCACACCTGTCTCGACATCACTCTGACGGGCAACACCTTCTTCGCCCCCAACCCCGACAACCTCCACGTCACCAACAGCAAGCGGGTCATCGTCAACGGCAACACCTTCAATCCTCGGGAATTCGAGCGTCCCGGGCGGATTGTTTTTGATTCTTGTCAAGACTGCATCTTCTCGAACAACACCCTGCGCGCCCTCCTCGCCGAGGACGGTGCCGTTCACGTGAAAAGCTCGACCCGGATGAGCCTGACCGACAACCTTCTGACCGAGTCCTCCGGTGGCATCCGCATCGAGGAATCGAGCGACATCGTCGTGAAAGACTGGATCGTTTCCCTGAGCACTCCCCCCGCCGACGGTGCCTGGATTTCAAAGGACGAAGCCTCCTCGGGCATCGTCGAAACCGGCAACATCATCGCGAAGTGAGCGAGCCGGAGCGGAGGGTGGCAACGGATTGACTTGGTCCGACCACACTCGCGTCTTGTGGTGAGGCATCCGAACCGATCTTCGTCCGGAGGTGGGGCGAATCGTCCCGGTGAGCCGATTCGGCTTGCGGACACCATCGATCTCCCCCGACGTCTCATCGGGACGGACGCCAGGTGTGGCCACAATCGGCACACCGCCAACGACGGCGGAGAAACGGAAAGGGAAAGCCGAGCAGCAGCAGCGAGAGCAGGCTCATCCGCCGGGGCAGATCGTCCGGCGCGGTGTGTAGCGAGGAGCAGTCCGGACACTCGGTGCCGTCCGCCTCGATGGGATTCGCCGGAGGAGCGGCCAGAATTTCTTTGGCGGTTTCCAGATCCTTCTCCCCCACCTGTACCCTCACCCCGCCGATGGCGTTGGAGTAGAGCCAATTCATCTGCACGGTGTTCTCGTCCTGGATGTAGGCGTCCACTCCGCCGGCCTCCAGCCGCATCCGCAGGAGGTGGGCGTCCTCCGGTTTGCTGAAAGTGGCGACGGTGATCATGCTTCGAGTGGGCTCCTCGCGTTTGTAGCAGACCGCGTCCTTCCCAACAAGGACATTGTCTCCGAGACCGGGCTTCACGGAGGAGCTGTTTGGCTGGTAGCTGTTTGGCTGTTTAGCGGCTTAGCCCCGCCGCCTCTGCCTCGCCGGGGCTACGGGAACCTCGCTGCAATGCCGTCCCCGTCGGAGATCTTACGCCCCTATATGCGTGATTGTTCCCTTTTTCGAAAATCTCTACAATCGCCGGTTGTCCACTTCCCTGCGATGGCGTCTTCCCGCCGTCCGCCCGCTCCCCCCAGCCGCTTGAGATCATGCGAACCGCCCTTTGTCTTTTTTCCCTTCTCGCGCTGCCCCACGTCGTTCACGCAGCACCTCCGGCGCAACAAAAAGGCGACGCCTTGCCTGAAAAAGTGAGCTACTACCAGCACGTCCGCCCGGTTTTCCAGGCGAAATGCCAGGGCTGCCATCAGCCGGCCAAGGCGAAGTCGGACTACATCATGACCGAGGTCGCCTCTCTCATCGCCGGTGGTGAGAACGGAGCGGCCATCGTCCCCGGAAAGCCCGGCGAAAGCCATCTCCTCGATCTCGTCGTCACCCATGCCGGGGAAGAACGGCCCGAGATGCCCCCCAAGGACGAACCCCTCACCGACTACGAGGTCTCCGTCGTCAAAAAGTGGGTGGCACAGGGCGCGAAAGACGACACTCCCGCCAACGCGAAACAACGTTACACCCAGAAAAATCCGCCCCGCTATTCCGTCCTCCCGAATCTCACCTCGCTCGACTATTCCCCCGACGGCACGCTCCTCGCGATGGCCGGATTCCATGAGGTGCTCCTCCACAAAGCGGACGGCTCGGGTCTGCAGGACCGCCTCGTTGGTCTCTCCGAGCGGATCGAATCGGTCGAGTTTTCTCCCGACGGAAAACACCTCGCCATCGCCGGTGGCCTGCCCGGTCGTATGGGGGAAATCCAAATCTGGGACCTGACCAAAAAGGAACTGGTCCTTTCCAAAATCGTCGGCTTCGACACCGCCTACGGTGCGACCTGGTCACCCGACGGCACCCGCGTCGCCTTCGGTCTCCCGGACAACACGGTGCGGGCGATCCGGGCCAGCAACGGAGAACAGGTTCTCTTCATGGGCAGCCACAACGACTGGGTTCTCGACACGGCCTGGTCCGCTGCGGGCGATCATCTCGTCTCCGTCGGGCGGGACATGAGCGCGAAGCTCACCGAGGCGAAAACCGAACGCTTCATCGACAACATCACCTCCATCACCCCGGGTGCTCTCGCCGGCGGACTCTCCTCCATCGAGCGCCATCCGCAGCAGGATCACTTCCTCGTGGGCGGATCCGACGGGGTCCCGCAGATCTACCGCATGAAACGCGAAACGGTGCGCAAAATCGGGGACAACGCCAACCTCATCCGCAAGTATCCCGCGATGAAAGGCCGCATCTGGGATGTCGCCTTCGCCCCCGACGGGAAAACTTTCGCGGCCGTCGCCAGCCTCAACAGCGAGGGACAGGTCCAGCTTTTCCGCTCCGAATACGATGCCACGATCACTCCCGAGTTGAAAAAGCTCTTTGAAACCGTTCGGCGCGGTGCCGACGCGGAGGCCAACGACCCGAAAATCGAGGAATTCCAGACCCGCGGTGCCGAGCGCATCGAGGGGCACGACCTGGACGTGCCGATCTACTCCGTGGCCTTCTCCCCCGACGGAAAAACGGTCGCCACGGGCGGTGCCGACGGCATCGTGCGGCTCTACGATGCGGCCACGCTCGCCGAAAAGAAGACCTTCGCCGCCGTCACCCTCGACGCCACCCTCACCAAAAGCCAACCCGACCCGTCCCTGACCGACCGGAAAAAAGCCAAACACGCCGAAGGCCGCGCTACCCTTCCCAAAGGCCGCACCGTGACCGCTCTCGCCATTTCTCCCGCCGAAATCCTCCTCGACGCCCCCGGACGCTATCGTCAGATGCTCGTCACCGGCACCCTCGACGACGGCAGCCGCGCCGATCTCACCGGTCTGGTGCAATGGAGTCTCAGTGCCCCGGTCGCGACGATCACGGAACGGGGAATCCTGCGTCCGGCGGCAGCGGGCGAGGCCGTTCTCACCGCGACTTCCGGAGACATTTCGGCCAGCATTCCGGTGCGATACGCTCCGGACGACGCCGCGGCGACGGTCGACTTCGTTCAGGATGTCGGCCCCATCATCACCCGCCTCGGCTGCAACATGGGGACCTGCCACGGAGCCAAAGACGGCAAGGCCGGTTTCAAGCTCAGTCTGCGTGGCTACGATCCCATCTTCGACGTGCGCGGCTTCAGCGACGACCACCGTGCGCGACGTCTCAACTCCGCCTCGCCCGACGATTCCCTCATGCTCCTCAAAGCGAGCGGCGCGGTCCCGCACGAACCCGGTATCGTGACCGACCACGGCTCCCGCTACTACCACATCATCCGCCGGTGGATCGCCGACGGGGCGAAGCTCGATCTCAGCACCGCGCGCGTCGCCTCCATCGAACTTTTCCCGAAAAATCCCGTCGTGCAGAATGTTGGCGGTCGCCAGCAGTTCCGCGTCGTGGCGCGTTACAGCGACGGCCAGACCCGCGACGTCACCCTGGAATCCTTCATCGAATCGGGCAACACCGACATCGCCGGACACGATGACTTCGGACTCATCAGCACCGCCCGCCGCGGCGAAGCCCCCATCCTGGCCCGCTACGAAGGCGCCTACGCCGCCACCACCCTCACCGTCATGGGAGACCGCGAGGGCTTTACCTGGAACGAACCCAAGATCTGGGGCGACATCGACAAGCTCGTCGCGGAGAAATGGCAACGCATGAAGATCGCCCCCAGCGAACTCTGCAGCGACGAGGAATTTGTCAGGCGCGTCCACCTCGATCTCACCGGACTGCCGCCGACGGCGGAAAAAGTAAAGACGTTCACCGCCGACAAGCGCCCCACCCGGGAGAAACGCGACGCCCTCGTCGACACCCTGCTGCAATCCCCCGAATACACCGATTACTGGACCAACAAATGGAGCGACATGCTCCTGGTGAATTCCAAATTCCTCGGAGCCGAGGGTTCCCGCCTTTTCCGCGACTGGATCCGCAAGGAGATCGCGGCCAACACCCCCTACGACGAATTCACTTGGAAGATTCTCACCGCGACCGGCTCGAACAAGGAGAACCCCGCCGCCTCCTACTACAAGATCCTGCGCGAGCCGGATGAGATCATGGAGAACACGACCCATCTTTTCCTCGCGACGCGTTTCAATTGCAACAAGTGCCACGACCACCCCTTCGAGAAGTGGACCCAAGACCAATACTACGAGACCGCCGCCTACTTCGCCCGGGTCGGACTCACCCGCGACGCCGAGAACGCCCCCACCCAGAACATCGGCGGTTCCGCCGTGGAAGGCGCCAAACCTCTCTACGAACTCGTCACCGACAAGGCCGAAGGGGAAATCAAAAACGACCGCACCGGGGTCGTCCAGGCACCGGCCTTCCCCTACGAAACTCCCCTCGCCAAAGTGGCCTTCACCAATCCCGAAAAACCCAGCCGTCGCGAGCAACTCGCCGCCTGGATCACCAGTCCCGAGAACCCCTATTTCGCCGCGAGCTACGCCAACCGGGTCTGGGGCTACCTACTCGGCACCGGCATCATCGAACCGCTCGACGACATCCGCGCGGGCAATCCTCCGAGCAACCCGAAGCTCCTCGACCATCTCGCAAGCTCTTTCGTGAAATCGGGATTCGACATCCGCGCCCTCACCGCCGAGATCTGCAAATCCCGCACCTACCAACTTTCCATCCGGACCCATCGATGGAACGAGGGCGACGAGGTCAATTTCTCCCACGCCCAGGCGCGCCGTCTCCCCGCCGAGGTGCTCTACGACGCCGTCTATTTCGTGACCGGCGCGACCCCGCACATCCCCGGGGTCCGCGAGGGAGTCCGCGCCAGCCAACTCCCCGACGCCAAAATCGACCTCAAAAGCGGCTTCCTCGCCAATCTGGGACGTCCCGCCCGCGAGAGCGCCTGTGAGTGCGAACGATCCGACGACCTGCAAATGAGCGCGGTCATGGCGTTCCTGTCAGGCCCCGCCATCGCCGATGCGATCGGAGCGAAGGACAGCGGACTCGCCAGACTCGTCGCCACCCAACCCGACAACCACAAGCTCGTCGAGGAGATCTACTACCGCATCCTTTCCCGCGCCCCCGGCGACGCCGAAATCGAGACCGCCCTCGCCGTGCTCAAAGAAATCGAATCCGACCACCAAACCCTCACCGCGAAGCTCGCCCGGGCCGAAGCCGACTGGATCCCCCTCCGCAGTTCCCGCGAGATCGAACGCTACCAACGCATCCGCGAGGCCGAAACCGTGTTGAAACAATACCAACCCGAAGCCGCCGCGAAAAAGAAAAAGGCCGAAGCTGCGCAAAAGGACCGCATCGCCGCCGCCGCGAAGGCGATCACCGACCACGATGCGACCCTGTCGGCGAAAATCTCCAAATGGGAGAAAACCCTGACACTTTCCTCCTTCTGGCACCCGTGGAACCTCCTCATGCCCTCCGCGGCCTCCGCCAACGAAAAGAGCGGCATCACCCTCGCCACCGAAGCCGACGGCAGTCTCCTCGCCAACGGAGCGACCAAGCCCGTCGTCTACACCGTGACCGTCCCCGTGAAATCGACCGCGCAGCTCACCGGACTCATGGTGGAGGCCCTGCCGGACGAACGACTGCCCGGCTACGGTCCCGGCCTCAACGCCAACGGCAACTTTGTCGTGAGTGAGTTCGACGCCGCCTTCGTCCCCGAAGGTGGCGATCCCAAAAAACCTCTCGTACTCTCGTTCAAGGATGCCAAAACCGACTTTATCCAAAACGGTTTTGACGTGAAAAATGCCTTCAACGGAAAAACCGACCGTTCCATCAAGGGCTGGGCCGTCGGCGGCAACGAACGGCAACCGAACCAGGCCCGCTTCCAACTCGACAAACCTCTCGTACTCTCGTTCAAGGATGCCAAAACCGACTTTATCCAAAACGGTTTTGACGTGAAAAATGCCTTCAACGGAAAAACC
>JAAYAT010000202.1 GCA_012719225.1 Verrucomicrobiaceae bacterium
AAAATCGGATCTGCTGGTCGGCCACGCTGGTGGGATTCCAGTAGCTGTACGCCGCGAAGGTATGACCTATCGCGGCATAGTTGCGGGTGGCGTCTCCAGCGATGAGGCTGACACTACCGCCCGCTTCGACGTGGATGTCGCCGTAGTATTCCCCGAACTGCCCGATGCCTCCGTGGCCGATCTGGGCGGGCGAGTTGCTGGAAACACTTGCGGTTTGGAAAGGCTGATTCGCCCTCAGGATCACGTCTCCCGCGTTGGTCACGGTCGCGTCCACAGTGCCGGCGCTCCGGTCGATGGTGATGGGGGCCGTCACATCCACTCCGGCGAAGACATTGATATTGCCATAGACCGGAGCGAGGCGGGCGATGGAGGTCCCGGTGCGGTCAGAGGTGGAACCGTTGAAAGACCAGCGACGTTCAATCTGGCCCGATTCGGGATCGGAGTGGGAGAAGCGGGCGTGGGTCGCAGTTTCGCTGCCGCCGCCGCCGACGACCGCACGGCTGGAGATGCCGGGCGCTCCCCAGCTGGTGTGATTGATGCCGCCGTGGCCGATCATGGCACCGTTTTCCAGGTTCCCAAAGCCGGCCTGGACCACGACGTCGCCTCGGGCGATGACGTTGATGTCGGCCCCGTTGGTGGCGGTGCCGGCTCCGTGTTCGGGACGCCGTCCGCCCAGGCCGCTGGGATCTTTGGTTTCGAGACTGCCAGCGTCCTCGATCTGCTGCCACCACCAGTTGCCCGAGTGGGTGCTGTTGAAGTGATTGGAATAGGGGATGAAGCTTTCGTCCACCACCCCGCTGCTGTTGATCCCGCGGACGCCATCCATGATGCCGTCTCCATTGACGTCCACTTCGTACTGGCCCACCACCCCGACGATGGGATCGCCCCAGCCGTTGGCCTCCTGATCGGCGGAAGCCCCGCCGCCGGCGTTGTTGCGACCATCGGAAAGAAGCCAGGCGCCGTCGGCGCTGGCGGGACCGATTTTCATATCGAGACGGAAATCTCCGCCCTTGTTCAAGCGGGGAGCAAAAGCCGCTCCGCCGTCTTGGAAACCGAGCTGGGCGAATCGCGAGATGCCGCTTGCATCCGAACCGGTCACCCGCACGTCCATGCCGGCCACGTTGGTATCCCCGAAGCGGCTCCCCACCACCACGTCGCGCGCCATTGTCGAGCTACCGATGAAAACACTGCCGCCGTTGTTTCCGAAGCTGCCTTCGCTGACATAGGCGTCCCACGCCGCCTGCGGTCCGAGGGCGAGATAAAGATCGGTTTCACTGCCGCCCCAGCCCGCCAGCAGATTGATGGAACCGCCCCCGGAGGTGCGGATGTGGTTGTCCACGAAAATGGAGCCCGAGGCGAAGGCACCGAAACTCGATTGGGAGTTGGTCCACTGGATCGCGGCGTCGCGATCGCTGGCGGTGGCTCCACCGGTGGTGCTGCCACCACCGCCGAGACTCTGGAAGACGATGCTGCCGCTCTCGGTGACGATGAGCACGTTGGCTCCGTTCTGCAGGGTGGTGTTGATCGCCCCGATGCTGACGAGGGAATCGGTCAGGGGCGAGGAAAGGGGCGGAGGATTGTCGCCGGTCGCCCCGATGATGACGTTGCCGGGATCAAAGAGCACCGTGCCGGATTCGCCGTTGACCGAGTTCACCGCGACCGATCCGTCGAAGTAGAGGTATTCTTTCCCCGAAATCTCGATGAGCCCGCCGTTGCCGACCGCTCCGCGCGCCTGCGCGGAGGCGTCTCCGAGAAAGATGGTGTCTTTGTTGGCCCAAGCGATGACGGTGCCGCCGTCACCCCCGGCGTTTCCGTTGTCTCCGGTGGCCTCCGCGGTGAGAGTGGCCCCCGACTCGACCCGCAGGGAATCCGCTTCGCGCAGGCCGGTGTCGCGGCCCTGGAAGTCGCCCCCGATGCGGAGACGTCCGCCGGCGGCGGCTCCGTCGGCGGAGAGTTTCGCCGTGTCATTGATTTGGATGGACTGTCCGGTCACGGCCACTTCCCCACCGGTGCCGTAGCCCCCTTGGGAGAGCACCGTGCCGGCGACGGTCATGGTCTCGGCGGCGTCGAGGGCGACTTCTCCGCCCTGGATCGCGGCGGAGGCGTCGATCCGCGATTCCTCGGTCTGGGTGACCACACGACCTGTCACGGCGATGTCGCCTCCGGTGTGGTGGCCCGCCGCGTCGATATGACCGCCCACGGTCACTTCTCCCTCACCGGCGTCCACCGCGATGCTGCCGCCGTCGTTGCCGACGCGGGCGCTCAGGGACGAGTTCTGGCCGAGGTTGATGCTGGAGCTACCGCCCGAGGCGACCAGGCGGACGCGTCCGTTGCTGCGGTCGGCTCCGGTGGCGCGGATCGCGCCGGTGTTGTTGATCGCCAGCGCATAGACGTTGCCGTGGGCTTTCAATTCCGCCGAGGCCCCGCGGATGTCGCCGGCGTTGTTGATTCCGGTGCCGGTGTAGTCCGAA
>JAAYAT010000203.1 GCA_012719225.1 Verrucomicrobiaceae bacterium
ACCACCGGACCCCGGTCTCCCGATATCGCATCCCGGAGGGATGCCAGCCGATGCGACACGCTGGCACCCCTGCCGGGGTGCGGGACTTGACGGGACGGTTTCCGGTGGTGTCGCTTCGCTCAACCACCGGCTACAAGATATGATGCCTCCGGCATCGGGATCGCTCGACCAACCGACACGATGCGATGCCGCAGGCATCGGGATCGCCCGATCCCCGGCTGTATGTTGAGATGCCGCCGACAGCGAAACGGGCGGGGCGGTCAATCGAGATATTGCTCCTCGAACTCGACGCCGGATTTCTTGAGAAACCCAATCAACTCCTCCCGGAACGATTTGACCCGATGATGTTCCTCTTGGTTGGCGATGTATTGTTTCACGGAATCCCGCGCCGATGCACTGACGGTGAAGGCGGCGTAACCTTCCTGCCAATGAAATGCAGGAAAATGGGATTGGCGAGTCCATGCGGACGAGGATTTCTTCAATTCCCGCATGAAATCGGAGAGGCAATGGGTGGGTTTCAGGGATACCAGAAGATGGACGTGATCCGCACCCCACCGATTCCCTGCGGCAGTGCATCGAGTCCCTTCACCACTCCGCCGAGATAGGAATGGAGTTCGCCTCGCCAGGATGCGCCGATGGAAGGCTCCCGGTTCTTCGTCGCGAAAATCAGGTGATAATGAAGACTGGTGTAGGTCGAGGGCATGGTGGGCGATGGCTGGCACCCCTGCCGGGGTGCGGATTTTCGGAGATACCGGATCCGGTGGTGTCGCGTTGCTCAACCACCGGCTACAGGATGGGAAGCCTCCGGCTTCATGATTAGAGGCGTTCACGCTGTCACCTTCATGAGCACCTCCATGATTTCTTTTTCCAGATCCTTGATCTCGCCGTCGCTCACCACACCGTCCCGTCGGCCATGACGCTGGCGTTGATCTGGAGGAGCTTCTTTTTCAGCGACTCGACCCGCTCGGGCTGGTCGGCGGCGAGGTCGCGGGTCTGATGGGGATCGTTCTTGAGATCGAAAAGCTGGTAGTGGGTGTAGCCGCCCGCGCGGATCGCCGGGATCCAGGTTTCGTCGAACATGTTGTCCGTGGGGAGTTCGTAGTCGGGATCGGCGACGAGGCAAAAATCACCGTCCCGCATCGCGACGATGGGACGGGAGCGTTGCAGATGCCAGAAGAACGGCTGGTGGCGGGTGAACTCGTCCGCTCCGGTGAGCGGACCGGAAAGATCGGCCCCGTCGAGGTGGACCCCGGACGGCGGATCGAGGCCGAGCAGGCCGCACACCGTGGGAACCACATCGACAAGTCCGGCGGGAATCTCGGAGACGTGTCCGGCTTTGATTTTTCCCGGCCACGAGAAAATCCCCGGGACGCGGAGGCCGCCCTCCCAGTTGGCCCCCTTTTTGCCGCGCAAGCCTCCGGTCCGATCGTCGCGGTAGCTGCCGTTGTCGGAGGCGTATAGAATCAGAGTGTCCTCGGGCGGACCGAGTTCGTGCAGCTTCGCCAAGAGCCGTCGGATGGCCCGGTCGGTGTTGTCTATGGTGCCCGAGTAGATCGCGGCCTTGTTCTTGATGTCGCCGTAGCGGGACACGATTTCGTCGGGGGCGGCGATGGGCGCGTGGGGTTCGTGGAACCAGACATTGAGGAAAAAGGGACGGGAGGAATCCTCGCGTTGGCCGAGCCAGCGGATCGCCTCATCGACGACGAGTTGGCAGGAGTAGCCCTCCAGCGGACCGACCGGCTCTCCGTTGCGGATAAAAGTGGCCGGATCGCGATGGCTCGGCTCGGCGTTGTTCCAGGTCGCGAACCAGTGGTCGAACCCGTGCTGGTCGGGAGTGGGCTTGTCGTCCTTCGCGGTGGGCAGCCCGAGATGCCATTTGCCGACGTGGGCGGTGTCGTAACCGGCCTTTTTCAGAATCTCGGCGAGGGTCACCTCGCGCTCGAGGAGATGCGAGCGCTGCCTCTCGTCGGAAATCCAACTGTAGACCCCCGCGCGGATGTGGTGGCGTCCGGTCATCAGCGTCGCCCGCGAGGGCGAGCAAACCGCGCAACCCGCATAAAAGGTGGCGAAGCGCGTTCCCCCGGCCGCGAGGGCATCGAGGGTGGGCGTTTCCACCGGACCGCCGTAGCAGCCGATGTCTTGAAAACCGAGATCGTCGGCGAGCAGAATCACGACATTGGGCCGGTCCGCCGCCCCGGCGGAGAGCGCGAGAAAGAGCGTGGCGAAAAAGAGGGACAAGGATTTCACCGGGACAAGTTGAAGAAAAATCTCGGATTTGTCCATTACGGAAAAAGGGATGGAGGTATATTCGGACCTCAGCGGATCACCCTGGCGGACGAAATTCCGAAAAAATCAGGATTTCTCAAGGTTCCGGGGGATTCCCGCGTTGACTTTTCGCTTCGATCCGCTTAAGTGCGCACTCCACAACACTTTCCGCTCGCTATGGCAGTCCCAAAACGCAAAACCTCCAAGATGAAAAAGCGCCTCCGTCGCGCGGGCCAGAAATGGCGTGCCCGGAAGCTCAACGTGTGTTCCGAGTGCGGCAGCGCCGCTCCCTCGCACATCGCCTGCCCGAGCTGTGGCTACTACAGAGGTCGTCAGGTCCTCACGGTCGACGAGTTCTGAGAACCGGCTCTTTTCCCCCACTTTTCTGCGGTCCGAAGTCACCTCTGGCGGGGTGACTTTGTTCTTTTCGGAGTTGCATGTTGCGGTCGCTTGCTCCTAGATAGCGGGTCATATCTCAACATGAGAATCGCTCTGGATGTCATGGGAGGCGACAAGGCTCCCCAAGCAATAATGGCGGGCGCGGTCGAGGCACTGGAGGCCTTCGGCGGCGACCTGCGGAAGTTGTTTCTCGTCGGCGACGAGGGCGTCATCCAGCGGGAGCTCCGGGATCTTTCCTACGCGCACGGCAAGATCGAAATCGTCCACGCCTCCGAGGTCGTGACGATGACGGATTCAGCCGTGAAATCGGTGCGTCAGAAAAAGGATTCCTCCATCAGCGTGGCGATCGATTTGGTGAAACGCGGGGATTGCGATGCGGTGGTCAGCGCCGGGAACACCGGTGCGGTGGTCGCCGCGGCCACGATCAAACTCCGCCACATCGCCGGAGTCGAGCGATCCGGCATCGCCACTCCCTTGCCCAACGAACACGGCCCCTGCAACATCATGGACGCGGGCGCGAACGTCGATGCCAAACCGACCCACCTGCTCGGCTATGCGA
>JAAYAT010000204.1 GCA_012719225.1 Verrucomicrobiaceae bacterium
CCTTGTCATCCACGAGGATGAAAGCGGGGAATTTTTCCACTTCGATTTTCCAAACCGCCTCCATGCCGAGTTCGGCGAAGTCGAGGACTTCCACTTTTTTGATGTGATTCTGCGCGAGGATGGCCGCCGGACCGCCTATCGAGCCGAGGTAAAAGCCGCCGTGTTTTTTGCAGGCGTCCGTTACCTGCTGACTGCGGTTCCCTTTCGCGATCATGACCATGGAGGCTCCCCTCGACTGGAAAAGATCGACGTAGGGATCCATTCGCCCGGCCGTGGTCGGACCGAAGGAACCGCTCGGCATGCCATCGGGCGTTTTGGCCGGCCCGGCGTAGTACACGGGGTACTCCTTGAAATAATCGGGCAGTTCCTCGCCGCGCTCCACCATTTCGCGGAGCTTGGCATGGGCGATGTCTCGGGCCACGATGATCGTGCCGGACATCTCCAACGCTGTGGTGACGGGATAGCGGGAAAGGGTCTCGCGGGTCGCCGCCATGCCCGCGTTGAGATCGAGGGGGACTCCGTGAAACCGGTGATCGCGCCACTTTTCGGGAATGTATTGCCCGGGATTGGTTTCGAGTTGCTCCAGAAAAACGCCGTCCTTGGTGATTTTCGCCTTCACCTGACGGTCGGCCGAGCAGCTCACGCCGAGTCCGACGGGGCAGCTCGCACCGTGGCGGGGGAGGCGGATGACGCGGACGTCGAGGGCGAAATATTTTCCGCCGAACTGGGCGCCGATGCCGATGGAGCGGGCTTTTTCCAGCAGAGCCTTTTCCATTTCGATATCCCGGAAGGCCTGGGCACGGTCGCTTCCCGCGGTGGGCAGGGCGTCGTAATAGCGGGTCGAGGCGAGTTTCACCGTTTTCAATGTGGCCTCGGCGCTGGTGCCGCCGATCACAAATGCCATGTGGTAGGGCGGGCAGGCGGACGTCCCCAGAGAGGTCATTTTTTCCACCGCCCAGTCAACAAAACGGTCCGGGGAGAGGAGCGCTTTGGTTTCCTGATAAAGAAAGGTTTTATTGGCCGAGCCTCCCCCTTTGGTGATGAAAAGGAATTCATACGCGGCGCCGTCGGTGGCGTAGAGTTCGATCTGGGCGGGCAGGTTGTCGCGGGTGTTTTTCTCCTCGAAGAGGGTTAGGGGAGCCAGTTGGGAGTATCGCAGGTTTTCTTCCTGATAGGTTTTCCAAATCCCCGCGGCGAGGGCTTCCTCGTCATGACCGCCCGTCCAGACCCGCTGGCCTTTTTTCCCCATGACGATGGCCGTTCCGGTATCCTGGCACATCGGCAGGATGCCCCGTGCCGCGATCTCGGCGTTCCGCAGCAAGGTCAGGGCGACGAGTCTGTCGTTGTCCGTCGCTTCGGGGTCGTCGAGGATGGCGGCGACTTGCTTCAGGTGCGAGGGGCGCAGCATGAAGGAAATGTCGCGGATCGCCTCGTTCGCCAGGAGGGTGAGTGTTTCCGGGGTGATTTTCAAAATTTCCTGGCCGTCGAATTCGGCCAGGGAGATTACCTCCGTGGTGAGGCATCGGTATTGGGTTTGGTCGGGGCCGAGGGGAAAGGGTTCGTGGTAGGCGAAATCGCTCATGGAAAGAACAAGGAATGACAAAAAAACAGCATTCCACCGTCAGACGCGCTTTGCAAATGATGGACAATGGCGGACTCGTTCCCTTTCAGTCGCGTTCCCCTTCTGCTTCGAAGGCAACGCCTTCGTAGAGGTCGGCGAGAGCGAGGCGGGCTTCGATCTCGGGAAGGTCGATCACCGCATCGGAACTGAGGGCCAGCTCGCGTCGGAAGTCGCCGTCGGGGGATCGGCGGAAGACCTGCACCGCCGCCTCCGAACTCTCGGCCACGAGGTAAACGGCCAGGGTCGGGATGGTCAGATAAGAATCCATCTTTTCGCCCAGATCGACGCGACGGGTCGACGCGGAAACGACCTCAAGAATGACGACGGGCGCGTCCTGCCAAGTGTCGCCCGGGGGATTCGGCTGGCACACGACCGAGAGATCGGGATAATAAAAACGAGTGCCGGCGAGGTGCCTTACCCGGATTTTTGTGTCGCTGTTCCAGGGCTTGCAGGGATGGCCGCGAAGTTGGGAGTGAAGCTGGGCAAAAGCATTGCCGGCGATGGCGTTGTGAACATTGCGAGCACCGGCCATCGCATACACGATACCGTCGCGGTATTCGTGTTTGATCGGCGAGAGCAGTTCCCCGGCGAGGTACTCTTCGACCGTGACAAACTCCCATTTTTCCGCTGCGGACATGGGAGAAGGATACGCTATTGACTTGGAAAATCAAGAATCCCGACGGAGGCTCCGCTTTGTGATTTCACCCGGAGGTGAATCTTCAGACCTGCGGCTCTCACGGCGTTTCGGGATCGGAGACGTGGACCCAAGTGTGGACGTGCGGCGATCCGCGGAAATACCAGACCATGTGCGGTCCCTCAAGGCGCCAGTTGTCCCAGACCTCGTCATTGCCAATGTCGCCTTCCCGGTAAAAGGAAAGCCGGAGGTCGTCGAAGCCGCCCTTTTCCACGAGGGCCATCGATTCGATGCGATCCACTTCGCGAAAAGGCATGAGGAGATCGTCGAGGACGCCACGCACCGCCATTTTTTGATCGGCCGTCATATCGGCGAGGGCGAGCCCGGGGAGATCACCGGCCTGACGTTTCAGGCGTATCGTGGCGGCACTGTCACCCGGTTCCTTCTCGAGGAGGGCTGTCTCGCGCTGTTTTCCGTCGAGCATTTGATAGACCTTGTTGGCGCTCAACGCCTGATACCAGTAGGCGTTACCCTTGTGTTCGGGGCCTTCGCGGAAACCGTCTGCGGCATGGCCATAAAAGATCGGACCGCCAAAGGCCTTGCCGGCGACCGAGTGCCCGTCGACGCGGCGGGTGCAGTGGCGCCCTGTCAGGACAAATTGGAATTTCCCCGTGCCGGGTTCGCCGAAGATCGCCACAGAGGAATCGCCGAAGCCCGCCCTGCCGCTGTCGTGCTCGACCTGCGCGAGGACCTTGTCCCGATATTCCTCGCTGTGGAGCTGGAGAAAGATCTCCCGGACCATCGCATTCTGATCGGCGTTGAGAAAGCTTCCAATGCGTTGGTCGGTGATGTGCCAGTTGTTTGCGATCTTTGAGCGCAGGGGATCGTCAAAGGGGAACACGAGCGCTTTTTTCTGTGGTTCGTTGAGGCTGTCGTAAAGGGTCTTCACGAGCGTCTCCGGCTCTTGCGTCGCGGCCGCTTCTATCAGGGAAGTGGCTCCCGGTGCGGCGAACGCTGCGGCGGTGAGAGCGGTCTGTTGTAGAAAGACGCGGCGGTTGATCATGATGGCGAGGCGCGAAGGTTAATCGGAGAGGCTGTCGAGAAAGGTTGTGAGATGGATAAGGTCCGTCACGGTCAGCGTGTCGATGAATTCGGGCATGGGGGAGTTCTCCGCCTTAAAATGATCGCCGAGACGCATCATGGCGATCCTGTAATCTTCCGCGACCACGTGATTCGGACTCATGATGGCCCGGGCGTAGTCGTCCCGGGTCCAGGCCGCGTGAAGGTCTCCGCCCAGTTCGATGACGAGACGCGGTCCGGGTTCGACCTCGGGCAGTTGTGTTGTTCCCGCGCTGTGACAGCTGTAACAGCCCTTTTCCGTGAATACCGTTAACCCGCGCTTTTCCTGTCCGGGAGGGACGACGAGTTTGTCATTCGGCGAAAGATCGACGGAAGTCTCCTGGGCATTGAGAAGCGCGAAAGCGGAGAGACCGAGAGCGGCGAGAGCGGCGAAAGCGGGAAGAGAGTGCATTTCGACAAGTCTACCGGCTTTTCCGTGGGACGTAAATGCTGAAGCCCGCCCATTTCTGGCGCAATACGGCGCAACACATGATGGCCTCCGACATTTGGTGAAGAAATTGTCATTACCTTTTTACTCGGAGACAGGACTCCATCCGGTCGGTAAGCAAGAAAGGCATACAGATGGCGTAAGGAAGTCCTACAGAAAGTGCCGGATTATTGGCCAAAGAATGCAATCTTTCCCGGTTCACCCCGTTCCCAAGGATGTCAAAGCCGCCAGTTCACGCCCAGCCCGAAGAGGAGATTCAGGTCGAACCGCCCGCCGATTTCACCGGGATCAAAATGGGAAAGCCGAAACGCTACGCCGCCGGGGTCGCAGCGGTGAACTCTTCGCTCAAGCATATTTTTGGACTCGCGGGGTTCAAGCGCGGGGTCGAGGGAATGGCGAAACTGAATCAGAAGGACGGTTTCGATTGTCCCTCCTGCGCTTGGCCCGATCCGGATGACCACCGCGCCGTGACCGAATTCTGTGAAAACGGGGCAAAAGCGCTCGCCTCCGAGACTACCCGCCGCCGCGTCGATCCGGCCTTTTTTGCCCAACATTCCGTGGCCGCGATTTCCCGGGAATCGGATTACTGGATGGAGCGGCAGGGACGCATCACCGATCCGGTAGTGCTCCGGCCCGGGGCGACTCACTACGAACAGATCACGTGGGACGAGGCCTTTTCCCTCATCGGGAGAGAACTCAAGGCTCTCGATGATCCGAATCGGGCGATTTTCTATACCTCGGGCCGGACGGTAAATGAGAGCGCTTTTCTCTACGGGATCTTTGTCAGGATGTTCGGTACCAACAATCTGCCGGATTGCTCGAACATGTGCCACGAGTCGAGCGGGGCCGCCCTCGGCGCCTCCATCGGGGTGGGGAAGGGGACGGTGACCCTTCACGACATCGAAGTGGCCGATACCATTCTCGTGGTCGGGCAGAATCCTGGGACCAATCACCCGCGCATGCTCTCGACGCTGCAGGCGGCGACACGAAACGGAGGCGAGATCATCGCGGTGAACCCGATGAAAGAGGCCGGCCTGATCGGGTTTGCCCATCCCCAGGAGATCACCGGCATGATGGGCGCTTCGTCGCCGCTCGCTTCGCAGTTTCTCCGGGTGAAAATCAACGGCGACTTCGCCCTTTTCCAAGGTTTATGCAAAGCGGTCCTCGCGCTGGAGGCGGCTTCTCCCGGCTCGGTCCTGGATCGCGGATTTATCGAGCGGGAAACGAGCGGATTTAAAGATTTCGCCGAGCGCACCGCGGCGGTGGAGTGGGTCGAGATCGAATTGCGCTCGGCAGTGACACGGGCCGAAATCGAGAAAGTCGCCCGTAGCATCGTGCGCGGCGAGAAAAAACTCATCACCTGCTGGGCGATGGGCCTGACCCAGCACGTCAACGCCGTCGCGACGATACGCGAGATCGTGAATCTCCATCTCCTCCTCGGGGCGGTCGGACGCGAGGGTGCCGGCCTCTGTCCGGTGCGCGGTCACAGCAATGTGCAGGGCGACCGCACCATGGGGATTTTTGAAAAAATGCCGGCCTGGTACCACGACGCCATCGACCGGGAATTCCGCTTCACCTCTCCGCGCGAGATCGGCCACGATGTGGTCGGCTCCATTCTCGCGATGCACCGGGGCGAGGCCTCGGTCTTTTTCGCGATGGGGGGGAACTTCCTCCAGGCCACTCCCGACACGAACTTCACCGCCGAGGCGCTGCGGAATTGTTCCCTCACGGTCCATGTCTCGACGAAGCTGAACCGCAGCCACGTCGTCACTGGCCGCACCGCCCTCATCCTGCCCTGTCTCGGCCGCAGCGAGGAGGATCGCAACGAGCGTGGCGAGAGCCAGTTTTCCACCGTGGAAAACTCCATGGGCATCGTGCATCAGAGCCGCGGTTCCCTCAAACCCATCTCCGACAATCTGTTGAGCGAGACCACGATCATTGCCCGTCTCGCGGAGGCGACCCTGGGGAAAAGGGAGGGTCTCGATTTTGTCCATGTCGCGGGCGACAACGACCGCATCCGCGACCTCATCGAGCGGACCCTGCCCGACTTTGAGAATTTCAACGAAAGGGTTCGTCGCCCCGGCTGGTTTTATCTCCGCAACCTTGCCCGGGAGAGGGTTTTCCAAACGGACACCGGCAAGGCGAATTTCTCCGATGCTCCGCTCACCGGTGCCGATCTCGCGGACGGGGAGTTGATGCTGATGACGATACGCAGTCACGACCAGTTCAACACCACGGTCTATGGTCTCCACGACCGCTACCGGGGTATCAGCAACGAACGCCGCATCCTTTTCATGAATCCCGAGGACATGGCCGAGCGCGGGATCCGTCCGCTCGCACCGGTCGACATCGAGAACGACAGCGACGGCCGCCTCCGCCGGGTGGAGCGGTTTCTCGCGATCCCCTACGATCTGCCCCGCACCGCCGTGGCCGGGTATTTTCCCGAACTGAACCCACTCGTGCCCATCGGCCTGACCGCCGAGATTTCCAACACGCCCTGCTCCAAGTCCATTCCGGTGCGGGTGACGCGGAGGGGATGAGGCGGGTGCGGGATCTTTCCGCTGGATTCCGTCTTTGTGTTCAGCTACATCGTATCCTCCTCGTGCCTCCCACCTCCACATTCACCAACCGGGAACTGTGCGCCCGCATCTGGTCCCGCCTGCGGCCTTTTCGCGGTCGGCTTGTTCTCTCGCTGGGCCTCCTCGTTTTTTCGGTCCCGTTCATCAACTTCCACCCCCTCGTCTGGGGGTATGTCGCCGACGGACTCGTGGAGAAAACGCTCACTCCGGGCGTTCTCGGGATGTGGCTGGCGATCATGTTCGGCACCTACACCATCGGGATGGGGGCCAACGCGATCCACAGCTACCTGATGGAGAAAACCGGACAGGCCGTCGTGCGCAATCTCCGCAGCGAACTTTTCGCGAAATTCGAAGCCCAGTCGCTCGGCTATCACCGCGACACCAGCACCGGCGAACTCGTCACCCGCATCACCAGCGATGTCGATGCGATGGAACAGTCCGTCCTGCAGGGACTCACGAGCCTGCTCGAGGAGATCGTGACCTTTGTGGCGGTCGCGGGGATGGTCCTGTGGATCAGTCCCGTCGTCGGAGCGGCCTCCATCCTGCCCCTGGCCTTCGCGTTCATTTTCATCCGAAAATACAACCTCCGCGTCAAGAGCATCTACGAGGGCGTCCGCAAAAAGCTCGGGCACATCGGGTCCTTCGTGCAGGACAGGCTCGCGGGCATCCAGGTGACGCAGTCCTTCGCGCGGGAGGAAAGCGAGAAGGAGAGTTTCGACGAGCGGGCCGCGCTCTTCTACGACGCCAGCGTGAAGGCGAGTCGGCTCCGCAATACCTATTTCCCCATCGTTTCCCTCTTCGGTTTCATCAACAATATCATCATGCTGGGAGTCGGAGGATGGCTCATCATGCGGGGCAGCGAACTCTTCACCCTCGGCGCGTTGCTCGCCTACCGGGGATTCTGGTGGCGCTTGCAGAGTCCCATCCGCACCATCGCCCTGACCAGCGACATCCTGCAACGGGCGCGGGCGGCGGCCCAGCGTGTCCTCGAGCTCCTCGACACCCCCGTCGCGGTGCGGGAAAAGTCCGACGCCCTGCCGTGGCGGGAGCCCGAGGGAACAATCGAATTTTCCGAAGTGGAGTTCCATTACGTCGCCGCGAGACCCATTCTCCGCGGAATCAGTTTCAGGATTGAGTCCGGGGAATTCGTCGCGGTCGCGGGGAGCAGCGGATCGGGCAAAAGCACTCTCTTGAACCTCGTGCCGCGTTTTTACGACGTCGTCGAGGGGCGGGTCGCGGTCGATGGGCTCGACGTGCGTGAGCTCCGCCTGGCCGATCTCCGGGGTGCGATCGGCTACGTCGCTCAGGAAAACTACCTTTTCGACGGAACCGTGCGGGACAATCTGTGCTATGGGAAAGCCGACGCCACAACGGACGAGATCGAAACGGCGGCCCGCTCCGCCAACGCCCACGAATTCATCCTCGAACTGCCGCTGGGCTACGAGACGCGAGTCGGGCAGAACGGGGTGAAACTCTCCGGAGGTCAGCGACAGCGGCTCAGTCTGGCGCGGGCATTCCTGACGAAACCTCAAATCCTCCTCCTCGACGAACCCACCGCCAGCGTGGAGCCGGAGAGCGAGTCCCTCATTCACGATTCCATTCTCAAGCGGACCCGCGAGGGATCGGGGACCACGGTGCTGGTGACCCATCGCATCGACCTCCTGCGGCAGGCCCCGAGAATCCTCTTCCTCGAAGAGGGCAAACTGACCGGCGACGGCACTCATGATGAACTCGTCGCGCGCTGCCCGGGCTATGTGGAAGCGTATCATCGCTGGGAGGTGGAGGAAGTGGCCGGAGCGGGGAGGTGAGAAGTGGAAAGCTCACGTGACGGGGTTTCTGGGACACCGCTTTCAAGTGGTGAAGAACTTGAGACGGATGTAGCATTGGCTTCCAGCCCATGGCCCGTGGGTGACGGCGGGAGAGCGATGAAAAGATAATTGGCTCTCCGACGCTGGCAGGAGGTGCATGGGCTGGAAGCCAATGCTACAAACCGGAGAAAATGGCAAACGATTGCTCCATGGACGAGCGCTGCTACAATACTGAATGGATGCGGAACCGAGCGACGGTGACAAGCAGTTGAGTGAACCTGCCAAGCGACAGGGCCTTTCGACTTCGGATAACATGTACAGATCGGATAGAGCGGCCTGGATGAATGATCTGGCGGCGGCAGCTGAACGGGAGCTTGCCAACGGATCTTCAGCAACGCCGGATAGTTTTTGGGAAGAATTTCGCAGAGAACGTTGACTCGTGATCCAGCCACTCACTCCCCAAAACAGATCAACTTCTCGCTCCTCGTTTCCCCCTCGTAAAAGGCGACCCGGAGAAAGAAGTTGCCGCCACTGACGCTGGGGGTGGCATAGACCTCGTCACCGACTTTGTTCTTCGTGAGGAGCTGGAAGCCGACGGGATTGGCTTGGAAGATGTAGTAGTCGCCCGACTCATTCACCGCGTGGATCCGATCGCCGACGAGGACGGGAGACGAGGTGAAGTTGCCGCCGAGACGGCCTTTCCATTTTTCCTCCCCGGTGGCGGCGTCCAGGCAGATCGCGACGCCGCTGTCCATCGTGGCGTAGAGGTGGCCGTCCTTCACCAGCATCGAGGGCACGTAGACGCGGTCATTGGTTTCCCAGACGATCTCGCCCGATCCGTCGGCGGTGATGGCGGCGATGTGGCTCTTCGGATAGCCGCCGCTGGAGTAGATGTGCGTGCCATCGGTCGGCGTGGAGGTGACGCATTCGGTGGTGGAGCCTTCGATCTCCCAGTTCACTTCGCCGGTGAGCGGATTGAGGCTGGTGACCTTGTCGGTTCCGGTGAGGAAAAGCTGCGTTTTTCCCGCCACTTCGAGGATGACGGGCGAGGAGTAGTTTGGCACGGCGGCGCGCTCGTGACGCCAGACGATTTCGCCGGTCCCGCGATCCAGCCCGGCGACGGCTCCTCCGCTTTTGTTGTCGGCCGAGACAATGACGAGATTTGCAAAAAGGGCGGGCGACGATCCGTATCCCTGATGGACGACGTAGTCCGTGATCTTCGTCTGCCACACCTGTCGGCCCTCCAGGTCCAGTGCGGTGGTGAGGACGGCATCGCCGGTGATGAAATTGATGTAGACCCGTTCGCCGTCGCAGGCGGGGGTGCTGGAAGCCCACGAGGCTTTTTTGTGGCCGCCTTTTTGGGTCATGCCGTTCTCGTGGACGACGGTGGTCCAGAGCGCCGTTCCGGTGGTCCGGTCGAAGGCGTGCAGGGACTGGAGCTGTTTTTCCTCGTCCGCCGAGGTGATGAAAACCATGTCCCCGACCACACAGGCGGAGCCGTGGGCGCGACCGGGGAGATCGACGGACCAGCGGATGCCCTCTTTGAGGCCGAATTTCTCCGGGACGGCTTCTCCGGCGTCGGCCACGCCATTGCGATCGGGACCGCGCCACCAGGGCCAGTCACCGGCTAAGAGCGGGGCGGTGAAAAAGAGGAGGCTGAGGAGGACGACGAGGGAACGAAATTTCATGACGAAGTGAAGCAGAGATCGGGCTGAGGGAACAGGGCTTGTATGCGCCCGGCGAGGCGTTTGACGAATCCGTACGGGGCAAACGTAGAATGCCTGCCTTTAAAATCGCTTCGTGAAGCCGGCGAAGACGCCGATGTCTTCGGCCGCGTCATTCAGTCCGATCTGGACTCCGGTATCGAGGACGAAATCGCGGTGGATGGCGAAGGTCAGCCCGGTGGAAGCGTAGACCTGATAGGGCGTCGGACCGGCCACGCCGATATACTCCGTGAAAAGGCCGAGCCGCTCCGTGAGATCGAAACCGAGGACGGCGGAATGGACGAATTCGAGATCGTAGTCCGTGACTCCGTCGTGAACCGCGTCGAACTCGGCCATCAAGCCCAGACCGATCCCGTCCGCCAGATCGATCGAGTAGGGCAGGATGAGCCCGCCCTCGACCACGCCGTTGCTGATGGCGGTGTCGGTGGGGATCTTGAGAAAGGGGAAAAGGGCGAAACCGGTTTTGCCCCCATCGTTGCCCCAAAGATTGTATTTCAAGCGCAGCGTGACATCTCCGAAACCTTCGGAACCGGCTCCTGTCGCGGGATCCTGCCAGGTGTAGGTGTCGAAGACCGTTTGAAAGTCGATGCGATCGGTGAGGCCGACCTTCAGATTGGTCGCCATCACGGTATAGCTGTGATTCCCCTTGTCGCGCCGCCAATCGAAGAAACTCGCCTCGACGACCCAGGCCCCGGCATCGACCGTGATCGGACTCTCGGTCGTGTCGGGTCGGTCCGGCGAGAGGTCGCGCCACTGCTGGCGCGGGGTGGGGTGAAAGAGGGTGTAGGGTCTCGATGAAGAGGGTTCGGACAGTGACTCACCGGCCCGGGTTGCGGGAGACGCCAAAACCCCTGCGGCGAGAAAGAGGGGTAATGTTAGGAATTGCTTCATGCTGTATTTGTGTCAGGAAGAGACCCGGGGTCGCCGACTTTTTCCCGGAAACGTCTGGTGAGGACGCCCTCCTTCGGGCTGAAGAGCCAGGCGAGGGTGAAAACGAGGCCGGCGGCGAGGGCGATCATGCCCGAGGTGGTGGTGCTCTCGAAGCCGAACCAACCGGGCACGACGAGGGCTCCGAGGTGTCCACCCAGAGCCGAGAGTACTGCGGCACCCACCGCGATGAGGAGCATTTTCAAAAGGTCGTGGGTGAGGAGCAGCGCGGTCGCGGGGGGCACAATGAGCATGGCGATGACGATGATGCTGCCGACCGACTCGAACGCGGCGACGGTGGTGACGGCGACCATGGTCATGAGCAGATAATGGAGAAACTGCGAGGGGTAGCCGAGCGTGTCGGCGAGATCCGGATCGAAGGAACTGAGTTTCAGTTCTTTGTAGAGCAGGGCTATGATCCCCAGATTCAGCAGCAGGACGGTCCCGTTGACGAGAGCGGCCCGGGGGATTGGGAGACCGCCGAGGGAGACGAGGTCGAGGGGGGTCAGTTCGATGGCGCCGTAGAGGACGCAGCCCGGGTCGAGGTCGACGTGGTCGGCGGCTTGGCGGATGAGGAGGAGTCCGATCGCGAAGAGGGTCGTGAACACGATGCCCATGGCGGCCCCGCGATCCACGTTGCCGAAGCGGGTGATCCACTGGGTGAAAAGCGCGGTGAGGACTCCGGCGACGGCAGCGCCGAGGAACATCGCGACACTGGCACGGGTCCCGGTGACGAGAAAGGCGATGGCCAGGCCGGGGAGGACGGCGTGGCTGATCGCGTCGCCCATCATGCTCATCTTGCGCAGCACGAGGAAACAGCCGGGCAAGGCGCAGGCGGCGGCGCAGAGGGCGCCGATGACAACGATCCAGGTGTCGAATCCGGTCCAGTTCATGGGTTTGCGGAGGGTTCGAGGGAATGGGGGCTGGGTGGCACGGGCAGGGCGAGGTCGTGATCGCTGAGGTAGGCCTCGAGCTGGCGCACGAGTTTGGCCCCGAGAATGTGTTCGACCATGTCGGCGTCGCGGTCCACGTGGCTGGGGGCGATGTCGGCGTATTGGATGAGGTAGGTCTCCCAGAGCCGATGGTTGCGGGTGGCGCGGGAGGCTTCGCCAAAACCGGATTCCGACAGGAGGATCTTGTCCGGCGCGGCCGGTTCGAGGTGATCCTCGCGCCGGGCGGTTTTCAGGATGCGGCGCAATTGCCGGGGCGTCCAGGATCGTTTGGTGAGGAGGAGGGCGAGGGGGAAAGGTTCGTTCACCACCGGGGCGCTTCCCGCCTGAACTTCGAGGATCTCGTAGGCGGCGCGGAGAAGGTGCTGGCGGTCCACTTTTCGCCGCAGGCGGGATTGATGGATCCAGCGTGGAATCACTCCGCGGGCCGGAGCGAAAATCATGCTGAGGACAAAGAGGAGGGCGGCGACGATGACGATGACGGCTCCGGCGGGGAGTTGCGGGGTGAGGGCGCTGAGGGAGGCCCCCAGCCAACCGCTGATCCCGCCGATGAGGGCGGCGATGAGGAGCATGGGGATGAGTCGCTGCGTCCAGAAGCGCGCCGCCGTCGGCGGAGTGATGAGAAAGGCGATCACGAGGATGAGCCCGACCGATTGCAGCCCGATGACGGTCACGGCGGTGACGAGACCGAGGAGGAGCACGTCGAGAAACAGCGTCGGCCAGCCTTGCGCGGCGGCGAAACCGTCGTCGAAGCAGAGGAGGAGGAATTCCTTGAGAAACAGCAGGCAGGCGAGCGAGGACAGCCCCGCGACGAGGGAGATGAGGAGAAAGTCGGAGGAAACCATCGAGGCGGTTTTGCCGTAGATGAAAGACTCGAGTCCCGCCGCGCTCGCTCCCGGCATGCTCTGGACCATCCGCAGACTTGCGACTCCGACGCCGAAAAAGACGCTGAGGACGAATCCCATCGCGACGTCGTCGCGCAGGCGGGTGGTGTGTCGGATCAGGAGCATCGTGGCGACTCCGGCGATGCCCGAGAGGGTGGCGCCGAGAAGGAGACCGGGCAGGGATTTTCCAGATCCGCCCAGCGCCACCATCACCGCGAAGGCGATGGCCACGCCGGGCAGGGTCGCGTGGGAAAGGGCGTCGCCCATGAGTGATCGCTTGCGCAGGAGGAGGAATGAACCGACCAGACCCGCCGCGATCCCGAGCAGGGTGGTGCTCAGGACGACGAGGCGGGTGTTGTAGTTCTGCAAGAGCAGCACCTCGAGGATCTCTCTCAGGTCGGGCATGAAGAGGGCGGGGGATCAGTGGGGAGTGGAACGCAGCGCTTCGGCGGCCTTTTCGAGGAGGCTGAGTTTGCCTCCGTAGGTCTTTTGCAAATTATCCCGGGTGAAGGTCTCGGCGGCGGGACCGTCGGCGACGACGCGCATGTTGAGGAGGACGAGCCAGTCGAAATAGGTCGTGACCGTGGCGAGGTCGTGATGGACGACGAGGCAGGTTTTGCCACGTTCGCTGAGTTTGCGGAGAAGGTCCACGATGGCCTCTTCGGTCGCGGCATCGACCGCGGCGAAGGGTTCGTCCATGAGGTAGAGGTCGGCGTCCTGCATGAGCGCCCTGGCGAGGAAGACGCGCTGCTGCTGTCCGCCGGAGAGCTGGCTGATCTGTCTCCGGGCGAGATGGCCGATCCCGACCTGTTCGAGAGCTTCCATGGCGCGTTCGTTTTCCGCCTTGCCGACGCGGCGGAACCATCCCACGCGGCGGTAGGCGCCCATCGCCACGACATCAATGGCATTTACGGGAAAATCCCAGTCAACACTTTCCCGTTGAGGGACATAGGCGACGCGGTGACGGTTTTTTCGGTAGGGTTTGCCGTAGATATGCGCCCATCCCGAACTGAGCGGCACCAGATCGAGACAGGCCTTCAGAAGCGTGCTTTTCCCGGCCCCGTTCGGTCCGACGACCCCGACGAGTTTTCCTTCGGGGATATTCAGTTCGATGTCCCAGAGGACGGGCTTGCGGTGATAGGCGACGGTGAGGTCGTGAATGGCTAGGGGAATCCCGGGTGGATGCTCGGGACGGGCCTCGCTGTGCCGGGTCGGGAAAGTGGATTGGGTGTTGAGCGATTCGGTGTGCATGGGGCAGAAGCTAGGAGCTAGGAGCCGGGGGCAACGGAGAGCTTTTCCTGAAAACCTTTTTCAGGGGCGGTGCCGCCGAGGGCGCGGGTGATGGTGGTGACGTTGTGGTCTATCATGCCGATGTAAGTGCCCTCGTAGGTGTCGGCGGGCCCCATCGCGTCGGAGTAGAGTTCGCCGCCGATGACGACGCGATGTCCTTTCGCCGCCGCTCCTTCGAGCAGGGCGCGGACGTTCTTGTCGGAGACGGAGGACTCGACGAAAACGGCGGGAATTTTCCGTTCCACGAGAAAGGAAACGAGAGTTTCGATGTCCTTGACTCCGGCTTCGGACTCGGTGCTTATGCCCTGAACGCCACGCACCTCGATGCCGTAGGCTCGGGAGAGATAGTGGAAGGCGTCGTGGGCGGTGACGAGAACTCGCTGCGCTTCGGGGATGGAGGCGATGGCAGTTCGGGCGTAGTCGTCGAGCCGGGTGAGACTCTCCTGGTAGGCGGCGGCGTTCTCCTGGTAGGAATCGGCATGGGCCGGATCAAATTCACAAAGGGCGCGCTCGACGACGGCGACCGCTTTTTTCCAGCCGCGCACGTCCATCCAGACGTGGGGGTCATAGTGTTCGGACTCGTCGCTGATGACGTAGTCGGAGTCGTCGAGAATGGCCTCGGTTACGGCGAAGACCTTTTTCCCCGATCCGGCGAGACGCACGAGAACATCGCTCATTTTCCCTTCGAGCATGAGACCGTTGTAAAAGATGAGATCGGCGGCTTGGAGCGCTTTCACATCCGTGCTGGTGGGTTTGTAGAGGTGAGGGTCCACCCCTTCGCCGATGATGCCGTTGACGACGGCCCGGTCGCCCGCCACCTCGCGGGCGATGTCGGCGATCATCTCCACCGTGGCGACCACCTCGTAGGGGCCGCCGCCGGCTTTTTCCTGTGGTCCGCAGGCGGCAAAGGGAAAGGCGGCGAGCAGGGCGAGGCAAAAGAAAGAGCGTCGGAGGAGAGGGTGCATGACAGTGATGTTGGGATATTCTAGAACATTATCTTGAGCAATCAAGATAATTCGATTGGCGAATGCAAAAGGGCGAGGTATACTGGTCGCATCATGGTTTCCAGCACGGTTGAGAATTATCTGAAAGCGATCCTCCATTTGCAGGGCGAAGGAGCCGGGAGCACCACCGTGGGGGAGATCGCGAAAGAACTCTGGGTCACGCCGGGGACGGTGACGATGATGATGCGGCAGCTCAAGGAGCGTCGTCTCATCGCCTACGAACCGCGCCGGGGGGTCTCGCTCCTGGCGCTGGGGCGCGCCGAGGCGCTCAAGGTGGTGCGGCGTCACCGGCTCATCGAAACCTTTTTGGTGGAGATCATGCAGCTCGACTGGTCCGAGGTCCACGAAGAGGCTGAGATTCTGGAGCATGTCATTTCGGATCGGCTACTCGACCGCATGGACAAGATGCTGGGGGAACCGACCCACGACCCGCACGGAGATCCTATTCCCGATCGCAACGGAGTCGTGGTCGAAAACACGGCCCTTTCCCTGCTCGAAGTCGAGGCCGGAGACTACCGCATCGTGCGGGTCTCGGATGAAGATTCCTCGCTGCTCGGCTGGTTGGACGACAAGGGGCTCACCATCGGGGAGGAATTTTCCCTGTGCGATTCCGACCGCCCGGCAGGGCTGCTCGAACTGGTCCGCCGCGACGGTGAGCGTCTTCCGCTGGGTCTGCAGGTGGCCGGTCGGGTTTTTGTCGAAGCGGTGTAAAGAGGGGCGTCTTTTTCCTTGCGAAAGACCGAGACGCCTACATCTTACCCGTTCCGCCGACTGGCAGATAAGGAC
>JAAYAT010000205.1 GCA_012719225.1 Verrucomicrobiaceae bacterium
CGATGCGATCCTCGTGACCTGCGCGCCCGACGCGATCCCCGCCGCCCTCGTCGACCAACTCCGCGAAGGCGGTCGCATGGTCATTCCGGTGGGCGCGGAGAACGAAATACAGGAGCTCTATGTCCTGTGGAAAAAGGACGGGGAAATCGAACGTCGCGGGATCCTCCCGGTGCGTTTCGTCCCGATGACGGGCGCGGACCGGACCGGCGTCAGCGGGAACTGGAACGAGCCCGGCTGAAGCCGCGACTGTTGCCCGAACCGCTCCGGGCCGGACGATTGCCGCCGCCTCCGTTGCGGGAGCGATTGCCGCCGTTTCCACCACCGCCGGAGCGAGATCTGCCGCCGCCGTTTCCGCCTCCGGAACGGCTCCGCCCACCGCTCCGTCCGCCCTTGCCGCGCGAGGTGTTGCGGGCGTCTTCCCGGCCATCGATCTCGCAGAACTGAAACCCTTCGACGGGAGCGACGGGAATGCCGCGCTTCAGCAGCGTCTCGATGTCTTTGAGGAGACCGCGCTCGTCCGCGCTGACGAGGGAACAGGCCGACCCCTCCTGCCCGGCGCGACCGGTCCGGCCGATGCGGTGGACGTAGTCCTCCGGGACATTGGGGAGTTCGTAGTTCACGACGTGGGGGAGCCGGCTGATGTCGATGCCCCGGGAGGCGACGTCGGTCGCGACGAGGACGCGGACACGGCCCGATTTGAAATCATCGAGCGCCTTGGTCCTCGCGTTCTGGCTCTTGTTCCCGTGGATCGCGGTGGCGGTGATCCCGTCCGTTTCCAGATTGGCCGCGAGTCGGTTGGCACCGTGTTTGGTGCGGGTGAAAACGAGCACCTGGCTCCAGTCGTCCTCGCGGATCAGTTTGGAAAGGAGGGTGCGCTTTGCCGCCTTGGAGACGGGATGGACCACCTGGCTGACCTTTTCCGCGGCGGTGTTGCGGCGCGCCACTTCGACGAGGGCGGGCTGATGCAGGATGCCGTCGGCGAGGGCCTTGATCTCGGGCGAGTAGGTGGCCGAGAAGAGCAGGTTCTGACGACGCGCCGGGAGGAGTTTGAGCACCTTGCGGATGTCGTGGATGAAGCCCATGTCGAGCATGCGGTCGGCTTCGTCGAGGACGAAAATCTCGACTTGGGAGAGATCGAGGGTGCCCTGGCCGACATGGTCGAGGAGACGTCCCGGCGTGGCCACGAGGATGTCGATGCCGCGACGGAGCCGGTCGACCTGGGGGTTCATCCCGACTCCACCGAAAATCACTGTCGAGGTGAGGTGGAGACCTTTGCCATAGTCGGCGACACTGGCGCCGACCTGGGCGGCGAGTTCCCGCGTCGGGGTGAGAACGAGGCCGCGCGGGCTTTTCGGACGGGAACGCCCCCGGGAGAGACGTTGCAGCATCGGCAGGGTGAAGGCGGCGGTTTTTCCCGTGCCCGTTTGCGAGCCGCCGAGGAGGTCGCGTCCTTCGAGGATCGTGGGGATGGCCTGCGCCTGGATCAGAGTGGGTTCGGTGTAGCCTTTGGCGGCGACGGCTTCGGAGAGTTCGGCGACGAGGCCGAGTTCGGTGAATGACATGAGATAAGAGAGGTGGGTTGATAGTTGGTTGGATCGAACGATCCGTGCGATCTACCCGGAACAATCCACCGCGCCGCCCTGGGATCAGGGGGAGAAAGGGAGGGAACAGGACATGCCGCTTGCAGGATTTCGATCCTGCAATATCACGGGCTGACACGTTGAAGGAACGTCATTCCCTTCTCCCGATCCATTCAGGTGAGCCGCAAACCGGCTGGCACCCGGGGAGACGACAACTATGCCGTCTCCTGACGAGGCGACACAACACCCGAACTCCATTCTTGTCAATCTTTTCCCGTATTCCTTTCTCTCGTTTGAAAACTGGCGCGACTAGGGCCTTTTGTTGTGCTTGCGAAAAAGGAAAGCGTGTCCGAAGAGGGAGGAAACACGATGCGAAAAGACGATACGGCGGGCGTTTCCTCCCATGAACGATGTGGGGAGGAACGGAGGAAGAGGCGGGACGGACGAATCCCGGTCCTCCTGTCGGCCCTTGCCCTGGGCGCTCTCTCGTCCTGTTCCCCGCAGCTCTACGAGGCCCGCGCGGATCGTGAGGTCTATTCGGTGCTCACGGAGAAAACGCCGGGGGTGGACAATGTCGAACCCAACGACATCCACCTCACCGAGACGCCTCTGATCGATCTGGACAAGTTCAAGTCGACCGGTGGAAATGAGAATGATTTCCTCGGCGACTACGCCCGGCAAGAGCGCGGGGCGAAGCAATTGAGCTTGGACGACGCGGTCGGCACGGCGATCGTCCACGGGCGCTCCTACCTGAACGCCCGGGAACAGCTTTTCCTCTCCGCCCTGGATCTCACTCTGGCTCGGCACCGCCTCGCTCCCATCTTCCGAACCGACGGGCAGGGAATCCGGGCGACC
This sequence comes from Verrucomicrobiaceae bacterium, assembly GCA_012719225.1. Lineage (GTDB taxonomy): Bacteria > Verrucomicrobiota > Verrucomicrobiia > Verrucomicrobiales > DEV007 > Arctic95D-9. The sequence continues at coordinate 2,436 of JAAYAT010000205.1, forward strand.
GACTCGCGTCAGGCCCAGCTCCAGGCGGGCATGACCGAACTGGTCTCGACCAACACCTTTTCCCACACCCGCAGCACGGGGTTCAACTGGCTCTATAAAACCGGCGCGAGGATTTCGGCTGATTTCACCCAGGATTTCCTGCGCATCATGACGGGGAACCGGTCGCTCAACGAATCCGATGTCGCCGTCTCCGTGGTGCAGCCTCTCCTGCAGGGGGGCGGCACGGCCGTCACGCTGGAGGCGCTCACCCAGGAGGAGCGAAACCTCCTCTACGATTTGCGCGACTTCGCCGACTTCCGCCGGGGCTTCGTCGTGGAGATCGTGAGCGATTACTACGGCGTCCTCCGCGCCCGCGACCGGGTCTACAACAACTACATCGCCTATCGCGGTTTCGTGAAAAACGTCGAGCGCGAAGACGCTCTCGCCGATGAGAACCGTCGCACCCAGAACCAGCTCGCCCGTCTCCGCCAGGCCATGTTGCAGTCCGAGAGCCGCTGGATCGACGCGATCCGCGTCTATCAATCCGCACTCGACGAGCTCAAGATCAAGATCGGGGTTCCCGTGGACAGCAAAGTCGTCCTCGACGAGCGGGAACTCGACCGTCTCACCATCGAGGAGCCGCGGATCACCAAAGAGCAATCCATCGAGATCGCGATGGTCTCCCGTCCCGATCTGATCACCGCGAACGACCTCGTCGACGATGCCGTGCGCCAGATCAAGGTGGCGAAAAACGGGCTCCTTCCCGGGCTCGACCTCTCCCTCGATTACAATTCCGTGAGCGATCCCGGGGACACCACTCCGGCGATCAACTGGGATCGGCGGCGCTGGTCGAGTTCGGTCGATCTGGATCTGCCGATCGATCGCAAGGCCGAGCGCAACATTTACCGGGCGACCCTCGTGCAATTGGATCGGGCCAAGCGCACCCGCGACCTCACCTACGATCGCGCCCGCCTCGAACTCTACGACTCGTGGCGCACATTGGAGCAGGAGAAACGGAATTTCCGCATCGCCGAGGAAGGTGTCGCCCTCGCGGCGCGTCGTCTCGAAGAGCAGATTCTCCTCGCCGAACTCGGGCGCGGCGAAGCCCGGGACCTCGTCGATGCCCAGGAAGATCTCGTTGACGCCCAGAACCAGCGGACCGCCACCGTGGTGAACCATACCTTAGCGCGGTTGCGCCTTTGGAGGGACATGGGGATCCTGTATATTAACAATGACGGATCATGGGTCGAGAAGCTGGAACGAGAATCGCTCTGACCCGGTGGGAATCACTCTGACCGATTATAGCGTTATGAAAAAAAAGATCATAGCTGGAGCATCTGTGACGTTGGCGGTCGCGATTTTTCTGGGATGGAATGGTAAGGGGGAATCCACCGAGGCGGACATGCCCGTGGCCGACGCCCAAAAAGGCGACCTCGTCATTGACGTGCTGGAGGGCGGCAACATCCAGGCCCTCAATTTCCTCGAATTCCGGAACGAGGTGAAATTGTCCGGCGGGGTGAAAATCCTCGAAATCATCGACGAAGGCTACTACGTCAGCGAAGAAGACGTCGCGAAGGGCAAAGTGCTCGTGCGCCTCGACCAGTCCGAATTGGAGGAGGCCATCGTCGATCACGATGTCCAGTTCCAGCAGACCGAAGCGGCCTATGCCGAGGCCAAGCAGGGCATCGAAATTCAGGAGAGCGAAGCGCTCAGCGACATCAAGTTGGAGCGTCAGAAACTCCGCTTCGCCTTGCTCGATTTTGAGAAGTTCGTCGGGGCCTCGGCCTCGCGATCCACCTTGAAAAAGCTCGGGTTGCCCTTCGACAACGACTCCCTCGCGGCCTATGAAAAAGAGGCGACCACCCTCATCGTCAATGCCTTCGATACTCGGAAGCTGGCCGACGACGCCATCGACGAGACCGACGTGACCAGTTTCGCCCTCGAGACCGAGGGGAGCCTCGCCGCGAACGTGAACTTCGAATCGTTCCTCAAAGATGAACTCCTCGGGGACGGGGAAGCCGAGCAAACGATCCGCCGGATGCGGGACGAGGCCCTCGTGGCGTCGTCCGAACTCGCCGTGGTCGAGGAGTCGGTCGAGGGCGCCAAGCGCCTCCACGAGCGCGATTTCATCACCCGGCAAACCCTCGAAAATGAATTGGTGGGACTCGACAAAGCCCGCCTCGCCCTGCAGCGGTCCGAGACCGAACTGGAGCTTTTCCGCGACTACGAATTCCCCAAGGAAGCCGAAAAAATGCTCTCGGTCTACGAAGAGGCGCTCCTCTCCCTGATTCGTTCGAAGCGTGAAAAAATGGCCAAGATGTCGCAGGTCTACGCCAAATACCGCTCCGCGAAACGCCGCTACGAACTGGAGCTGAAAAAGCGCGAGAACCTCGAGGAACAGCTCGCGAGCTGCATCATCCGGGCGGAACTCCCCGGCCTCGTGGCCTACGGCGGTGCCAAGACCAACTACTACACCTCGCGTTTCTACGAGGGGATCTCCTCGGGGGCGACCCTCAAGAACGGCCAGCCCATCATCACCATCCCCGACATGTCGAAGCTCGGGGTCGAAGTGAACATCCACGAGTCGCACATCAAGAAGATCGAGCTGGGGCAGAAGGTCTACATCACCGCTGAATCCGTGCCCGACAAAACCCTCATCGGACGCATCGCGAAAGTGGCGGTGCTGCCCGACTCCAACGCCTCCCGTTACAACCCGTCCCTCAAGGTCTACCCCGCCACCGTCGAGATCGAGGGCACCCACGAATTCCTCAAACCCGGGATGAGCGCCAAAGTCGAGATCATCGTCGACGAACTGGAGGACGTCACCTACGTCCCGGTGCAGGCCGTCTTCGTCGAGAACAGCGAGCATTTCGTTTTCCGCAAGACGATGAATGGCTACGAGCGCCAGCCGGTCCAGATCGGGGCCTACAACAATGACTTCATCGAGCTGAAAGAGGGCATCGAGGAAGGAGACAAAGTCTTTCTGAAAATGCCCGACAGCTACGAGCCGCCCAAGGTGCAGAATCCGTCGCGCATCGCCCGGGGCGACGCGGAGCGCAAGATCGAGGAAGCGGAAAAGGAAAAAGCGGACAAGACCGCTTCGACGGTGGGTGAAACGGAGGTAACGGACCCGTCGGATGAGAAGGCCTGATCTTCCTCCGGGCGGACTTCATTTTTCATGCTGCGAGACGCTGTAGTCGAACCGGTCATCGAACTCAGGGGTGTCGAGAAACACTACCAGATGGGCGATACCCTGGTGAAAGCGCTGCACGGGATCGATCTCAAGATCCTGCCGGGGGATTACATTTCCATCCTCGGACCCTCGGGGTGCGGCAAATCCACCATGCTCAATATCCTCGGCTGCCTCGACCAACCGACCTTGGGGCAGTATTTCCTGGGCGGGCAGGATGTCTCCGAACTCTCCGACGACGACCTCTCGCAGGTCCGCGGAAAGCGACTCGGGTTTATTTTCCAAAGCTACAACCTGATCCAGCAACTGACCGTGGTGGAGAACATCGAAGTGCCGCTCTACTACCAGGGAGTGTCCGAAAAAGACAGCCGCGAACTCGCGGTGGAGCTCGCCCACAAGGTAGGCCTCGGCAAACGACTCGACCACCGGCCCACCGAACTCTCCGGCGGCCAGCAACAGCGCGTCGCGATCGCTCGCTCCCTCGCCAACGATCCCCCCGTGATCCTCGCCGACGAGGCGACCGGCAACCTCGATTCCAAGTCGGGCGGCGATATCCTTGAGATTTTCGACGAACTCAACGCCGACGGGAAAACGCTCATTCTCATCACCCACGACGAGGGCATGGCGATGCGGACCTCCCGCACGATCCGACTGAAGGATGGCGAGGTCGCCTACGACAGCTACACGGAGGGACAACTCGTGTGAACGCCCTGACTCTCATCCGGGAATTTTCCCTCTTTCGGTTGAAGCAATCCGTCATCCTCGGCGTGAAAAGCCTCTGGATGCACAAGTTGCGTTCCATCCTGACCGCGATGGGTATCGTCTTCGGGGTCTGCTCGGTCATCGCGATGCTGGCGATCGGCGAAGGTGCCAGCTACGAGGCGCAGCAGCAGATCAAGGACCTCGGTAGCCAGAACATCATTCTCGAATCGGTCAAGCCGACCAGCAAGACCGCCGGGGGAGACCAACAGCGTTCCACCATTCTCGAATACGGTCTCACCTACAAGGACATCTCCCAGATCCGCGCCACCGTCCCCGGCGTGGAGGTGACGATTCCCTCGCGCGACGTCAAGGATTTCATCTGGAACGAGGAGCGCAACGTGGACGGAGCGGCCGTGGGCACCGTCCCCTGGTTCCCCGAAATGCGGAACCGCAAAGTCCTGGAGGGACGCTTCTTTTCCGAATTGGAAATGTCGATGCGCGCCCCGGTCTGCGTGCTTTCCAAGAGCCTCGCGCGGGAACTGTTCCCCCTCAGCGAACCGATCGGCGACACCGTGCGGATCCACACCAGCTACCTTCGCGTCATCGGCGTGATCGACGACGACCCCGCCGTGGCGGCGGCGAACGAGGAGAGCGAAGGCTCCGGAGAAAAAGGCGACGGCATGGAAATGATGATCCCCATCTCCACGCTGGAGGATCACTTCGGCGAAGTCCTCATCAAATACCGCTCCGGGAGTTTCGAAGCCGAAAAGGTCGAACTCCACGACGTCACCATTCGCATCGACGATCCCGACCGGGTCATGTCGGCCTCCCTCGCGATCCGCCACATCCTCGAACGCAATCACAAACAGGTCGACTACCGCATGACCGTGCCGCTCGACCTCCTCCGCCGCGCCGAGCGCACCAAGCAGATTTTCAACATCGTCCTCGGCTCCATCGCCGCGATCTCCCTCCTCGTCGGCGGGATCGGGATCATGAACATCATGCTTGCGACGGTGACCGAGCGCACCCGCGAGATCGGGATCCGCCGCGCCCTCGGGGCGAAGAAAAAAGACATCGTGATCCAGTTCCTCATCGAGACGGTGATGCTCTCGGGAGCAGGAGGACTGATCGGCGTGGCCCTCGGACTCGCCATTCCCATCACCATCACCCACTTCGCCAACATGGTCACGATCATCGAGTTCTGGGCTCCGGCCCTGGCCTTCACCATCTCGGTGGTGACCGGAGTGCTCTTCGGGATTTATCCCGCCTTCCGCGCCGCGGGAATGAATCCCGTCGAAGCCCTGCGCCACGAGTGAAACGCGACGGAATACGCCGCCGGAGGGAAGGCCATCCCGAACGCGCATCCGAGAATCGCGCCATTGAACCGCGGCGGAAATTGCGGCAGGCTGCCGCCTCCCGCATTCTATGAACCCACCCGCCCGACCGCTCCCCCGCTCCGTCTCTTTCGCGCCCCTCGCCGCGAGGATCCTCGCCGCAGCGATTTTCCCCGCGATGATCCTCCCCGCGACGGGACAGGAAAAAGCGCACCTCGAACTCGACTCGCCTTTCGCCTCTTTCGTCGAGGAGGGCACCCCCTATTTCACCCAGACCGTGGACGCCCGCGACTTCGGGGAAACGCCGCAACCCGACAACCTCAGCCCCCGAGGCATCGTCATCCCGGCGGGCCACGGCTATTTCGCCTGCTTTGATCCCGACCTGCTGCGCTGGGCGCTCTTTTGGAAGGAAAACGAGGCGGGCGAATACCTCAGCATGGGCGGCATGAGCACCGGCAGCTACCGCCTTCCCAACCGCAAGGCACCCCCCGGGCAAAAGGGCCTCCCCCACCCCATCGGCACGCCGCTTCTCGCCCTGCCGCTACGCCCCGGCGTCTCAACCGGGGAGACCCCCGCGCTCGAAGACGCCCGCGACCACGGCCACGCCGAACCGGGCGAACTCGGACTCGGTGCCATCGATCCCAAAAAAGGCCGCTTTTCCGGGCTGCGCCTCGTCGGGGATACCATCCAGATCGAATACACCGTCGGCGGCACCCTCGTCCGGGAACGCATTTCTTCGGAAAAAGGAAAGATCACCCGCACTCTCGCGGTGGCGCCGCACCGTCACAAACTCCACCTGCGCATCGGCGCGGGCGACGCCGACTGGCTCAGCCTCGATCCCACCGACGAGACCACCACCTATCGGATCGTCCTGACCGAAACCGGAGAATCGAGCCTCTCCGACGGCGGCGCGTTCGCCGACCTGCCCGCCCCGGCCCGCCGCTGGCCCGCAGCGGTGAAAACCGGTGCCCCCGTGCCGCCCGCCAAAGACGCCGCCTGGGTCTTCGACGACCTGCCCCTCCCCGTCCCCAATCCCTGGAAGCGCAACGTCCGCCTCGCCGATCTGGCCTTTTTCCCCGACGGCCGCGCCGTCCTCGTCACCTTCGACGGCGACATCTGGATCGCGAAAGGCCTCGACTCCGACGACGGAGCCGAGTGGAGCCGCTTCGCCGCGGGCCTGCACGAACCGCAGAACCTCGCCCTCCGCGACGGCGGGATTTTCGTCTTCGACCGCAACGGCATCGTCGCGCTCCACGACACCGACGGCAACGGCGAGGCCGACTGGTATGAAAATGTCTCCAACATCTTCGCCCAATCCGCCGAGACCCGGCAGTACGCCAACGACTTCATCGCCCTGCCCGAAGGCGGATTTTTTGTCGCCCTCGGCGGTCAGATCGGCTCCACCATCGGCAAACTCAACGGCACCGTCATTCGCGTCGCCCCCGACGGCAATTCCTACGAAGTCATCGCCACCGGATTCCGCCAGCCCTACCTCGGCTACGATGAAAAAACCAAAATCCTCAGCGCCAGCGACCAGCAGGGCAACTGGAAACCCGCCACTCCCATCTACCGCGTCGAGACGGGCCGCTACTTCGGATTCCAGCCCGAGAAGTTCAAAGGCGACGTCACTCATCCCGCCACGATCTCGCCCGCCGAGGTCTGGATCCCCCACTTCATCAACCAGTCGGGAGCCGGCCAGGTCTGGGTCCGCGACATCGGGGACAAGGGCACGCAAATGGGACCGCTCAACGACGCCCTCATCCATATCGGCTACAACCGGCCCGAAATTTTCAAGGTCTACCTCGATGAAAAGGGCGAACAGGGCGCGGTCCTGCCCCTCCTCTCCGGCTTTCCCTCGGGTCTGCTCAACGGGCGGGTCAATCCCTCCGACGGTCTCCTCTACGTGACCGGATTCCAGATCTTCGGCAGCTCGGGCACCCGCATCAGCGGGGTCTACCGGGTCCGCCCCGGCGAAACCGAGGCCCACCTCCCCCGCGAAGTTCGGGCCGAAAAACGCGGCATCCTCCTCCGCTTCGACGAGCCCCTCTCCCCCGAACACGTCGCCGAGCTGGGCCGCTACTCCGCCGACCGCTGGAACTACCTACAGACCCACGCCTACGGATCGGGCAACTACAAGCTCGATGGGACGCCCGGACAGGAGGCCCTCCCCGTGCTCAGCGCCAAACTCTCTCAGGATGGCAAATCCCTCTTCCTCGGATTCGGCGACATGAAACCCTCGGATTCCCTCCGGCTCACCTACCGCCTCCCCATCCCCGAAGCCACCCGGGTGGAAAACCTCTACCTCACCGTTCACTCGCTCCCCTCCTTTGATTTGTCGAAAATCGGCTTCGCCGACAACCAGGTCGATCTGACCCCGCGCACCGACCTCACCGGCGGTGCCGGAACCGTCGAACCGACCGCCGCACTCGGCAAGGAAGTCGCGGTCCGCTACGGCTGCGTCGCCTGTCACGCCACCGGCGATCCCGACATCCCCGGGCCGCCCGTCGCGGCGGCGGGAGAAGCCAATCTCGCGGTCGGCCCGTCCTGGATCGGACTCTGGGGCGCCAAACGCGTCTTTAGCGACGGTTCCGAAATCCGGAACATCGACGAAGTCTACCTGCGCGAATCCATCCTCGATCCCGCCCGCCGGGTCATGCAAGGCTACGAGATGGAACTCACCGGCGTGGGCATGCCCTCCTATCTCGGCGTGCTCCAAGACCACGAGATCGATTCCGTGGTGCTCTATATCAAAAGCCTGAAGAAGAAGTCGCCGAAGAAATAGTATCCTGTTTCCGCAATTCAACCCCTCAACCCCAGAAAAGCTAAACAGCAAAAAAGCTAACAGCTAAATAGCTCCCCCCTCACTCCACCTGCACCGGATGCTGCAGATACGCGATCAAATCGATCACCTGCTCCTCTTCGAAGGCGAGGAGCAGTCCTTCGGGCATCATGGAGACGGGTGCGACCTCCCGTTTGGCGATCCCGCTTTTCTCCAACACGATCTCGCCGGTCAACTGTCGTAGGGTCAGGGTTCGGTCGTTTTCCTCACCGACCACTCCGGTGAGGACCCGTCCGTCGGCGAGAGTCAGGAGGCTCATGCGATAGTCCGCGCTTACGACCGCTCCGGGGTCGAGAATGTTTTCGAGCAAATAGCCGAGCTCGTTACGGTTCGATCCGGTGAGATCGGGACCGATGCTGCCGCCCGCGCCGTAGAGGACATGGCAGGCGCCGCAGATTCCGGCATAGAGCTGGCGACCGCTGCTGAGATTGGCGGCGGCGAGGCGTTCGGGCGTGAGTTTGGCGGTCCATTCCTCGATGAGCTTGCGTTTGTCCTCGCTGGACTCCCGCAACTCGCCCCAGACGCGGGCGAGTGTGTCCCGCAGTTCTTTCTCCGGGAAAGCGTTGATCTGACGGGCGTGGAAGGCCGAGAGATCCGACTTCGGAATAGCTCCCGCCTCGATTTCCCCGAGCAGGGCCGCCGCCCAAGCCGGACGCGAGACCAACACCTCCAGAAGCGCGGGCCGCGCCGATTCGCCGAATTTCCGGTAGCGTTTCGCGAGGGTGACGCCGAGGGCGGGGTCTTCGAAAAGAGCGAGTCCTTTCACCGCCTCGACCTGGAGATGGCGGTCGCCAAGAAAGTCCTCACACAATTTCCGGAGATCGTCGGGTCGATTGGCGATGAGCGTCTCGAGGGCGGATTTCCGCATCGCGAGGTCGGCGTTTTCGTTCCGAACGAGCGCCTTGATCTCATCAAGGGCGCGCCCGTCGCCGAAGAGCACGTTGAGCTCGCGGACCAGCCCGGCGAGTGACTCGTCCGTCTCCGCCCCTCCTGCGAGCGCGGCGACGAGATCGTCCCAGCTCTCCGGTTTGGGCGCTTTGCGCCAACCTTGCAGGCCCTCGCTGACCCCGGTGAGCAGGGCCAACCGCTCCGCGCTTTCCCGTTTTTTGGTCATCGTCAGGAGCGCATCCAGACCGGCGGGATCTTTCTCGATCCGGCTGGTCAGGCTGCGGGCGATCCAGCGGAGGGTCTCCGGCCAGGAGCAGGTCTCCGCGATGCGCACCAGTGCGAGGGGATCGGACTCCGCCAGCGGGCTGATTCCGAACCAGATGAGGTGCGGCAGGTTGTGGTCATGGGCGTCTTCGTCACGGGCCGCCAGGGCTTCCCCGAGAGCGGTGCGCTGGGCGAAAGGGAGACGCTGCAGGGTGGAGGCGAGAGCGAGCCGCACCGGCGCGGAATCATCCCGGCGCGCCATCGCCACGAATCGGGAAAAAAGATCGCCGGCGAGCGGAGCGGGCATCCGGTGCGGCATCGGCCCGGTGAGGACGTCGATGGGTTGTCTTTCTGTAAGGAAGCGAATCGCCCAGATCCGCACCCGCTCCTCCCCGTCGTCGAGGAGGGAGCTCCAGTCGAATTTCTCCCCCATGGCGTGCAAATGCCACATCGCCCGGAGGCGCGGCACCACTTCCTCCTCCTCCCGCAGCATCGCGGAGAACAGCGACGACGCCTCGGGGAAGGTCCCTCCCCCGGCGAGATGGCGACGGATCCGCCGGTCCAGCCAGGGGTCCGGCTCCCGCATCGCCGCCGTCACCAGCGACGCGGTGAGGACCCCGTCCGCCGGCATGAGGTTCGCCTTTTTTCCCTCGCCATATTGGATGCGGTAGAGGCGTCCGCTGCTGCGATGGACCCCGGTGTGCTCGTGGCATTCTCCGGTGTCACTCCAGTCCAGCAGATACACCGCACCGTCCGCTCCGGCACGGATGTCGATGCCGCGGAACCAAGGATCTTCGGTCCGAAAAATGTCGGGCTCGTGGCGGCCGAGATAACCGCTCCCCTCGCGGTCGAGTCGCTCCACGTTGGTGCGGAAGCCGTGCATGTTGAGAGTGAAAAGACGGTCGTGGAAACGCTCCGGCCAATCTCGCCCCTGGTAGATCATCATTCCGACATGAGCGTGGCCGCCGCCATAGGCATCCGCCGCGCCGTCGCGGGATTCGCTCCATTTTCCCGAGGTGTCGAAATGCCAGTGATCGGCGTGCATGTCGAGCCGCTCGTAGAAATAGGGATTGGGATCCGCGCCCGACCGTTCCTTGAAATGCGCCCCCGGGATGCCGTGCCAGAGATGTCCGTTGACCGTGTTGATGAAAAACAGCTCGCCGTGACGATCCCAATCGTGGCCCCAGGGGTTGGTGGTTCCGTGAGTGACCATTTCGAAGACCTTCCACTCTGGATGAAAACGCCAGATCCCGCCTTTCGTGGGAATGCGATCCGACTCCGGCGTGCCCGGAGCACCGACGAGACCGGGACAGGCATGCCCGACCCTGCCATAGAGCCAGCCGTCCGGCCCCCAGCGGAGTCCATTGGCGAAATTGTGGTAGTTCGCCTCCGCCACGGTGAAGCCATCGAGCACCACGACCGGCTCGCCGTCGGGCACGTCGTCGCCATCCGCATCGGGGACGAAGAGCAACCGCGGCGGACACATCAGCCAGACCCCGCCGTGCCCCAACTCGACACTGGTCAGCATGTTCACCTTGTCGGTGAAGACGGTGCGCCTGTCCGCCACCCCGTCGCCGTCGGTGTCTTCCAGAATGAGGACCCGGTCCCGCATCGTGAGGTCGAAACGTGTCGCCCGCTCGGCGTAGGTGTAGTTCTCGGCCACCCAGAGGCGGCCGCGCCCGTCCCAAGTCATCGCGATGGGATTGCGCAGATCGGGTTCGGAGGCGAAGAGGGTCGCGGAGAATCCCTCGGGCAGGTCGAACATTTTCAAAGCCTCTGCCGCTGGCGGAGGCTGCGCGTTTGGGTCCGGCTCGCTGTTCCGGATCTCGGGGAACTCCTCCGCCCCGAGGGAACCGAACCAGAGGACCAGGAAAAGGACGTGGATCTTTGTGGGGATGCCAGTCCGTTGGCACGGTAGCGGGGAATGCATTTTCTCCATAGGCGAAGGCTAAGCTGCTAAGGTTTCGCGACGTAATCGAAGCTCTCGACATCGATCACGAGCGCTTTGGTCCCGCCGCCGCGACCGAGTTCGACGAACCTGCCACTCACCTTCGCTGCGTAAAAGGCACCGAGCTGGCGGAGGTGGCGGAAATGGACCTCGCAGCGGATGCCGGTCTGCTCATCGAGCGGCACGGTGAAGGCGAGGAAGATGGGAAAGGCGGTCGACTTGTCGCCGAAGATGGTGATCGAATCTCCTTTCGTGAGGACATCCTCGGCGTCGAGCCGCAGAGCGTTGTCGTAGCCGATCGCCTCGGTCTTTCTCGCCTTGTCGAAAAAATCGACGACCTGGCCGCGGGTCATGTAGACGTAGTCGCCGATGCGTCTTTTCAGCGTCTCGATCTTCGCCTCGACCTCGCGCAGCCTCGCCTCTTGCCCCGCCTTGAGGAGCGGACCCTGGCGCGGTTTGATCTGGAGATCCTGACTCAGACGTATCGTCTCGATCCGCCCGTCGGCACCGTAGCGGGCGTCGAGGTGGTCGATGTAAAGGAGGCGAGCGTTTTCCTGCACCTCGACGCGATACTGCCACGAGTAGTCCTTGAGCAGCTCGCGGTTTTTGTGGAGCACCTCCGAATAGATCAGAGCCCACTGCGCCGGGTCCTTGCTGGTCGAGATGGGTGCCTGCGCCGCCGCCTCGCGGCTGCCGGAGGCCAGGAGGACGAAGATCGCCAGACCCGAGAGGGTCGACCGGGAGAGCCAGGAGGGTTGGGTCGGATGCATGGGGCATTGTGCCCCGGGGACGGGGCGCTGGCGAGTCCTTTCCTCTCGCAAACACGTCTGCGGGGACCGACTCCTAAAGCAGCGCATTCCCGCCGCCTGCGCCGTCCCGATTCCGTGCCATTGTTCCCCCATGACTCCATCCTCCCTTTTTGTCCGGCTCCTCGCCCTCGTCTTTCTCGCCCTGTCACCCGTCGCCTCGGCCGAGACCCGATCCGTGTATTTCGGCACCGGCGGACCGGGAGCGGAGGGCATCTACCGCGCCACTTTCGACACCGAGACCGGCAAGCTCACCGCCGCCACCCTCGCCCACAAGATCGACCGCCCCGGCTTCCTCGCGCTGCATCCCGACGGCACCAAACTCTACGCGGTCGCCACCCAGGAAAAGACGGGCGGGGTCGCCGCCTACCGTATCGCCGACGACGGCTCGCTGGCGTTTTTCCACTTCGAACCCACCGGTGACGGCGGCGCGGCGCATCTCGCGGTGCATCCTTCCGGAAAATTTCTCCTCACCGCGCAATACGGCGGCGGATCGGTCTCCCTGCTGCCGCTCGACGGCGAGGGCACACCCGGCCCCGCCACGGTGACAGAGCACGAGGGCGGTTCGGGCGTCGTCGCGGGTCGGCAGGACTCGCCCCATCCGCACTGGTGCGGCTATTCGCCGGATGGGAAATACGCCTTCGTCCCCGATCTGGGTCTCGATGGGATCGTCATCTACGCCGTCGATCCGGACCAGGCAGCCATCACGAAACACGGCTTCGCCGCGTCGGTTCCGGGAGGCGGCCCCCGTCACATGCGTTTCTCGAAGGATGGGAAATTCATCTATCTGCTCAACGAACTGAGCCTCTCGACCAGCGTCTTCTCCTGGGACGCCGCGAAGGGCGAGGCGACCCTCGTTTCCACCACTCCCACCCTCAGCGAAGAAACCAAGGCCGGAGAAACCCACAACTCCGCCGCCGAGATCCTCGTCCATCCCGAGGGGCCGTTTGTCTACTCCTCCAACCGCGGGCATGACACTGTCACCGTCTACCGCACCGCCGATGGCGGGGCCGCCCTCGAGGTCATCCAAGTCCAGCCGATCCGCGGCGCCTTTCCCCGCAACATCAACCTCGATCCCACCGGCAAATGGCTCCTCGCCGCCGGAGCCGACTCCCACACCATCGCCGTCCATGCCGTGGATCCCGACACCGGTCGGCTGACCTACCAGCGCGGCGCCATCATCCACGTCCCCGCGCCGATCTGCATCCTCTTTGGGGAAGGATGAATTATGAAGTATGAATTAGGAAGGGCTTTGGCGGCAGCTCTTGGGGGAGAGGGAGACGATTTGGGAAAAGAGCGCGAAAGGCGTTTGACGAAATGATAGGGCGAACCGTCGCCACGGGAAGATTGGCATCTTCCTCCACGCCTCAATCCCCCCCCTCCTCATCATTCATAATTCGTCCCTCCACACCTCTCTCACGGATCGCGGCGCAGGGCATTGATCAACTCATTGATCTTCTAGATAGAGTCTCATTTCCGAAAATTCGGAGTCCGTATCTCACTCGTGGAATGGTCGTTCCGAAAATTCGGAGTCCGCGTCGGAACGTTCCGAAGAGCACTCCCGGAGGGGAAGGGAGACGATTTGGGAAAAGAGCGCGAAAGGCGTTTGGCGGAAGATAGGGCGAGCCGCCCCCACGGGAAGATTAGCATCTTCCTCCACGCCTTCTCCCTCAATCCCTGGACACCTCAATCCCTCCTCCTCATAATTCATAATTCATCCTTCCAGCCGCCGCTATCACGGCATTGCCACGCCGTCCCCGACACGTCACGATGCGCGGATGATCAGGTCACACTTCCTTTCTTTCGCCTGCTTGCTGGCCGCGCCGACGATCCTCCCGGCGCAGGGTGAGTCCCCCGCTCCTGCGGGAGCCGCTTTTGTCCCGGACCGGGTCGAGTTGGTCCCGCTGCCGGATCATCAGGTCCGTTTTCAGATCGACGGTCTCGAGGTGACGCGCTGGCATTACGACCCGAAATACCCCCGCCCTTTCTTTTATCCTTTCAACGGTCCGTCGGGGAGCACGCTCACCCGGATGGGACACCCGGGGGCGTCGGACCACGATCACCACCGCTCGATCTGGTTCGCCCATCACAAGGTCGAGGGTCTCAATTTCTGGGCCGACGGCACCGGCACCGCGATCCGCCAGAAGCGCTGGTTCCACTACCGCGACGGCGACAGGGAGGCGGTCATGGCCTCGCTCCTGGGATGGTATGACGCGGAGGGGGCGGAGATCCTGGAGCAGGACCTCGTGGCCGCGACCCTGCCGCTGGAAGGCGGCGAGCACCTCCTCGAACTCCAGATCACGATGCGGCCGGCCGGGGGCCGGGAAACGGTCCGCTTGGACCAAACCAACTTCGGGTTTCTCGCCGTCCGGGTCGCCAAGACTCTCAGCCATCGTTTCGGCGGTGGCCAGCTCACCAACAGCGAGGGGCTCGTCGGGGAAAAGGCCATTTTCGGCCAGACGGCCCGCTGGATGGATTACTCGGGACCGGTTGCCTTTCCCGCCGAGGGCGACGGCGACGGACCGGGACGCGCCACCGCGACCGAGGGCATCACCTACTTCGACCATCCCGAGAATCCCCGCCACCCCACCGCCTGGCATGTGCGGTCCGACGGCTGGATGGGGGCGGCCTTTTGCCTCGGCGAGGGATATACGATCACGGACGACGCGCCCCTGACGCTGCGCTATCTCCTCCACGCCCACGCGGGGGACTACGATGCGGAGCGAGCCGCCGCGGTGGCCGGGGACTTCGCGCGACGACGCGGGTTCGAGATCGACAAAGCGGGCGTCCGGCGTCTCGATGAAAAAACGGTCGCCGGGGAGTGACCGGTCGCGGTTCACGGCGGGCCGCGCGGAATCGGCACGAGGGAGGCGTCATCCCGTGCCCCTCGCGGGGCATTCGGCGCTTTCCGTCGGGGGAGGAAGGGGCCAAGGTTGTCCGCCATGACTGCATCTCTTCCCGACCGTCGCCGCTTTCTCAAATCCGCCGGACTCCTCGCCGGGGCCGTGCCTCTCGGTTTCCCCGCGATCACGAGCTGCCAGTCGCCCAACTCCAAGCTCAATCTCGGTCTCATCGGGGTGGGTGGACGCGGACGGGCCCAACTCAAGGCCGCGCTCGACGCCAAGGAACACATCGTCGCCCTCGTCGATGTCGATGAGAACCACCTCGGCAGCGCCCTCGAACAGGCCCCGAAAGCGCGTAGTCACAAGGATTTTCGCGATTTTTTCGGCAAGATGGACGACATCGACGCGGTCATGGTCTCCACGACCGAGCACACCCACGCCTTCGCCACCCTGCCTCCGCTGCAGGCGGGCAAGCACGTCTATTGTGAAAAACCGCTCACCCGCGATGTCTTCGAGGCCCGCCTCATCACCGCCACCGCCGCCAAGGCGGGCGTGCAAACCCAGATGGGCACGCAAATCCACGCAGGGGAAAACTACCGCCGGGTCGTCGAACTGATCGAGTCCGGGGCGATCGGTCCGGTGACGGAAGTCCACAGCTGGGTCAGCCGCGCCTGGGGCTGGCAGACGCAGGAAGAGGCCGAAAAGCACAAGGACATCATCTACACCCCCGACACTCCCGACCGCGCCATGCCGGTGCCCGACGGACTCGATTGGGATCTCTGGATCGGCCCCGCCCCCTACCGCGATTTCCACGAATACTATTTCCCCGGGCCGCGCTGGTACCGCTGGTGGGACTTCGGCAACGGCACCATGTCCGATCTCGGCAGCCACCGCAACGACCTGCCCTGGTGGGCGCTGAAACTCGACGCCCCTCTCACCATCGAACCACTCACCGGTCCCCCCGCCCACCACGACATCGCCCCCGCGACCATGTCGGTGAAATACACCTACGGCGCTCGCGGCGAGCTGCCCCCCGTGTCCCTCACATGGTACCAAGGGGCGACCAAGCCGAAGGTCTGGACGGAGGGCAAAATCCCCCAGTGGGGCGACGGAACCCTCTTCATCGGCGAAGACGGCATGCTCCTGGCCGACTACGGAAAGCTCCTCCTGCTGCCCGAGGAGAAATTCGCCAATTTCAAAGCGCCCGAGCCCTACATCGCCCCCTCCCCCGGCCAGCAGGCCGAGTGGATCCTCGCCTGCCGCGGCGAAGGCCCGCAACCCCTCTGCCACTTCGGCTACGCCGGTCCTCTCACCGAAGCGAACCACCTCGGCAACATCGCCTACCGCGCCGGGAAAAAACTGGAGTGGGATCCCGAGAACATGAAATTCCCCAACGCCCCCGAGGCGGAAAAATACCTCAGCCGCAGCTACCGCAAAGGCTGGTCCCTCACCGCCGGGTGAACCGCCCCGCATCCCGCCGCGGACCTTCCCAGCGGGATTCGCAGATTCGCGATCGCGCGGAGATTCCGGTTGTTGAAAAGACAAAATCCGCTGAAAGTAGCCGTTGCCCGCAACGAGAGACGGTTTCGTTCACCGATCCCCCCCGTCGCGGTTTCCCCTTACCCCTCAACATGAAAAAAGCATCCTCCGTCCTGCCCGGCATGGCGACTGTCATCGGTCTCGGTCTTTTGACCTGCGCCGCCACGGCCCAAAACGAAACCCCCGCTCCGGCTCCGGCGGCCCCGGCAACTCCGGCCACGCCTGCTGCCCCGGCACCGCTTTCCGCTCCGGCGGAACCGGCCGCTCCCGCCCCCGCCGACACCGACGTCGTCCTCACCGTCGATGGCACCGAGATCACCGTGGGAGATGTCCGCGAGCTCTTCACGGGTCGCTACGGACGTCAGTTCGAGCAACTGCCGCCCGAGCAGCGCGCCATGATCGAGCCGCAGATTCAGCAGATGGTGATGAACGATCTCATCCAGAAGACTCTCCTCTCCAACGCCGCCAACAAAGAGGGCATGACCGCGACCGACGAAGAAGTCGAGACGAGCCTCAAGGAGATCGCCACCCAGATTCCCGAGGGAACCACCCTCGAAGCCTTCGCCGCTTCCGCCGGCATCAGCCTCGACCGCATCCGCAAGCAGATCGCCGAGGACACCAAGATCCGCAAACTCTACGAAAAGATCACCGCCGACGTCGCCCAACCCGAGGAAGCCACGGTGAAAACCTACTTCGAGGAGCATCCCGAGGAGTTCGCCCAAAAGGCCTCCGTCGACGCCGCCCACATTCTCATCTCCACCCAGGGCATCACCGAACCGGCCCAGCTCGCCGCCAAGGAAAAAGTCGCCAAGGAACTCCGCGAGGAACTCGTCGCCAAAAAGGGGGAGAACTTCGCCGAGATGGCCTCGCTGCACTCGGACTGCCCCAGCAAAGCCCAGGGAGGGGACCTCGGGGAGTTCGAAAAAGGCCAGATGGTGCCCGAGTTTGAAACCGCCGCCTTCGCCCAGGAAATCGGTGCCATCGGGGAAACCGTGAAGACCCAGTTCGGCTATCACATCATCAAGGTGAACGGCAAAAAAGAAGCCAAGACCCTCCTTTTCGCCGAAGTGCGCGAGGAACTCACCGCCCGCCTCCACGACGAAGGCCGCTCCGCCAAAATGGGCAGCTATGTGGAGGAACTCCGCAAGACGGCCAAGATCGAACAGCCGGGAGCCCCGGAGCCCGAGCCGGAGGCTCGGTAGCTGTTTAGCTTTTAGCTGTTTAGCCGGTAGCTTTTTTGCTGTTAAGCGCCAGCGCAAGGAACGGGGCTTTCCTAGCCCCGACGAAGCCCATCCGGAGGACTCTGCGGCGGGGTTGTTGGGCGCTAGAAAAGCGCCCTTCCTTGGGGCCGAGGGGGATACGCGCGCCAGCGCAAGGAACGGAACTCTCTTTGCTGCGGCGGGGGGGGTGCCGGGCGCTGGAAAAGCGCCCCTCCTTGGGGTCGAGGGAGGAAACGTGTCTGCCTGTAGGTCGTGACTCGCACGGTTCCGGAGAATCCAATCCACCGAACAATTCGATCCGCTCAATTCCCTGGCGCATCACATTTCGTGCTTGCCGGTGCGCTCCGTACGAAGCGCACCGTGACCTCTCGTGAGTGATCACTGACGTCACCCCCGGATCCGGGCGAGGATCGTTCCGGTGACTTCGCGGGGATTGGCTTTGCCTTTGCTGAGTTTCATGACCTGTCCGACGAGAAAGTTGGCGGCCTTGTCATTGCCTTCCCGGACTTCTTCGACAGGACCGGGATGGGCCGCGATGACCTGATCGATGAAGGCTTCGATCTCACCGGTGTCGGCGGGTTCGAATCCTTTCGCCTTGGCGACGGCGGCGGGGGTTTCGCCGGGGTGTTCAAAAAGATGGGCGAAGACTTCCTTCGCCTGGTTGTTGGAGATCTGGCCGGATTCGACGAGGTCGACGAGGGCTCCGACATTCGCGGCGGGGACGGGACACGCGTCTATCGCCATGCCGCGCTCGTTGAGTTCGGCGAGAAGGTTGTTGATGACCCAGTTGGCGACTTTTTTCGGGGCGGCGGAATCTTTGGCGGCGGTTTCGTAGTAGTCCGCGAGGGCCTGCTCGGAGGCGAGGACGGAGGCGTCGTAGTGGGTGATCGCATACTCTCTCTCAAACCGCTCGATCTTCTCGTGGGGCAACTCGGGGAGCTGTTCGCGGACGCGCCCGAGGAGTTCGGTGGTGCGGACGGGGAGCAGGTCGGGGTCGGGAAAGTAACGGTAGTCGTGGGCGTCCTCTTTCGTGCGCATCAGTTCGGTGCGGCCGATCTCGTCGTTCCACCGCCAGGTCGCTTGGGTGAGGGAGCGTCCCGCTTCGAGTTCGTCAATCTGGCGTCCGATTTCGTAGTGGAGGGAGCGCCGCACGGCGGAAACGGAGTTGAGGTTTTTCAGCTCGATCTTGGTGCCGAGTTCGCTCTGGTGCGACGGGCGCACGGAGATGTTCACGTCACAGCGCATCTGCCCTTTTTCCATGTCGGCATCGGAGACGCCGCTGTAGACGAGGATCTGCCGGAGGGAGTTGAGGTAGGCAACGGCCTCCTCGGGGGAGTCGATCTCCGGTTCGGAGACGATCTCCATGAGGGGCGTCCCGGCGCGGTTGAAGTCTATGGTGGTGTAGGTGGAATGGTGGGTCGATTTGGCGACGTCCTCCTCGAGATGGATGCGGGTGAGGGTCACTTTTTTCCCGGGCGCGGCGATGTCTTTTTGCGCGTCTTTGGGATAGGCCAGTTCGTAGAGCGGGACCGAACCCCCGAGACAGAGCGGCAGATCGAACTGCGAGATCTGGTAGTTTTTCGGCATGTCTGGGTAGAAGTAGTTCTTGCGATCCCACTTCACGATTTCGGGGGTGGTGCAGCCGAGGAGTTGTCCGGTCAGGATGGTGCGTTCGATCGCCCCGAGATTGAGTTTGGGCAGGGCGCCGGGGAGACCCAGACAGGTCGGACAGGTGAGAGTGTTGGGCGGTTCGCCGAAGCGCACCGCGCAACCGCAGAACATTTTGCTCCGGGTTTTCAACTGGACGTGGACCTCGAGTCCGATGCTGGTGATGTAGTCCGGCGTGGCCATGGAATAAGGATCGATCAAATCGGTCGAATCGGTCAAAGGGTGTTGTCGGGGAGCGGGGGGGTGGTGAGCTCCGGGGGTGGTTCGATCGAGGCGACGAAGGCGTCGACGGCGGGTCTCAGGACGAGCCGGCGCAAGTCCCGCGCTATCGCCGGGTCGGCGGCCGCTTGCTCTACGGCGGGATCAATGACGAGGGCGAGGCGGTCGAGCTTTTTCACGGCGGTGGCGACGCCGGGATCGGTCGCGAGCTGTTCCCACAGCGGCATTTCGGCGAACGCGGCGGTCTCGGGACGGGTGAGGAGGTAGGGCTTCAGGAAGTTGGAGGTCGAGGCGAGGGTGAGGGCGGCGGCGTTGCGCTTGCCGCGGTGGCTGTAGGGGTCGATGAAATCCAGCGCCGGAGCGACACCCGGGAGGCTCTCGATGCCGTTGCGCCAGGTTGCGGAGAGCGGATAGGGGGGGATGCGTCCGCCCATTTCGCTGATCCCGTCGCGGGAAAGGGAGTCGATGTAGTTCAGTTCCTGCACCGTGCCGGCCACGCGGATGCAATTGAAGAGGAAGAAGAGGACCACGGCACTGGGAAAGAGGGAGAGGAGCCCTCCAGGGATGCCGTCGACGGCCCAGTGGAACCAGCCGTCGGGATTGAAAAAGGCTTTGAAGGCGAATCCGAGAATAACGCGGCTGATCACGTAGACGAGGGCGGCGAGTCCGGCGGAAATCCCGGC
The DNA here is from genome assembly GCA_012719225.1 of Verrucomicrobiaceae bacterium. GTDB lineage: Bacteria > Verrucomicrobiota > Verrucomicrobiia > Verrucomicrobiales > DEV007 > Arctic95D-9. Next base: position 22,558 of record JAAYAT010000205.1, read on the forward strand.
GGAGACTTTCCAAGTCGGATCGAGGTCGAGGAAGGTCCCGGCCAGCTCGGGCAGAAAATGGATCCCGGCGTAAAAGGTGGCCAGGGCGAGGGCGGCGGCGACCCCGGAGGCGAGGATTTTCACCACCCCGTGTTTCATCGCGGAGAGGAAGACGATCACCACGAAGAGCACCCCGATGAGGATGCCGGTAAAATCACTGTAGCTGTTCATCGTGCCGCGTTTCCTCCCTTTTCACCGTGTCCCGTTTCCGCGCCGTCGTTCCCGCAGAGGGCGCGCTGGCGCAGCATGTGATCGACGAGGACAAGCGCCGCCATGGCCTCGACCATGGGCACGGCGCGGGGGAGGACGCAGGCGTCGTGACGGCCCCGGCCTTTGAGCTCGGTGTCGTGGTAGTCCGTCGAGACGGTGTCCTGGGCGGTCATGATGGTGGCGGTGGGTTTGAAAGCGACCCGGAAAAGAATGTCCTCCCCATTGGAGATACCGCCCTGGACGCCGCCCGAGCGATTGCTGGTGGTGCGCACCCGACCGTCTTCCATGCGGAACGAGTCGTTGTGCTCGCGACCGGTCATCTCCGTCCCCGCGAAACCGGATCCAATTTCAAATCCCTTGGTCGCGGGGAGACTCAGCATGGCCTTGGCGAGGTCGGCCTCGAGCCGGTCGAAGACGGGCATGCCCAGGCCGACGGGGACATTGCGGATGAGGCAGCCGACGACACCGCCGACAGAGTTTCCCTCGCTGCGGACCTGCTTGATGAGGTCTATCATGGGTTCGACGGCATCGGGATCGCCGGTGCGGACGATGTTCGACTCTATGCTCTCGCGGGTCACAGTGGCGGGATCGATCCTCGCCCGTATCGTCCCGATGGACTCGACGAAGGGGAGAATCTCAAGATCGGGGGCGAAACAGGCTGCGATGACTTTTTTGGCGATCGCGGCGGCGGCGACCCGGCCGATCGTCTCGCGGGCGCTGGAGCGTCCCCCGCCCTGCCAGTTGCGGATGCCGTACTTGGCCTGGTAGGTGTAGTCCGCATGAGAGGGTCGGAATTTGTCCCGCATCTCCGAGTAGGCCTCGGGGCGGTGGTCCTTGTTGCGCACCAAAATCGCGATGGGGCTGCCGAGAGTGAGGCTCTCGAAGGTGCCGGAGAGGATCTCGGCCTGGTCGGCCTCGTTGCGCGGGGTCGTGATTTCGCTCTGGCCGGGACGCCGCCGGTCGAGGTCGATCTGGATGTCGGCTTCGGTCAGGGGGACGCGCGGCGGACAGCCGTCCACGACCACCCCCACCCCGCCGCCGTGGGATTCCCCCCAGGTGGATATCTGAAAAAGCTGGCCAAATGTCGATCCCATGAAAACTCTGCGAATGAACCGGAAACGGGGAGACAGTCAAACAACTTCCTTGACTGACTTCGCACGGGAGGCCCGGCGTTCGTCCCGATCCCCTTCTCCTTATCGGTGCAAGCGGGCCAACTCGCGTTCCACCTCGCGGTGGTGGGCGCGCTCTTTGAGGTCCTGACGTTTGTCCCGCTGATCCTTGCCTTTGCCGACCCCGATCTCCACTTTGACCTTGCCGTTTTTCCAGTAAAAGCGGAGCGGCACGAGGGTGAGGCCCTGCTGTTCGGTCACGGCGGCGAGCCGCCGGATCTCGCGCTTGTGGAGGAGGAGCCGCCGGTTCCGCAGGGGCACGTGAAACTCGTGGCTGGCCTGTTCGTAGGGGCGGATGTCGCAGTTGTAGAGCCAGAGCTGCCCCTTGTCCACCCGGGCGTAGGACTCGCTGATGTTGATCCTCCCGGCGCGGATGGATTTCACCTCCGAGCCCTTCAGCTCGATCCCGGCCTCGTATTTGTCCGAGATGTGGTAGTCCCGCCTCGCTTTGCGGTTGCTGGCGATGTCGCTCATGAAAAAAAATTCGTTTTCTCCGTCACAGATTCTCTTGCGAGAACAAAATTGGTTGGATTCACAATCCCCCTTGGAATCCAAAAATAACCCCGGTGCCGCTTTCGCGACACCGGGGCCCTCCTCCTTATCAGATCGAGCGGGGTTTCGAAGTCATCATCGGAGCCCCGCTCTCTCACGTCTTTTCTAGGCAAAATCGGGCGATGCGGCAAGCAAAATTGAGCAACATTTTCTTTTTGCGACTCAAACACTCACCGCAGGGGACGAATCCGGATGTTTTTCCAGGAGACGTCGTAGGGTCCCGTTCCGGCCTTGATGCCGTGTACCTGCAAGCCGATATGCCCCTTGGGATGGGACTTGTAGACCGCTTCGTGGGTCAGGTCGGCCACGGCGACACCATTGATAAAAGTCTGAATGCGGGGGCCTTTCGCTATCACGCGGAAATGATTCCACTCTCCGTTTTTCACGTGTTCGTGGGAGTGTCCGGCGTCCTGGGGCTGGGGCGAAAGCCATCCCAAGCCGGTCGCTTCCCCGTAGATGTAGCCCGCCTGACCGGGCGAAGCCTCGATTTCCACCTGCGGGCCGAAGAAACGGGAGAGGTCCTTGGCGGGCTTGCCGTCTTTCCCGCTCGTGGCGAGATCGGCCTCGGATTTCTCGCGGGAGCGGATTTGCACGCCGGAGTTGAGGCTGTCGTGGACTTTCACGTCGAACTCCAGTTCGAAATCGCCGTATTGTTTTTCGCTGAGCAGAAAGGTGTTCGGGCTGCCCTCGACCGTCTCGCCGCGGATCGCGCCGTCGACCACGGAGTAAGTGGCGTCGCCCAGCGTGGACGACTTCCAACCGTCGAGAGTTTTGCCGTCGAAAAGACGGACCCAATCCCCGGCAGGATCAGCGGCGATGGCGGAGACACCCAAGGCGAGCAGGGCGAGGGAGGAAGGGAAGAGCGGTTTTTTCATCATGACGAAATTGGAATATAACCCTTTTCACCCCGCTGTCACCGCCCTCATCGCGCCTCCCGCTCGGGCTACGGCCGCGATCCCGAGGAAAAAGCGGCGAAAATATTTCTCTTACTGGCACTTGATTCAGCCGAAATTCAACGTACAGGTTGCCCTCCGTGTAACTCCGTGGTGTAACGGTAGCACAACAGATTTTGGTTCTGTTTGTCAAGGTTCGAATCCTTGCGGGGTTGCCACTTCTCGAATCCCATCGGATCGACCTCCCGCCGGTCGCGGTTTCTCCCCCCGGTGCGATCTCCCGCCCGTGTGCGGGTTCCCTTTCCCATGAAGCTCTCCAGCACCCCGCGAACGATCCTCGTCCTGGGACGGGTCTCGAATCTGCCGACGGTGTGGAGCAATGTGCTGGTCGGCTGGTTCCTCGCGGGCGGTGCCTGGAATCTCGAACTCGTCTGGCTCCTCCTCGGGATGAGCCTCGTCTACGTCGCGGGGATGACCCTCAACGACGCTTTCGACGCCAAATGGGACCGGGAGCACGGCACCGACCGCCCCATCCCCCGGGGCGACATCTCCGAGGCCATCGTCTGGGTGATCGGGGCCGCGCAGCTCGTCGTCGGGGTGGAAATCCTGCTCGGCCTGACATCCGTGGACGTCCGTTTGGCCGCCCTCCTCGTCCTCGCGGTGCTCCTCTACAACTGGCTCCACAAACTCCACGCCGCCTCGGTCCTGTTGATGGGGGCCTGCCGCGCCCTCGTCTATCTAGGGGCCGCCAGCGCCGTCGCCGCCCACACCGAGGCGCTCATGGTGCCGCCCCTCGTCTGGCTGGTCGTCGGCGGGGTGGTCCTCTACATCGCCGGGCTGACCCTCGCGGCCCGGAATGAACACCTCGCCTCGCCCGGAAACGTGGCCGCGCTGCCCCGGCTGCTCCTGATGCTGCCGGTGCTCTTCCCCCTCTTCAGCTTTCGTTACGTGCCCTCGACTCCCCTCACCTACGCCCTCGCCGCCGCCGGAGTCTTGGGAGTGTGGTCCTGGCTCTTCCTCACGAGAAAAGCGCTGAGGGAGAAAATCCCCCTCGGGATCGCCCGGGGAATCGCCGGGATCGCCTGTTTCGACGCCGCCACGGTGGTCTTCGCCGACTGGCGCGCCGCCGTCCTCTGCCTCGTCTTTTTCGTCCTGGCCCTCGGCGCCCAACGAGTCATCCCGGCGACCTGAGCGATCGCGGGAGACCCTCGTGGGGAGGATTCCGCTTGCGGATGATCGCGCTTGCGACACCGTGATCCCCCGCCCTCCGCGCCCGCGATGACGACCGGCTTTCAATCCCTCTGCGTATTCTGCGGTTCCCAACCGGGAACCCGGCCCGCCTATCTCGAATCGGCCCGCGCCACCGGCCGGCTCCTCGCCGAGCGGGGCATCCGCCTGGTCTACGGAGGTGGCAGCGTCGGCATGATGGGGGCGCTCGCCGATGCCGCTCTCGAGGCGGGCGGCGAGGTGATCGGGGTCATCCCTGTTTTCCTGATGGAACGGGAACTGGGCCACAAAAACGTCACCCGGCTGGAAGTGGTCGCCACGATGCTGGAGCGAAAAAAACGCATGGCCGAGCTCTCCGACGCCTTCCTCACCCTGCCCGGCGGGATCGGCACTCTCGACGAGCTTTTTGAAATGCTCACCTGGATCCGCCTCGCCGTGCACACCAAGCCGAGCGGTCTCCTCAACGTCGCGGGATTTTACGACGAGCTGATCGCCTTTTGCGGAAAAACCCAGGTCGAGGGCGGATTCATCAGCGCCGGCGACGCGGCCAATCTCGTCGCCGACAAATCGCTCCCCACCCTGCTGGAAAAACTTGAAGAAGCCGCCCGTAGCGGTCCAAGCTCCCTCTATCTGTCATGAAAGCCTACCTCGACCTCGTCGACCACGTCCTCACCCACGGCAGCGAACGCGGCGACCGCACCGGCGTCGGCACCATCGGTGTCTTCGGCGCGCAGGCCCGCTTCGACCTGCGCGAGTCCTTTCCCTGCCTCACCACCAAAAAACTCCACCTCCGCTCCATCATCCACGAGCTGCTCTGGTTCCTCAAAGGAGAGACGAACATCGCCTACCTGAAAGAAAACGGCGTCCGCATCTGGGACGAATGGGCTGACGAAAAAGGCGATCTCGGCCCCGTCTACGGGAAACAATGGCGCTCCTGGTCCTCGGGCGAAAAAGGAGACACCATAGATCAGATCGCCCGCGTGGTGGAGTCGATCCGAAACCATCCGACCAGTCGGCGGCATCTCGTGAGCGCGTGGAATCCGGCCGACGTGGAGGAAATGGCCCTGCCGCCCTGCCATGCCCTGTTCCAGTTTTACGTCGATCCCGCGAGCCGGGAACTGAGCTGCCAGCTCTACCAGCGCAGCGCCGATCTCTTTCTCGGCGTGCCCTTCAACATCGCCTCCTACGCCCTTCTCACCCTCATGATGGCCCAAGTCTGCGATCTCAAACCCGGCGAGTTCGTCCATACCTTCGGCGACCTCCACCTCTATCAGAACCACCTCGACCAGGCCCGGCTGCAACTCACCCGCGAGCCGCGCCCCCTTCCCGTGATGAAACTGAACCCCGCCATCCGGACGATAGACGGCTTTCGCTTCGACGATTTTGAACTGGTCGGCTACGATCCCCATCCCGCCATCAAAGCGCCCATCGCCGTATGAGCCGCCCCCGACTCCAAGCGGTCGTGGCGATGGCCTCCAACCGGGTCATCGGCCGAGACGGCGGCCTGCCCTGGCGGCTCCCCGAGGATCTGAAATGGTTCAAAAAAATGACCCTCGGCTCTCCCGTCGTGATGGGCCGGAAAACCATGGAATCGCTCCGGGGACCCCTCCCGCGACGACGCAACATCGTCCTTTCGCGGACGCTCACCGGAGTCGCCGACGGATTTGAACTCGTCTGCGGCCGCGACGAAGCCCTCGCCCTCCTCGCCAACGAAGCAAACGCCTCCATCATCGGCGGAGCCCGGATCTACGAAGAGATGATCCCCCTCTGCGACGAAGTCCTCCTCAGCTACGTGTTCCACCCCTACGAAGGGGACACGGTGCTGCCGGAGTTCGAGGACGAATTCGTCGTGAGCGAGATTCTCTTCCGCAACGAGGACTTCGAACTGCGGCGCTACCTGCGGCGGTGAGTTTGCAGACAACGGCGAAAAGCGCGGCCTGAATCTTTTCCCCGCCCCTTTGTGCTGGCGTTTCGGGGGAAATCCCTCTTACGTAGCGGCATGACAGCGAGGCAGTATTTTTTTGCGGGAAGGGTTCAGGGAGTGGGATTCCGCTACGCCACCAAGCAACTCGCCCGGGGATTCGATGTGCTCGGCTGGGTCCGCAACCTCGAGGATGGCCGGGTCGAGCTGCAAATCATGGGCGAGGAGGAGGAGCTGGATGACTTTCTCCGCGAGTTGCACGATAGTCCCCTCGGACACCATATTCAGGAACAAAGGGAACGCACCGTGCCTCTCCTCGAAGGAGTCAGCGGATTCTCAATACGCGATTAGCATGAGTTGGCATGAGCGATAACGCCGTGGAGGTAAAAAATCTGACGAAGGTCTTCCGTCCCGGACTGAAGAAGGAATACGTCGTGGCCGTGGACAATCTCTCCTTCGAGGTTCGGGCGGGCGAAGTCTACGGTCTGATCGGGCCGAACGGCTCGGGCAAGTCCACCACGATGAAGGTGGTCCTCGGGCTGATGGCGGCGAACAAGGGATCGGCGAAGGTCTTCGGCCTCGACTCGGGCGATATCCGGGCGCGCAACGAGATCGGATTCCTCCCGGAAAATCCGTATTTTTACAAACACCTCTCGGGGGCGGAGACGCTGCGTTTTTACGGCAAGCTCTGCGGGATGAAAGGCCGTGCGCTGCAAGATCGCATCGCCGAATTGCTCCAGCTCGTCGAACTCGAGGGCGCGGCCAACCGGCGTCTCGGAGGCTATTCGAAGGGGATGCTCCAGCGCATCGGCCTGGCCCAGTCGCTCATCCAGAATCCCCGATTGGTCATCCTCGACGAACCCACCGCCGGAGTCGACCCGGTCGGTTCGCGCCAGATCCGCGACCTCATCCTGCGGCTGCGGGACGAGGGATACACCGTTTTTCTTTGTTCCCATCTCCTCGAGCAGGTCCAGGAGGTCTGCGACCGCGTCGGGATCCTTTTCGAAGGACGGATGCGCCGCGAGGGCACCCTCGACGAGCTCATCGCGATCGAGAACCAGACCAGCATGACCATAGAAAACGCCAGTCCCGAACTCATTGCCGAAATCCAGAACTTGGTCCGCTCGCACGAGGGAACCCGCCTCGTCGAGGAGGGCCATTCCCGCACCAGTCTGGAAAGTCTTTTCATTCAGATCGCCGAACGCGGCCGGGAGGGCAAATCATGAGCGACGATCCCCCGCCCTCCACCGAGGCCACTCCCCGCCGGACCCCGCGCGCGGCGGGAAAAGCGGTTCCGATTTTTTCCTTGGGACGCGTCGCCACGATCGCCGCGAGCACGGTAACGCAGTTGGTGAGGATGAAGACCTTTTATTTCCTCCTCGCCTTCGCCCTCGTGGTGGTGGCGGTGGGAAATTTCAACATCCCGGCGACACCGGCCAAGGAGCTTTCCATGATCAAGAAGGTCGCCTTCGGGACGATGGATATTTTCGCCTGGCTCTTCGCGATCGTGGCGACGGCGCTGCTCATTCCGAAGGACGTCGAGGACCGCACCCTCTACACGATCCTCTCGAAGCCGGTGCGCCGGGTCGAGTATCTCCTCGGCAAGCTCTGCGGGGTTCTCGGCGTCATCGCCGTCTCGCTGGTGGCGATGTACGCGATCTGCGCTCTGGTGATCTACTCGCGCGAGAGTCTCTTCGTCTCGGCGGAGTACGAGGCCATGGTCGCGAGCGCCCAATACACCGCGGCGGAGATCGAGGAACAGCTTTCGCTGATCCAGCAACAGGGGCTGCGGGCGGAACTGGGGATCGCGGTGCTGGCTTCGTTTTTCAAGGCGGCGGTGGTGGCCGCGGTGACGATCTTTCTCTCCACCTTCGCCTCCAGTTCGCTCTTCACGATCATCGTCAGCATCCTGCTTTTTCTCATCGGGCACGCCCATCACATGGCCTCGAGTTTCTGGCTCCATGAGTCGGAAAACAATATGGCGGTGCAGATGCTGGTGAAGGTCATCAAGATTCTCATCCCGAATTACCAGCTCTTTTCCTTCAGTGAGGGGATCGTACAGGGCGAGGCGGTGGTCGCCGCGCTCGTCTGGCAGATGGGCGGGCTCACGGCGGGGTACCTGGTGGTCTTCCTGCTTCTCTCGCTCCTCGTTTTTGTCGACAAAGAATTCTGAGTCCGGTGAAGCGCCTTTTCCAGAAAATGCCTCGTTTGGTCCTCGCGGTGATCGCGCTGGCGGTCTTCGGAGTGCTGCGGGCACCGCTGGAGGAAGATCTCCGCGAGCGGCTCGTCGCGGCCAACCTGCTCCTCCCGCCGCCGGGACAAGGGGCCTTCGAACAAATGAGCCAGTCCGCCCTGATGGGCACCCTCGGGGGACTGCGCTCGCTCGTGGCGACCTTTCTGACCCTCAACGCCTTCGAGCATTTCAGCACCAAATCGTGGGACGATCTGCGGGCCAACTACCTCATTATCACCAATCTGGAGCCTCGCGACGAATCCCACTGGGTCGCGGTGATCTGGCATATCGGGATCAACGCGACGGCCAACATGGAGACCGACCTACGCCTGCCGGCCTTCGAGCGGGAACGGCGCTTCAAAGAATACGCCTTCCAGGCCATCGACCTAGCCGAGCGCGGCCTCGCCCAACTCCCCGACTCGGCCGCGATCCGTCTGCAACTCGCCGAAGTCTACCGCGAAAAGCTCAAGGACGATTGCGCCACCGCGCGGGTCTACGGCGAGATCATCGGCCTCCCCGAGGCACCCTCCTACGCGCGTCGTTTTTACGGATATTTCATGGCGAGATGCCCCGGGCGCGAGGAGGAGGCTTACGAATATCTCATGGATCTCTACCGCGAGGGAGAGCGCCAGCACCTCCCCACCCTGATCAAAGAAATCAAAAATCTGGAAGAAAAACTCGCCATCCCCTCCCCTCAGCGCATCCCCGACGCGGATCCCGACCGGCCCCAAAAAATGCCCAAAACACCCGCCAACGTCCTCCCCGGCGGCATCGTGGTGCCATGAGAAAGGACGAAATGGAGCGTTCCCAACCTGATTTTCCACACGGTTTGCCGTCGTTTTGCTTCCCTCGTATTGCGAAAAGCTCTATTTATGGTTTGTTCCGACTTCCCCATCGGAACGATCCGCTTCTTCCCGGAGGGTTTCCCAGCGAATGAAATACGCCATTTTCGGAGACATTCACGCCAACCTCGAAGCCTTCCAGGCCGTCCTGGAAGATGCAGCGGCGCAAGAATGCACCGACCGCGTCTGTGTCGGGGACATCGTCGGCTACGGCGCGAACCCCCGCGAGTGCATCGCCCTGGTCCAGGAGCTGGGATGTCCCGTGGTGAAGGGCAACCACGATGAGGAAGCCGTCCTCGAAACCTCCCTCGAAGGGCTCAATCCGCTCGCACGTCAGGCGATGGAGTGGACCCGCGCCCAGCTCGACAACGACGACCGCGCCTTTCTGAAAAGCCTCAAGCTCGTCCGCCAGGTCCGCGATTTCACCATCGTCCACGCGACCCTCGACACACCCGGGAGCTGGACCTACGTGACCAACAAATTCGACGCGATGGCCAGCTTCAGCTATCAATTCACCCAGCTCTGCTTTTACGGACACACCCACACCCCGCGCATTTATGTGAAGGGCGACAGCGTCGAGCCGCTCGAAGAGATGGAGGTGCGGCTGGAGATGGGGCGAAAATATTTCATCAACATCGGGAGCACCGGTCAACCCCGCGACGGGGACTGGCGCTCCTCCTACGCCATTTACGATGCCGACAACCAGGAGGTGACGATCCGTCGCATCGACTACGACATCGAGACCGCGCAGGACAAAATCATCGACGCCGGACTTCCGGAAATGCTGGCGCATCGGCTTTCACTCGGCAAATAGGGCAGCGACGTGAACCTCCCCGCCTGCGAGCGAATTCTCATCGTAAAGCCGAGTTCGCTCGGCGATATCGTCCATGCCCTGCCCGCCGTCGAAGCCCTGCACCGGGCGGTCCCCTCGGCCGAAATCGACTGGCTGGTGAACACCGAATGGCGTCCCCTCCTCGAAGGCGTGCCCTTTCTCCATCAGATCATCCCCTTTCCCCGCCGCGAGCTGAGGGGCGTGTCGGGCCTGTTCCGCGGAGCCCGCTGGGCCGGAGAAGAACTGCGTCCCCGCCGCTACGACCTGGTCATCGACTTCCAGGGCCTCCTCCGCAGCGCCTGGCTGGCACGCCGCACCGGGGCGCCGGTCATCGCCGGATTCCGTCGGTCGCGGGAGGGTGCCTCGCTTTTCTACCAACACCGCGCCGAAGTGCCGGACTGGAACCGCCGTCACGCGGTGGACCGCAATCTGGCTCTGGTGGCCTCGCTCGGCGTGGATGTCGCGGCCCCGGCCTTCGCCTTTCCGCCGGGAGTGGAAATGAAAAAGCCGCCGGTCTTTTCCTCACCGCCCATTCTGCTCCACCCCTTTTCCCGGGGGACCGGCAAATCGCTCTCCGTCGCCGAAGTCGCGGAGCTGTGTGAGCTGCTCGCCCCCTACCCCGTCCTCCTCGTCGGCGTTCCCGGTGAACCGGTTCCCCCGACCTGGCCGGGCAACGTCACCGATCTCCTCGGTCGGACGAGTCTGCCCGAACTGATCCACCTCATCCGGCAGGCCGCCTGGACGGTCAGCGTCGACAGCGGCCCCATGCACCTCGCCGCCGGACTGTCGGACCGGGTCCTCTCCCTCCACAGTTGGTCGAATCCCGCGATGGTGGGGCCGTGGCGTCCGGAAGCCTGGGTCTTGCGCGAATCCCGGCTGGTGCGGGTGCGCGACCTGCGGCCCGATGAATTCCCCGAGCGGCGCGACCGACAGAGCGAGTACGCGAAGCGCGATCGGCTCCTCGCCCCGGCCGATCTCGCCTACCTCGCCGGCTTCCTGCGCACCCAATTGGCGGAAACTCCGACCGAATGAAAGACGTTTTTATTTACACCGACGGCTCCTCCCGGGGCAATCCCGGTCCCGGCGGCTACGGCACCGTGGTGCGCTATGGCCGACACACCCGCGAACTGGCGCAAGGGTTCCGCACCACGACCAACAACCGCATGGAAATCCTCGCGGCCATCGCCGGCCTGGAAATCCTCAAAGAACCCTGCCGCGTCACGATTTTTTCCGACTCGCGTTATCTGGTCGACACCCAAACCAAAGGCTGGATCCAAGGATGGAAAAAACAGGGCTGGCGCAAGAAAGACAAATCGGCGGTGAAAAACGTCGATCTCTGGATGCGTCTGGAACGGGCCGCGGAAGGCCACCGGATCGAGTGGCGCTGGGTCAAGGGACACGACGGACACGAGATGAACGAACGCTGCGACACCCTCGCCACGGAAGCGGCCGACGGACTGCGCGGTGCCCTCGTCGCGGACGAGGGATTCAAAGAGTAGCCCGCCGCTCCGGGCGGCTCAATTTCACCGCGAGGCGCACCGCTGCG
>JAAYAT010000206.1 GCA_012719225.1 Verrucomicrobiaceae bacterium
AATCGGAGGCGAAGCCGGAGATAGACAGCCGTAGGCTGCCCGAAGGGTGAGCGCAGTGAATCAAATCCGCCAGTCCGGTTCGGAGGGAGGGGCGGCGCAAACCAATGCGCCGTCCCTACCCCTATCTTTTTGCTGGCGCTCGAACGACGTTTGACCCCAAGGAGGGGCGCTTTTCTAGCGCCCTGGCACAACCCCCGACGCCGGAGATTATGCCGGTGACTTCCCGGAAGTCCCGGAGGGTGCGGTGTGTTTGGGGTGATGGAGACTCTGTTTTGCTCTGGATGGCGGCTGCAAAGAGGGCCTGTCACATTCGCGCGTGCTGTGGGTATGCTCTGGGATGCCATCCCTGAAAATCCCGTTTCTCCTGCTGCCGCTTTTCCTCCTCCCCACCGTCCGCGCGGATGAGTTGCTCCTCTTGGACAAGGGCCAAAGTTCGTATCAGATCGTGGTGCCGGATCGCTCCGCCACGCCGGGTTTGGAGGCGGATCTGGCCCAGACGGCGCGGCTGCTGCAATCGGCTTTCGAGGCGAACGGTGCGAGTGTCCCGGTGGTGCCGGAGTCGGACCGTCGGCCGGATCAGCCGGCGCTGTGGCTGGGCGACACGGCTTTTGCCCGCGCCCAGGGTATCGCGGTCGAGGGTCTCCGCGACTGGAGCTATGTGCATCGGGTGGTGGGTCGGGACATTGTCATCGCGGGACACGATCATCCGCCTCATGCGACGTCGGACAATCCGCGCCGTCCCAACTGGGACCGCGTCGGCACGACCAAGGCGGCGGTGGATTTCGCCCGCGAATTCCTCGGGGTGCGTTTTCTCTTTCCCGAGTTGCGCGGCTACCAGCCTCCGCGCCATGCGGAGTCGGTCGATCTGCTGCGCTCGCCCTGTCTGGAATTCCTCCCCTTGGAAACGATACGGGTCCCGGCGGATCTGGATCGCGAGAAACATCCTCTGCTCCACCTCAATACGGCTCATCCGGAGGGAGGTTCTTTCTACGACCTCGCTCACAACCGTTTTCCGCGTGTGGACATGCAGTTCGGCAGCCACACCTGGGGGCGGGCGGTCCCGCCCGAATTGTATGCGGAGCATCCCGAATATTTCGCCCTGGTCAACGGTGTCCGCCTGGAGCCAAAACCGGGACACAAGGGGGGCCAGTACTGTCTCTCCCATCCGGAGGTGCAGGAGCGGATCTATCGGGATGTCGCCTCGCTTTTCGACCGGGGATTCGACAGTGCGGATCTCGGACAGCCGGATGGGTTCCAAGCCTGTCAGTGTGAGGCTTGCGATGCGCTCTACGATACCGGCGATGATTGGAGCGAAAAAATCTGGATCTTTCATCGCGAGGTGGCCGAGCGTCTGGAGCGTTCGCATCCCGGCAAGGAGGTCACGATGATGAGCTACATCCTTACCGCCAGCCCGCCGAAAACCTTTTCTGCTTTTCCGTCCAATACCGGCATCATGCTGACGGGTACCAACGAGGAGGACATCGCCGCCTGGAAGGGTATCGAGGTGCCGCGTGGTTTCACCGGTTATGTCTACAATTGGTGCCCCAATCTCGGGACGCGCTACACCCCGATGCGTACGCCGGGCTACATCGAGCGGCAGGTGAAACGCCTCGCCGCCGCGGACATCCGTGCGCTGCTGCGCGACGGGCCGGGCCAGCTCTTCGGGCTCGAAGGCCCCGTCTACTACACGATGGGGCGCATGTTCGACGATCCCGGGCAGCTCGACGCGCGGACTCTCGTGGAGGAATACTGTGAGGCGGCTTTTCCCCAGGCCAATGTGCGTTTCCACATGAAGTCGTTCTACGACGAACTCTATCATGCCATCGCACCCTACTCCGATCATCTCGGCACCCGCAGTCCGGGTTGGTCCTACCGACTGTATCCCACCGACCGGCGCAAGAGGAAGTCCGTGACCGATCCTTTCCAACTCATCACTTTTCTCTACAGCCCGCGTGTCCTGGCTCATCTGGAGACGAGTCTGGGTCGGGCGGAGACGCTCGCCGACCAGCCCAAAATCCGGGAGCGACTCGCCCTGATCCGCTCCGAATTCGACTATATCAAACATTTCGCCGGGGTGGCGCACCTGCATCAGGCCTGGCAGGTGGCTCCGGATGCGGCCGCCATGGACAGGCTGCTCGACGCCATCGAGGCGCGCAATGCCTACATCAACGATCTGTTTGTCAAAAGCGAAACCCCCGACTGGCGTCGCCGCTATTTCCCGCTCCCGGGCCACAATGCCGACCATCTCCGTCTGGCCTCCGACGGCTATCAGGAGCCCTATGCCGGCACCTGCTACAATTGGGACACGGCACGTATGCGGAAGTCTCCCGCCACCGGCGCGAAGCGGCTCCAGGTGGGCCGTGCCCCCGCGGGCCCGGTCACTCTGGACGCCGCCATCTGGGCCGAGGCTCCTGTGCATCGGATGACCCTGGTCCCTCCCCTGCACGATCTGCCCCGCGAATCGCGCCTGCAGTTGCTCTGGGACGACACCGCCCTGCACCTGAGATTCGAGCTGGAACTGGGAGCGAACACCGCGTTTTCCGCCGTGAAAGCCGATCGCGATCCCGACAATCAGGAAGCCGTGGAAATCCATCTCCAGCCCGATCCGGCGCGTCCGCTGCAATACCGCTTCGCCCAATGGCCCGTCGCCTCATCCGCCTACGATGCCGTTCGCGGGGCGATCAGCGACGTGATGGATCCCCGCCACGGTCGCTACGATTCCGCTTGGAACGGCGAATGGACCAGGGAGGTGCGGGTCGAGGCCCGGGAGAATCGCTGGCTCTGCCAGATCAGCATTCCCTTTCACACCCTGGAGATGGAAACGCCGGTGGCCGGGATGAGTTGGAAAGCGAACTTCGGCCGCAACTCGCCCTTGTCGCGCGGTCGCATGGATCGTGCGGTGTGGTCCTCCTCGCAGAGCGGCGGTCCTATCGGCGAGCCCGATATGATGGGGGAGATCGAGTTCGAGTGAGAGAGAGCCGGAAACGGGGTCAGAATGTTCCCACCCGTAACCGTTGGGGTTGGCCTGACGGCACACGAACGGGTCCTCGTGGTGGCTCTGCCCGGGATGGGCTTCACCGCGGGTTGGAAAACCCACGCTCCTTTTTGCTGGCGCAGGAACCGCGTTTGGCCCCAAGGAGGGGCGCTTTTCTAGCGCCCTGCACAACCCCCGCCGCCGTTCGATGGCCTGAAAAAGTTAGCGGTGGCCTGCGGGTCGGGAGAGCGTGTCGAGAATACGGAAAAGCAATCCTAAACGTACCCGAAAACCTTGACCCGGAGGGGGAAATCGGGTTTTCTGAGATGTGAGTGAAGTGGACTGTTTTTACTGTTCGGCAAAAAATGAAACCAACCCGGTCACGAGTTATAGAGATCACTGTCGTGCTTCTCGTGATCTCGTATCCTGTAATTTCGGAGTGGATCTACCATCGGGATATTTCACCTGGGGAGGCAACGCACTTTTCTGAGTTTTCAGGTAAAATTCGTCACCAGACATCCGTGCGGGTTTTCGAGGCAAGAGACGGAACTTTATTCCAGTTTCGAGGTTTTGGTCCTCGGGCGGGATTACTCGCCGTTCCCTCGTCAACCCCGATCTACTACTTCGATGAAGATGGTACCTTCGCCGGTTGGGTTAAAGATCCAGGGGACATGGAGATACCCGAGCGGTTTCAAGCTATCGGGGAAGCAGAACACATTTCGATCAAAGAGGCTCACCGGAGAATGTTCGGACAAGAGAAGCAATCGCACAACAAGGCGGACATGGCGATCCCGAGGAAGCCGCTTGAACAATTTTGAGCTCCCCTGCACATCATCCCTTCGACGCCTTCTCCCCTCACTACTCCGGTGCCACCCCGCGCCGTTTCGCCACGGCCATGACCGCGTCAAAGAGGAAGGCGTTGTTTTCCGGCGCGCCCTGACGGGCCAGGGTCCATTCTTCGTGGCCGAGTTTTTTTTTGGCGATGTCGTCGACCCGGGCCAGTTCACGGAGGATGTCGCGCATCAGTTCCGTTCCGGGTGCAGCGGGGGTTCTCAATACGGGGGAGCCGTCCGAATAGACGAGGTCACGCAGCTTGGCCGGGAGTTTCCGCTCGCGCGTGCCGTCGGCCTTTTCGGTGGAGGCCGAGGCGAGGGGATTCCAGAATGCGGTGGCGGCCTCGTAGCTCATCTGGAAGAGCGTTTCCTTTTTCTCCTCGTTGTCCTGCCACGCGGGGGAGGCTCTCAGTGCGGTCGCGGGGGCGGGGTTGGTCCGCCAGGGCGTCTCCGACCAGCGAGCCATGCCCTCCAGAAACCAACGATTGCTGAAATAGGTCGCCCCGTACTGGATGAGATGGAAAAACTCGTGGGCGGGGGTGGGGTTGTGGATCGGATCGACCGTGTTGGCCACCGCGAGCACGAGGGTCCGGTCGCCGGGGGATCCGTCGGGGATGGCTTTTGCTTTCTGCGCCCGCCGGTAGGCGACACCGTTGAGACCGTTGATTTTTTCTTTGGCGTGGATACTGACTTGGATGCAGTCCACCCGACCGAAGCGCGGGCTCTCGAGCGGGTCGGGAAAGTCGAGCCACTCGCAGTAGAACTTGCGGGCGGCCCAGACCTGCCGCGCCACGTCTTCGACCCGGTCGGGCACTCCGTTGTCGTCGCGGTCTTCGGGGGGAACGGCCGACGCGCCCGAGGTGGAATAGATGACCCGCACTGTTTCCAGAACAAAATGGGAGCGTTCCTCCGCCGCACCGACTACCGTGGGAACCGCGGCGAGCGCGAGGAGCAGGAGACGGCGGAAGCCGGGGCCCGGTCCGGTCGTCGTGGTTCTTTGGGATCCCGGGAGTGGTTTTTGTGTGTTCATAGGTCCTCGCGGTTCAGGGAGAAGTCTCGTGGAGAAGACGCCCGATGTCGCGACGCCGTTGAAATGTCATGACACCGCGCGAAGAGCATCGCTCGCGCGGAACTCTTGCGACAACCTATTTTTCCCCTTCGGATGAGGAGGGAACCGGCCCGTGCGGGTCAGTACGAAAAAATCTCGCTCTCGGCGAAGAAGCGCTTCACTTCGATCTCGCCGTTTTCGGGAGAGTCGGAGGCGTGGCAGACGTTGATCATCATGTCCTCGCCGAAGTCGCCGCGGATCGTGCCGGGATCGGCTTCCTTCGAATTGGTCGGCCCGAGCATGTCGCGGACCTTCGCGATGACGTCGTCCCCTTCCAAGACGAGGGCGATGACCGGCGCCGATTGCATGAACTCGACGATGCTGGGGAAGAAAGGCTTGTCGGCGACGTGGCTGTAATGGTCGGCGAGGATCTCATCGGAGAGCCGGATCATTTTGGCGCCGCGAATGGCGAACCCGGCGGCTTCGAAGCGGGCGATGACCTCACCACAATGCGCTTTTTGGACACAATCGGGCTTGAGAAGGATGAGAGAGCGTTCGGTCGACATGGGACGAGGTCGGATAAATGGATGGGTGGAAACGGCTATCTGTAGGCACTTTCAGGACGAAGGAAAGCGAAAAATCGCTCAGATTCCGCGTTTGTAGGTTTCGCAGCGATTCATCCAGCCGGCGGACCAGCGGGATTCCCCCCGATCCGCGGGGGCATTTTGGATGCGCCGCCGGAGGACGCGCTTGGCCGCTTCACTGAATTCGTCGGCCGAGGCCTGGCCTCCGCCGCTGGGGCCCATTTCGAGGAGAACATCGCGCAAGCCCCAGCCCGCGCCTTTGTATTTTTCCTCGGGCTTGACGCCTTCGCCTTTGAAATTCACGTAGTCGATCAACGCGTAGAGACCGGTGCGGGATTCGGCCATCTTGTAGAAATTCTCCCGGAGCCGGGCCTTTTCCGCCTCCCCGGCGGTGACGCTCTCCATTTTAGGCAGGGCCTGCTCGAGCCGCTGCACGATGAAACCCGTCTGCACCGAAACCGTATTGGCGAGGAACTTCCGCAACTCGTTCATTCGAAGACTATCCCGTGCCTGGAGAAATTCGGCGCGCGAGCTCCACGGGCTGCCGTCGGCCGAGGCCACCCAGGGCGGAACGGCGGTGCCCCGCTGCCGCATGTAGGCGAGGAGCTGGGGGAAACTCTCTTGGAAAGGGCCGGGGCGTCCCTTCACATACCAGATGAAATGTCCGATCCCGAGAGAGGGAAAATCCTCCCCGGCGTTCCACGAGGTCAGGCCCGCGACGGTGCCCCCGCATTCGTTCTGCCAGATCTTGCGTCCGATCGCGGAGGCATCCGCGTCACTCAACGAAATCCCCGATGCCGCCGGCGTGGCTCCCGGGGAGGAATCCAGTGTCTTGCAACCGGGAAAAGCGAAGAGCAAAAACGCCACGACGAGGAGACGGGAAAAGAGCATTTCATAATTTCATTAAAAAATATAAAAAATCAACTCGCCCTCAAAAAACGTTTTGATAATTTCCATAATTTAGGTTATTTATTGGAACGGGTGCGCCGTCTGCTTCACGACCCCCTCCGACTCTATGAATTCCGACTTCGACATCACCCTGCATTCCGATGCGTCTTCGGCATCCAACAAGGCCAGAAGCCATTTTCTCGACAGCATCGGTTTGGGCGAGGAGGAGCAAGGCGGAAGCGGGGAAACGCAGGGCGAAAGGATCGCGCCGAATGTCGATGGCGGTCTCTATGATTGCCTCGAGGACGGCCTGGAGGAAAGTCTCGACGAGGGGGTGGTGCTCTCCTCGCAACCGGAAGAATTTGATTTCTTGATGGACGCCTCCGGGAGTGCGGGGGAGCGCCCCGTTTCCTATTCTCCGGGGTCCAGTTCCGAACAGACCCGCACCGGAGCGGCTTCGTCCCCGCAGGAGGATCGATTCCCTGTAAGCGCGGAGGGGCCGGAAACAAAGGAGATCCCGCCTGACAAGAGCGCCGCTCTCGAAGAATTGCTAACTCTCGAATGTCCTGAGTGTCGTCGAGAACTCGCCCTGCAGCGTCGTCATCTCGGGATCGAGGGGCTTTGCGTCTGGTGCCACACGCCCATTGTCGCCGCCGAATCGCCCCGCGACTCCACCGTGCGCGTCTTTCCCGTGCTCGGGCGGATCGCAACGCCGCCGACCTCGCCCGCCGATTCACCGGTTGCTGCCGATGCAGGTGCCGACGATGCGGCCGGTTCCCCCGGCACCGTTGTCGCGGACGAGCAAGAAGAGCCCGCGGAGGATCCCGAGAGACCCGAATTCGAACTCCCCGTGGAACTCTCCGCTCCGCCCGTGTCCTTCTCGGAGCCGTCTCCGGAACACCGGTAAAGCCCCTTCCCCGGCGCGTCCGCGAAGGAGGAAATCTCCCCTCTCGATCTCGACGCGCTCTACGCGACGAGCGGATTCGGCGAACCGGCTCCCACCGCGACAACGGAGGAAGCGCCCGGAGAACCCGAAGCGCCCGCCTTTTCCGCCGCGACGCCGTGGGGTGCGCCCACTTTTTCAGCGACGACGACGTCGGCCCCCGTCTCCTCCGATCCGGCGGAAACCGAAACCCCGGCCAAGGAAAGCGAATCCCTTTCTCCACCGGACGATTTCGGCACTACCTTCCCGGCGAGCGGCTTCGGCCATGCGAGCGCTCCCTCGGAACTCGGCGATTTCATCGCTCCGGCCCAGGCCAATCCCGCCGCAGCTCCCGATGCCGCGCCCCTGACAAATGACTTCGCGGCGGGTTTTGCGGCGGAGGGATTCTCCCCCGCCCTCTCTCCGACCCCGGAACCGGCTCGCGGTGGTGATGCGACGGAGGAGCGAGAAGAAGAAAACGATTTCCCCGCTCCGTCCGCCACGGATTTCTCCGCAGACAAGGCTCCGGAGAACCCGACGGGCTTTGGCTTTTTCTCCGAGATCGCCGAGGACAACGCGGCCAACACCGGATGGGGTATTTCGGAGCCGATCGGGTCCCCTCCTTCCCCTGACGCCGCTCCCGTTCCCTTCCTCTCCGGAGCGACCACCCCTCCGGCCGCGGATGCCGCGCCACATTCTTTCTTCGGCGACTCCCCTTTCCCGGCGGCTGCCCCGATGCCCGAACCGTCGCCCGCTGCGGGCCCGCCCGAGACACCGGTGTCGCTCTTTTCCGAAGCGCCGCCGCAATCGATTCCTCCGGCGACGCCGGAAACGCCGCCCGCCGCACCGGACCCCTCCGACGAGCCCGCGCCGTCGCAGATGGCGGAGTCCGTCTTTCCCTCCCTCAGCAATCCGGGCGGGACGGGCGCGCCGAATGTGGTTTCGGAACCTCTCGGATCCAAATCCAAACCAAAGGTCCGCAAAGGGTTTCTCGTCCTGATGGTGGTCATCGTCGGGTTCGCCGCCGGGGCCGCCCTCGCCTCCTTCGTGCTCCCGGTCGACGAGTATGTCCAAGCCGCACGCACTTTCATGGAAGGAAAATTCGGCTCGCCCGCCGGGGGAACATCCGTCCTGCCGGTGATCGCCGGAGAGGCGCACCACCCCGGCATCGCCCCTCCGAGCCCCTGACCTCCCCGATGAGCCATGACCCCGCCTTCTTCTGAAACGGAACCCGCCGAGGCAGCCGGATCAAGTGGATCAACCGAAACACCGCTACGCCTGACATGCCCCGATTGTGGCGGTGCGCTCCATCTGCACCGGCGGCATCTCGGCGTCACCGGACGATGTGTCCACTGCGAGACTCCCCTCACCGCCTGGGAACAACAGGGTTCGGTCCGGCTCCTGACAGGGTTCGATCCCGATCACGCCGCCACTCCGAACGCGGTGCCGACGCAGGAGCAGGTTGCGGCTCCTCCGTTTCAGCAATCCCTCCTCTTCCGCGATGTCTCCGCGGAGGACGACGGATCCATTTCCTCCCTGTTCCGAAAAGAGGAGGATTCGTCGCAGATCACGCTCGCCTGGGGTACGAAAATTCCGCGGGAAAATCATTCCCCCATATCTCCCTTCGCGACGGGGTCGGCCGGTGGCGGCTTCGCCGAGTCCCTCTTCCGTGAGAAAGTGACCAAGGTATCTCCGGCGACTCCTCCGGCGCGGGAGACGGGCGAGGCGCGAGTGGCCGACGAGGAAGACGCGCCCCCCGCGAGCCCGGCGACCCGGACCGGAGAACCGGATTTCACCACACATCTCTTTTCGACCGAGCAAACGCGGCGACAACCGCGTTGGGTGAGAAAATCCATCCAGGTGCTGCTGGCGCTCTTCGTCCTCGTCACAGTGGGCGCGGGCGTCTTTTTCGCCACGCCCGAAGAGAAGATCGCCACTTGGAAAGAAAAAACCTACGCTTGGTTCGAGCCGGGCCTCGCCGCCCTCGACTACGTCCCCGAGGGGCTCCGCCCCGATTCTCTCCCGCGCACCCCTCCCGTGGCCGGCGACGATGACGGCAATGATGGCGAAGCGAGCAAGGGCCTCAACGTCTTTGACGGACTCAAAAAGATGGACGGCGAAATCGACGGGATGCGCGCCGCGGCGGAAGAGGAATTGGGGAATCTCAATCGGCTCTGAGAGCGGTGCCGGAGGGGTCCCTCAGCGGCTCATGTAGGGCAGCGCGGCGACGGTCTCCTCGATCCGGCCGACGCCGTCGAGAAGCTCGCCGATGGGGTCCCACTGGCCGGAGAGGAACGCATCGCGCGCGGTGCTCGGAATGGTCACGGGGATGGTCTGGTCACCGAAAGCGACCTGTTGCGCCACCACGTCGATGACGATCTCCGTTTCCGGATCTGCGTTCACCGCGGCGGCGAGCTTTTCGATATCCGCCGCCGTGGCGATGACGCAGGGCATCCCCAGGGTGGCGCAGTTGCCGAAGAAGATCTCGGCGAAGCTCTGGGCGATGACCGCGCGAAAACCGGCCTTGTGGATCGCCTGGGGGGCGTGCTCGCGCGAGCTGCCGCAGCCGAAGTTGATCCCCGAGAGGAGGATGCTGGCCCCGGCGAAACGCTCCTCGTTGAGCGGATGCGCTTTCAGGTCGCCGTTTTCCTCGTGACGCACGTCGTAGAAAAGAAACTCACCAAGTCCGTCGAAGGTCACACACTTCATGAAGCGGGCCGGAATGATGCGGTCGGTATCGATGTCGGAACCGGGTACGTAAACGCCTTTGCCGGAGACGGAGGTGATTTTTTCGAGAGCCATGATGCGATGGGATTGGGAAGGTTCACCAATCGGCGCTGGCCCCCGCAAACTCAAGCGGAAATCCGCGATGCCGCCTCCGCCGGATGCCATCGCGGGATTGCTAAACTCGGGAAAATTGCCCAAATTCGTCCTGACATTCCATTCCCCGCTTGTATGAAACGCTCTCTCCTCCCCATCACGATCCTCGGTCTTTTGTTTGCCGCCCCGCTCTCCGGCGCCGACGAGGACTACGTCCCCGGTCCCGATTCGCAGGTCAAAGAGGGCGTCCCGCAGGGCGAAGTCACCAAACACCATTGGAAAAGCGACATTTTTGAAAACACCGAACGCGACTACTGGGTCTACGTGCCCGCCCAGTACGACGGCTCCCGCCCCGCCTGCGTCCTCGTCTGTTTCGACGGAGGCGGGTTTGTCAAAGCCGATGGCTCTTTCCGCGCGCCCACCGTCCTCGACAATCTCATCCACGCCGGTGACATTCCCGTGACTGTCGGCATTTTCATCAACCCGGGCGTGATCCCCGCCGCAAAGGAAGGAGAGGAACCCCGTCGCAACCGCAGTTTCGAATACGACACGCTCAGCGATCAGAACGCCCGATTCCTCATCGAAGAAATTCTCCCCGAGGTGGGCAAGACCGTGAAACTCTCGGCCAATCCCGACTGCCGCGTCACCTGTGGCAACAGCTCGGGTGGCATCGCCGCCTTCACCGTCGCGTGGGAGCGCCCCGACGCCTTCCGCAAGGTCATCAGCCACATCGGCAGTTTTACCAACATCCGCGGCGGGCATGTCTACCCCGCCCTCATCCGCAAGACCGAGGCGAAACCGCTCCGCGTTTTCCTCCAGGAAGGCGAGAACGACCTCGACAACCCCCACGGCAACTGGCCCCTCGCCAATCTCCAGATGGAGGCGGCCCTCAATTTCGCCCAATACGATCACAAGTTCGTCATGGGCACCGGCAAGCACAGCGGTCGCCACGGCGGTGCCATCTTCCCCGACACGCTGCGCTGGATCTGGCGCGACTGGAAAACGCTACAACCGTGACCGGAGCCATCCCGGCTTTCTTTTCTTGGGATTTCGGACGAAGTCTGCATAATGCATCCGGGCCGCTCGTCTCGATAGGATACAGTGGCAACAATTCAAAAATTCACCCACAAACCACCCAGAACCGATATGAAAAATTCACTGAAACTCACTTTCCTCGGCCTCGCTTTCTTCGCGGCCTCGACCATGACTTCCTGCACTCCGGGAGAACGCGGTGCCGTCGTCGGCGGCGCCATCGGAGCGGGAACCGGCGCTCTCATCGGTGACGGAACCGGCGCTCTCATCGGCGGTGCGGTGGGTGCCGTCGCCGGGTCGGAAATCTCCAAGAAACGCGCCGCCCGCAACCACGGCTACTACCATCGCGGTCATCGCGGATACCGCTACTGATCCGGGCCCGTCGCCCTCTCCGGCGACCCGGAAAATCGTAAGAAGTTTCCCCTCCATTGAGTTCTTTCTTATGAAAATCTCTCCGAAATCAGTCCTCGCCGCGATGGGACTCGTCGCGGCCGTCACCCTCGCCTCCTGCACCCCGGGAGAGCGAGGGGCTCTCATCGGCGGTGCCCTCGGGGCCGGTACCGGCGCCCTCATCGGCGACGAGACCGGCGCTCTCGTCGGCGGCGCGATCGGGGCCGTCGCCGGGTCGGAAATCTCCAAAAACCGGGCCGCCCGGAATCATTACTATTATGATCGGGGCTATCACGGACACCACGGGCATCACGGCCACTACAGCGCCCCGCCCCGCTACTATCGGGGATCCCCCTACCGAGGCGGCTACTACCGGCACCACTACCCCTACCGCGGCAGGGGCTATTAGTCGTGACCGGACCTACGAAAACATCAACCGAGCGGGAGGCCGAAAGCCTCCCGCTTTTTTTGTTCTTTTCGTCGCTCAGACGACGCGGCGTTTGAAAAAAACCGTCGCGAGGGGCGGCACTTCGATCTGAATGGACCAGTCGCGGCCGTGGGCGGATTGCTCCTGCGCGGGGATGCCCCCGGCGGCACCGACGTTGGAGCCGCCGTAGAGTTCCGAATCGCTGTTGAGAATTTCCTCGTAGAAACCGGTCTCGGGCACGCCGAGCCGGTAGCCGGGGCGCGGTACCGGCGTGGCGTTGACGATCACCACGATACTCTCGCCGTCACGGCTGCGGCGGACAAAGGAGAACAAGCTGTGTTTGGCGTCGTCGTGATCGATCCACTCGAAGCCGCCGGGTTCGTGGTCGAGTTCGTGCAGGGCGCTCTCGGAGACGTAGACGCGGTTGAGATCCCGCACGAGCCGCTGAAACCCGCTGTGCTCGGGATAGTCGAGGAGATGCCAGGGGAGGCTCTGGGAGTAGTTCCATTCCTCGGCCTGCCCGATGTCGATGCCTTGGAAGAGCAATTTTTTGCCAGGATGAGCGAACATCCAGGCGAGGAAAAAGCGGGCGTTGGCCATCTGTTGCCAGCGGTCACCGGGCATTTTCTGGATCAGGGAACCCTTTCCGTGGACCACCTCGTCGTGGCTGAGGACGAGGATGTAGTTCTCGTGATAGGCGTAGATCATCGAGAAGGTCGCCTTGCCGTGGTGGTACTTGCGATGGACCGGCTCGTGGCTCATGTAGCTGAGCGAATCGTTCATCCAGCCCATGTTCCATTTGAATCCGAAGCCGAGACCGCCGCTGTCGACCGGGCGGGAGACGCAGGGAAAGGCGGTCGATTCCTCCGCCAGGGTCATGATGCCGGGATGTTCCTCGTAGCAGATCTGATTGAGCTGTTTCACGAACTCGATCGCCTCGATGTTCTCGCGGCCGCCGTACTGGTTGGGGACCCACTGCCCGTCCTCGCGGGAGTAGTCGAGATAGAGCATCGAAGCCACCGCATCGACGCGGAGACCGTCGATGTGGAATTCCTCCAGCCAGTACATCGCGTTGCTGATGAGAAAATTGCGCACCTCGTTGCGTCCGAAATTGAAGATCAAAGTGCCCCAGTCGGCGTGCTCGCCTTGGCGGGGATCGGCGTGCTCGTAGAGGGCGGTGCCGTCGAAACGGGCCAGCCCGTGGGCGTCCTTGGGAAAATGCGCCGGGACCCAGTCGATGATCACCCCGATGCCGCGCCGGTGACAACGGTCCACGAACCCGCGGAACTCGTTGGGGCTGCCGAAGCGGCTCGTCGGCGCAAAATAACCACAGCCCTGGTAGCCCCACGAACCGTCGAAGGGGAACTCCGCCACCGGCATCAGTTCGATGTGGGTGTAGCCCATCTCCGCGACGTAGTCGATCAGCTCGTCGGCGAATTCGAGATAGGTGAGAAAGCGGTTGTCCTCGTCGAAGCGACGTTTCCACGAACCCAGGTGCACCTCGTAAATGGACATGGGGCCGTGGTAGGGGTCGCGGGCGGTCCGCTTTTCCATCCACTCGGCGTCGTGCCACTCGTAGCGGTTGAGGTCGTAGATGATGCTCGCGGTGTCGGGGCCGTGCTGGGAGAAAAAGGCGAAGGGATCGCTCTTGACGGAAAGATGTCCCCCCGCGCCGACGATTTCGAATTTGTAGTGATCGCCCGGCACGAGATGAGGGATGAAAATTTCCCAGACCCCGTTGCGGTTGCGCATCGGGTGAACGCGGCCGTCCCAGCCGTTGAAGTCGCCCACGACACTGACGCGGTAGGCGTTCGGTGCCCACACCGCGAAGGACACCCCGTCGACTCCCTCGAGCGGACGGACGTGCGCGCCCATTGTTTTCCAGAGGTGGCGGTGGGTGCCCTCGCCGAAAAAATAGACATCTTGCTCACCCAGCACCGGACCGAAGGAAAAGGGATCGCGCAGGGGTTCGGTGATCACCTCGCCGAATTGGAAGGTGAGGGTGTAGGGGAACCGCTCCGTCCGGTCCGGAAAATGGCATTCGTAAAAGCCCTCGCGTTTCAAACAGGTCATTTCCACGGTCTCGCCGCCGTCGGGAGTGACCCGGACGAAGGCCGTGTAGGGACGGAAGACCCGCAGCACCATGCCCTCCCCCGCCGGATCCGGGTGCAGCCCGAGAAAGCCGAAGGGATCCCCGTGAGCGGCGTTTGCGATCAGCGAAATCTCGTCGGGAGCGGAGCGGCAGGGGCGGGGAGGGGACGGCATGACCAAGGAGTGTAAATCGAAAATTGTTTTTTAGAAAGCAGGCTTCCACGAATTGAGTAGTTTGGCCGTAGCACGTTCAATGCCATGTCCCGAATCCCCCCCCGCTTCATCCCCACCCCCTTCTCCTACCACGAGGAATTGGAAATCGAAATCGGTTCCCTAAGCAACCTCGGAAAAGGCGTCGGTCGAGTCGACGACTGGGTCGTTTTCGTTTCCCACGCCCTCCCCGGGGAACGCGTCCGCGCCCGCGTCTTCCGCAACCACGCGAGTTTTTCCGAAGCCGACCTCGTTTCCGTGATCCGCCCCGGCCCCGACCGGGTCGAGCCACAATGCCCCCTCTTCGGGCAATGCGGCGGCTGCCAGTACCAGAATCTTTCCTACCCCGCCCAGCTCGAGTGGAAACGAGGGCAGGTCACCGAACTGCTCCGGCGCATGGCCGGGATCGATTTTCCCGTCTCGCCGGTGCATCCCTCCCCGCTCACCTACGGCTACCGCTCCAAGATCACCCCGCATTTCCAGAAGCCGAAGAACGGCCGGATCGAGGCGATCGGATTCCTCCTCGAAGGCCGCCGCCAGCAGGTCCTCGACGTGCCCCGTTGCCCCATAGCCTCGGAGACGATCAATGCGAAACTCACCGAAGTGCGCCGCGAAGTCGTTCAAAACGCCCGTTCCTACAAAAAAGGCGCGACCTTGCTGTTGCGGGATTCGCTCCACGGCTACGTCTGCACCGATCCCACGGAAATGTGCGAGCAGGAGGTCGGCGCGCTCACCCTCTCCTTCCACGCGGGCGAGTTTTTCCAAAACAATCCGCACATCCTCCCCGCCTTCGCCGCCCACGTCAAAAGCGAGGCCCTCGCGACAAGCGTGGGCGAAGGGAACGACGGGGTCGCCTATCTCGTCGACGCCTACTGCGGCTCGGGTCTGTTCTGCCTCACCGCCGCCGACGGATTCGAGGAAGCCGTCGGCATCGAGATCAGCGAATCGTCGATCGACTGGGCCAGACGGAACGCGGATCGCAACGGCATCACCAACTGCCGCTTCGTCCACGGCGACGCGACCGACATTTTCGCCGAAGTGCGTTTTCCGCCAGCGAAGACCGCCGTGGTGATCGACCCGCCGCGCAAAGGCAGCAGTCCGGAATTTCTCGACCAGCTCATCGCCTTCGGCCCGCGCCGGGTCGTCTACGTGAGCTGCAATCCCGCCACCCAGGTCCGCGATCTGGAAATCCTCAAGGACCACTATGCCATCACCCGAATCCAGCCCTTCGACCTCTTCCCCCAAACCCGCCACCTCGAATGTGTCGTGACGCTGGAGAAACGGTAGGAACGGAGGCGAACCCGGCCATTTCGTGCATTTGAGCGTCCGTGATTCGAATTTGCTCGTGTATTTTGGCGAAAACGCACTGCAAATTAGAATCTACAACTCTATTTTGCAGAGGACTCCGTGAGAGCGGTGGTTTCGCTCTCGTGGCAATTGCAGCCACCCCGGGCGGCGGGGAGGGTAACGACGAAGTGCTTCTCCGCGCCATCGTATCGGCAATCCCGGCAAAAGCCTTGCCAGATGCGGATGCTTCTCCCTATGCTGGAAAAGTGGACACCGACCGTCTTTTTCACGAACTCTTCCGCGACCATCCGGAGTGGCTGCGCGAACTCACCGGCCTGCCCCTGCCCGCCGGATGCCGCGGATCGTCCCGCACCCTGAAACAACTCGAAATCCGCTGCGACCTGCTCCTGGAGCCGGAGGATCCGCAAGACCCTTGCTACCTCGTCGAGTTCCAACTCTACCACGACCATTCCATCTTCAACCGCGTTGAACTGGCGCGTCAGATCCTCTGGAAACACCTCAACTCGAAGACAGATTGCCGCCGACGCGACTTTGTTCCCCGCGAAGTGGAGACGGTGGTGCTCTTCGGGTCGAGCAGCGAACTGCCCTCCAGCCACGACCGCTACCCGCTCACCCGTGTCCTCTTTATCGACGAACTGCTCGAGGCACTGGAGCAGCGCAGTCCCGGCTCCCCCTTGGTGGCGGCATTGGCTCCGCTGCACGATTCCCTCCCGGAGCTTGAAAAGGACGCCGCCGGGCATTATGATCTCATCAAAGGAAACTCCCTCCTGTCCCGCGAAGACCGCGAGGTGCTCGGGGAAAT
>JAAYAT010000207.1 GCA_012719225.1 Verrucomicrobiaceae bacterium
ACTGGGCCGAGTCCGACAGGCTCCGCGACGAAATCGCCGCGGCCGGTTGGGAAATCAAAGATAGCCAGGAAGGATACGAATTATGTCCGAAAAACTGAACCTCCCCGTCCGTCCCCGTCGCAATCGCAAGAGTCGGGCGATCCGCAGTCTCGTTCGCGAGACGATCCTGCATCCCTCGGATCTCATCTATCCGCTTTTCCTTCACGACGCGCCGCAGAACGATCCGATTGCCTCCATGCCGGGTTGCCATCGCTGGAGCCTCGAGGGCCTCGTCGGCGAAGTGGGCGAGGCCCGCGAGGCGGGAGTACGCGCCATCGTTTTTTTCCCGAAAATCGAGGACGACCTGAAGTCGCCGCGAGGGGAGGAGAGTTTTCATCCGGACGGGCTCGTGCCCCGCGCGATCCGAGCGGTGCGGGCGGCGCATCCTGACATGACCATAATAACCGACGTCGCCCTCGATCCCTACAGCTCCGACGGGCACGACGGCATCGTCGAAAAGACCGCCTCGGGCGATCTGACGATTCTGAATGACGAGACCGTCGCGGTGTTGTGCCGGCAGGCGCTCTGCCACGCCGCCGCCGGTGCCGACATCGTCTCGCCCAGCGACATGATGGACGGGCGTGTCGGCGAGATTCGGACGGCTCTCGACGAGGCCGGATTCGAGGAGGTGTCCATTCTCAGTTATTCCGCGAAATACGCTTCGGCCTACTACGGCCCGTTCCGCGGCGCGCTCGATTCCGCGCCCAAAGCGGGGGACAAAAAAACCTACCAGATGGACCCGGCGAACCGGCGTGAAGCGCTGCGCGAGGCGGAACTGGACATCGCCGAAGGCGCCGACATGATCATGGTGAAGCCGGCCGGACCCTATCTCGACGTGATCCGCACCCTCCGCGATGTTTTCGACCTGCCCCTCGCCGCCTATCAGGTGAGCGGCGAATACCTCATGATCAAATCGGCCGCCAAAGACGGCTGGATCGACGAGGAAAAGGTCGCGCTCGAATCTCTCATCGGGATCAAACGCGCCGGGGCCGACATGATCCTGACGTATTTCGCGAAGGATGTGGCGCGTCGTCTCGGAGAGCCCCGCTCGTAGAGGGGGACGAGCCTTCGAAATCGTAGAGGAATTTGCAAAAATTCCCCCCGAAAGGCATCGAACAAGGAAGATTGGCATCTATCTACGAGTCTTCGAATCGTGAACGTAGAATTTGCAAGAATTCCCATCCCCAATTGCCCGGCACACGTTTACAGAGTGACCTCCCGACCGTCCGAACGGGCCGATCGCAGGCAGGCGTCGAGCACCAGTTGGGTCTTCAGGGCAATGTCAGGCCAATGCGGATCGGGTCTGCCGGAGAGAGCCAGTTCGCCGAAGCGTCGGAACATTTTCGTTTCCTGGGCGGTGGGATGCCCGTCGGAGTACTCGGGCACGGCGACGCGGCGGCTGTATCGCTCCATGTGAAAATGGCAGAGATCCGGCTCCATGCGGGACCGCTCGATCTCGAAACCGACCTCGGGGGCATATTGGGGCAGAACGAAATCCCGCATTGAGATCTGTCCCTCGGTTCCGCTGAGGTTGACCCATTGTTGGTGATGGGCTTCGAAGCTGCAGTAAAAACCCGCCGTGACGCCTCCGGGGAAATCCATTTCGGCGGAGAGCGAGACCGGAACGGAAATCTCGCGGAGCATGTGGGCCCGCACCGACAGCGGCATGGCGTAGCGCATCGTCCAGAGCGCCATGCGGATGCAATACCAGCCGAGATCCCCGAGGCTCCCGAGAGGTTCCAAACCCGCCTGCCCGCGGATGTTTTCCGTAAAAAAGCTCTCCGGAGCGAGGAAGCTGAATTGGGAAACGATGCGCTTGAGTTCTCCGATCGCTTCCCCGGCATCGAGTTCGCGCCGCAGGGCGGTGAGGCGATCGCTGTGCATGAACATGACCCCGTCCATGAACTGGACTCCGGCCTCCGCGCAGGCTTCGACGACCTCGCGCACTTCGTTGGCATCCACTCCGCACGGTTTCTCGCAGAGGACGTGTTTCCCGGCGGCGGCGGCGGCGAGCAGGTATTCTTTGCGCAAGCCGGTCGGGAGGGGGATGTAGAGCGCGTCGATATCCTCGGCGGCGATCATTTCTTCGTAACCGGTGATCGCCCGCGGGGCGGGGTGATGCGGGATTTGCGCCTGACATTCCGCGATGAAGGCGGCGGCGCGGTCAGCGTTGCGGCTGGCGACCGCGACGAGGCGGCCGTTCCCGGAGTGACGGATCGCTTGCCAGTTTTTGCGGGCGATGGCGGCGGCCCCGAGGATACCCCAGCGGCAGGTGTTTTTACTCATGTCAGGAATCAGGTGAGGGGATTCACCGGAAGTGGATCCGCACCCCGCGCGATCTCCAGCCCTTGGTGATGTCGGCTTCCATCTCGTCCCAGGTGCGTCCGGCGAGGAGGGGCTCGAAGAGTTCGGGCGGAGTCTTTTTCTCTTTCAGGGCCTTGAGGAATTCCTTGATGTTGGCGGCGTCCTTGTCCCCGTCCATGTGGAAAAAATAATAGGCGATCAGGGCGGAGAGTCCATAGCTGAGCTGGGGATTGGCGAGAAAGGAGTCGTAGCTCTGGGTGAAAAACTCCTGCAAGTCGGGAGCGGTGAATTCCTCGCCGAGGGCGCGCCCGCCCTGCCCATTGTCGCCGTAGGCGGTGACGCGGGCGATGAGTTTCTGCATGTCCTGGAGACTGAATTTCCCGGAGCGGTAGCCGCTGTTGGCGATGTACTCGGCGAGGCCTTCGGTGAACCAGCCGCGCGAGCCTGCGGCAAAATATTCGTAGTCGGTGATCTGGTGGGCGATCTCGTGGGAAAGGGTGGTGTTCTCCCTGTCGTAGTCGATGCTGTAGTTGCTCCCGACTTTTTTCACTCCGAGACTGGTCAGGGGGATGAGAATGTCTCCTTCGCCGGCACGGCTGATGTAGACCCCGGCGGAATCGGGCGGACCGCCCTTGCTGATGTAGGCCTCGCGGGTTTCAAAGAGGTGGATCTTGTGCCGTTCATCGCGAAAAGGTTTCACCATGCCGAGAGGGAGTTCGCGACAGACCTGATTGGTGGCTTCGAAGAGCAGGGAAAAGCGTCGCACCACCGAGGTGTTGAGTTTCACATCGCAAATGAATTCGTAGTGGGGGCTGGCGTAGATGTACTCCCGGGCCTCGTCGTCTTCCTTGATGACCTCGATCTCCTGATCGATATCGACGGAGACGAGCCTGGGCCAGGGGTTGTCCCAGTTCGGCTGGATCTGTCCGTCTTTCGACGAGTCGGACATCTCGCCCTTTTTCCAATTTTGAATGAAGGCCTGATCGTCGGGCGATAGGCTCGCGATGGGGACCTCGAAGTGGTTCCCGTTCATTTGCAGGACGACCTTGTCCCCGGTGGTTTCGATGAGGGTCGCAACGATGGTCCGGCCCTCGTTGTTGGTCCAAGATCGCTCGGCGGCGGGGAGAGACAGGGCCGCCGCGAGGAAGAGCAGCAGCGCGGCGAGGCGCGCGGGGGGCGGGAGGGACAAATCCATAAGTGGGCGAATCATAGAATTCTTTAAAAATTGCTTCAAGCCTAGAGAGCGGCATCTTCCCGTCTGACATCGGTTCGGGAAAAGAGTTCGAGAAAAGGAGAATGGACAAACGCGCGGAGTTGGAGAAGTGGTTCGGTCACAAGGAGTTCCGCGAAGGGCAGGAGCAAGTCATCGACGTGCTCCTGGCGGGCCGCTCGGCCCTCGCCCTGTTTCCCACCGGTGCGGGCAAAAG
>JAAYAT010000208.1 GCA_012719225.1 Verrucomicrobiaceae bacterium
GTATCGGAGACTACCGGGTAATCTACACAGTGGACGATGCCGTGCTCATCGTGGCGGTGGAGCGAGTGCGTCATCGACGGGACGTGTATCGCTGAGCGCCTCGGCCCACTTGTCATGCGTCCTCATCATCGATCTGACCGATGGCTACGGACAACCGCTGCCGCAAAATGAACTTCCGCTGGTGAACGAGCTCCAGCTCGGCGCGATAAAAACTGGTAATTTGAACAGCTTTTGTTACACTGTCGGCATGTCAGCGTCTTTTCCCGCCGCCGCCGCTCGGTATGAGGCCTTTTGCCGATGGGTCCGGTCGAGCGCGCGCCCCGTGGTGCGCGGGGTGGCCCGGCTTTTCCGCGACGAGATGGACTTGCAGGCGCAGTGGTTCGGCGGCGAATTCGGGCGGACCTTCACCGGTCGGGAGGGCGAACCGATCGAGATCGTCCAGTTCGGCCACTGGAACCGGGGCGCGGGTCCCGATTTCACCGAAGTGGCGGTGCGCGTGGACGGCGAGTTGCGCAGAGGCGCGCTGGAGGTCGATGTCGATGTGCGCGATTGGGAGCGGCACGGGCACGGCGGCAACCGGGAATTCAACGAAGTGGTCCTCCACGTTTTTACGGATCAGCCGGCCATGAACCGGGTGTTCACGAGGACGGAGGACCACCGCAACATTCCCCAGTTGCTGCTGCCGCAGTTCACGGGGCTGGAGGGGCCGCCCGATTTTCTGCCCGAGGCGTTTCCGGGCCGATGTGTCGCCCCCCTGAGCCGGATGACCGACGGGGAGGTGGAATCGCTCCTCACGGCGGCGGCACAGCACCGCCTGCGGCGGAAGAGCGAGAGGCTGCGGGTCATGGGGGCGTCCACCACGGGGGAGCAGGCGATGTTCCAAGCGCTCGCCGAGGCGCTCGGGTTCCGGCAAAACAAAACCGCGATGGCCATTCTGGCGCAGCGTTGCCCGGTGCGGGAACTCCTCGCGATGGGGAGGCAAGAACGCGAGGCGCGTCTTTTCGGCGCGGCCGGGTTTCTCTCGGTCCGCTCCGAGGGAGCCCCCGTCGGGGCGGCTTCGCGGGCCTACCAGGCGAGCCTCTGGGATCGGTGGTGGAAAATGCGCGATTCGGTCGAGACGATCTCCCGCCGGGCGATCCCCTGGCGCTACCACGGGACGCGGCCGCAGAATCATCCGCAACGCCGCGTCGGCGCTCTCGCCGGATTGGTGAATCAGTGGGAACAAGTCCGCTCGATCTGGGAAAAAAATGTGAATAACCGGGAGAAATATGTGAATAAGCTGGTGAAAACCCTTTCCCACCCCTTTTGGGAACATCACCACACCCTCGCGTCGGATCCCTCCCCCTCGGCGCGGCGTCTCATCGGCAGGGACCGCCTCCGCGACATCCTCGGCAACGTCATTTTCCCCGACGCGGCGGGGCGGCATCCGGAGATTTGGGAGGAATACGCCGCTCTCGGCCGGGTCGATTCGAACCAGAAACTGCGCCGCGCCTCCCTGCGGCTTTTCGGCGACAACGAGGCGCGGCGGAAGTTATTCACACGTTATTACCATCAGCAGCAGGGTCTGCTCCAGATCTATGATGATTTCTGTCTGGAGGATGCCTCCGATTGCCGCGACTGTCCCTTCCCCGAGCAACTCGCGCAGTGGCGGAATCCCGCTCCGGCGGCGCTCGCGGTTCCGGCCGGTGCGACGGGATGAGAAATGTTTCTTTTTGTGTTCTCCCCGGTCCGATCTCCTTCGTAAGGTATCAGGCAGGGAAAAATCCCCGCTTGTAAGTTTTTTCCGCATTCCAGCGTCGCATCACGCGCATTACCCTTGTTTTTCCCGCCATGTCCGTTGCCACCCTCACACGCGAAGTCATCCTGAATCCCGAAAAGCGTGTTTTCCCCGAGTTCAGCCTCGAGCGATTGCTGGGCACCGTCTTCGAACCGACCCAAGGCGCGAAGGTTTGTATTTTGATCGACCTCGAGGACCTCGACCTGATGCGGGACTATCGCTTCCTCGACACGCCCGGACACGAGATCCAGAGAAAGGCCTACGAGGAATTCTACCTCGGGCTGAAGGACGGCGGACTCGAGGCCCTCGGGATGAGCGGCGGTGAGATGTATGCCTTCCCGATGAGCTACGGCTCCAATCTCGATCTCAGCGACGAATGTGTCGATGCCCGGGGCGTCCGGCTCAGTCTGGACCGGGACGTGTATCCGCACTACGACATCATCCTCTGCATCTCGACCTATTCGGCGACGGCGCCACTCACGACGAAATGCAAGGAGTTCGGTTTCCGCGGCGCGACCCTGCACGGAGTCAACGACGTCATCCTGGGCTCCGGCCTGGCGGTGGACTATCGCGAAGTCAGCGCCGACGCCGAGCGGATGCGCCTCGCCATGACCGGCGCGGACACCATTGAGATCGATTTCACCCTGGAGGACGGACGGGTCCTCACCGCCTCGCTCGATCTGGCGGGCCAGGAGGCGCAAAAATCGCACGGACTCTGCACCGGGACCAAGCCCGATGTGGCGAACCTGCCCGCCGGCGAGGTCTATTTCGTTCCGGTCGATGCGAACGGCCAGTTTCCCATGAAATACGCCGACGGCACTCTCGGTTTACTCGATGTGAAGGACCGCAACATCACCCGTTCGATTCTGATCTCCGGGAACCAGGCGACCATAGACGAGCACAACGCCCGCCTCCTCGATGATCCGATGACCGGCACTCTCGGGGAACTCGGCTTCGGCACCCAGGTGCTGCCGGTCTCGGGGGCGGACATTCAGGATGAAAAAGTGCTCGGAACCTGCCACCTCGCCACCGGTCGCGACGATCACCTCGGAGGGGACATCGTCCCCACGATGTTCAAAAAGCACGA
>JAAYAT010000209.1 GCA_012719225.1 Verrucomicrobiaceae bacterium
ATCAGCTTCCGGATCTCTGCAACGGTGAACTCTCCCCGGAGATCGCTGTCCTCCGTGGGCAGTGGCTTCACAGGAAGCCCGACGTTTCGCTCGATAACCCCTTGCTCGAAAGCTGCCCGAATGGCATTTTTGAAATCCTGAATTTTGAAGTTGGCGGTGCTGGCCTTGGTGTCACCTTTGGACAGGGCTGTCTGAGCCCGCTGCACGTCTTCCGTCGTGAGCAAGGCAATGTTTTTCTTCTGAGCTGTACCGAGTGCCTTGAGAATGTCGGCGACCGACGTTTCGTAGCGCCGCATCGTCGCATCGCTGATCCGCTTCCGGCTTTCGTTGAGCCAGTGCCCAAGCCATTCTTGGACAGAGTAGGAAGGAAACTCCTCACCCGAACCCAAGCGATAGAGTTCCATCAGGTGCTTCCGCGCACGGTCGAGCGTCAACTGACCTGCACTCGCCTCCCTCCCAGCCTTGGCGACAATGGCAGCCATCCCGGGTTGCAGGTCAGCATGGGCTTTGAGCGCAGCCGCTTCTGCCTTTTCCCAATCCACCGCCACCTCAATGGCTCGCTGCTTGTTTTTGTGCCCCGTCGAACGATGCACTCGACTTCCGTCCGCCCTGAAGTAGGCTGCATACCAGACTGGGGACTGTTTCCTTTTGTAGACGCTCGCCATATTGACAACAAATTTGACAACACCGAGGACGTTTGTCAATGATCAAGGATGTTCTCTCCATCGTAACAACCTAATTTGCAGGGAGTTGAATGGATTAGGTCGTTGGTTCGATCCCAACCGGAGGAGCTTTTTACGACTCATTTCTTCGCAGTGAGTTACTGCATGTGGAACGGAGCCAAAACGGCCAAGTCTGCATGACTTGAGCCAGTCTCCGGTGAAACAACCCGCGCACTCTCTCCAGGGACACGGAACAGGAGGACGCCAACCTAGCGTTCTGAGGCATCATCTAGGGTTTCCGATCTCTGAAATGAAAATAAAATTGCAATTAACGAATTTAAAAGCAATTTTACTTTATGCCAAAAGTCTCCGCCCACACTAGCCCCGCTACCAGAGCGGCGCTTGCGCATTTTGCCGCGTTGCTTCGTATCCGGAGGAAGGAGCGAAACCTGAAACTGGACGAGTTGGCTGATCGTCTTGGGGTTTCCATTCCCACCGTCCGAAAGATGCTCGAGGGTTCTCCCAGTGTAGCGGCGGGCACCTATTTTCAAGCGGCCCATCTTCTCGGAGTGCCTCTCTTCGATCCGGATTCAGATCGCCTTGCGGCGACTGCCACCAGAGCCGCTGAAATCGACGCGCTGCTGCCTCAGCGGATCCGAACCCGCAAGGTGGTGATCGATGATGATTTCTAAATGTTATGTCTGGATGTGGTTGCCGGGCGCGACGGAACCGGTCGTAGCCGGTCAGTTGCAATTTGACTCCCAGGGGCGGCAGGCATTTGCCTACGGGCGCTCCTTTCTCGAGCGGACCAACGCCGTCCCGATCTACGAACCTGAACTGCCCCTGCGGCGGGGAGTTCACGAACCAAGTGGCGGGTTGGATCTTTTTTCCTGCCTGCGTGACGCGGCACCCGATGCATGGGGGAGGCGAGTCATTGCAAATCGGATGTTTGGAAAAGGCGAGATCGAAGTCGGACGAGATATCGACGAAAGAACTTATCTCCTTCAATCAGGATCGGACCGCACCGGGGCCCTCGACTTTCAGGAGTCTGCTTCTGACTACGTGTCACGTGAAATGAATGCTGCCACGCTTGACGATCTCCACGAGGCGGCGGAACTCCTGGCCACGGATCATTCGATCCCAGCCGATCTTGAGGAGGCTCTATACCATGGCACCGCAAACGGGGGCGCAAGGCCCCAGGCCGCGATCACAACTGATACATCCAAGCACATCGCTAAATTTTCAATCTCCACCGACACCTTCGAAATCATGAAGGCCGAGTATGTCGCGATGACCCTCGCTGCTCGGATCGGTTTGGACGTCGCGACCGTGTCCCTTGAGAACGTGGCGGGGAAGGACATCCTCTTGGTGGAACGCTTCGACCGCGAAAAGGGAA
Organism: Verrucomicrobiaceae bacterium; assembly: GCA_012719225.1. Lineage (GTDB taxonomy): Bacteria > Verrucomicrobiota > Verrucomicrobiia > Verrucomicrobiales > DEV007 > Arctic95D-9. The sequence goes on from JAAYAT010000209.1 coordinate 2,059, forward strand.
CGGGCGGTTGGTATCGACATTCCCTCGTGTCCGGACTTACCGTGCTAAACTTGGACGAGCGTTGGGCTCTTGAAGCCTCGTATCCGGATCTCGTCGACCTGATCCGGGTGAACGGGGTGGAATTCCGGAAGGACGCGACCGAGTTGTTTTCACGGATGGTCTTCAACGTGTTGATGGGCAATACCGACGATCATGCCCGGAACCATTCCTTCTTCGTAGAGGGTGGGAAGATTCGGCTGACCCCGGCCTATGATGTTACGCCGTTTCCCCGGGCCGGCGGAGAAGCCAGTCACGGGATGAAGATTACGCGCACGAGCAACCTCTCGAGAATCCGACTGTGTTTGGACTCGGCTATCGAATTCGGACTGTCGGAGGAGAAGGCACGATCAATTGTGAAACATCAGGTCAACGGAATCATGGACCATTTCGACGAACTCTGCGAGGAAGCCGGAATGACCACGGCCATGATCGAACGATTGCGCGGCCGGGCCGTCCTCAATCCCGATGTATTCGCCGGATGCGATGAATGCAATCCGAAGGGATGGTAAATGCTCCTGACCCTACCTGTGCGCCGGAAAGGTCGCTTTCAAGATCGACAATTCGGTCGATTCTACTACCACCGGATAAGATGAACTGCCTCCAAAAAGCTACTTATCAGACCAACCCCAACCAGAGGCGATTTGCACAATCGCCGACCACACCGTGAACCCATTCCCCCCCGGATCATTCGCCCTTTTTCACCGGCACGATCAGGCGCGAGGGGTGACTCGCGGAGTGGTGGATCGTGTTGGTCGCGACGACGGCATCGTCGGGGATTTCAGCAGGGAACCCTTTTCCGTTCTGCGGGTTCGGCTCGTAGTAGGGGGCGCCTGTGCTCGCGATGGTGACGCGAATACGATGTCCCTTGGCAAACACCTGACTGATCCAACCGACCGGAAAACGCACCGGATAGATCTCACCGGGCGTCATCATCACTTCCTTGTCGAATCCCTCGCGGTAGCGAACTCGCTGCGGGTAGGCGATGATCAGAATGGAACGCCCGTCGGGATAGACGTCGCTGACGCGCACGATGACATCGGTATCCACGGCGGTGGAGGAGAGTTGCAACTCCGCGTGGACCCGGCCGATCCACGCGACCGGTTCGGTGAGGGCCTCCGTCGTGAAGGTCCGCACCTCCGCCTGCTCCTCGAAGGAACGGGCGTCTCGTGCGCCCGGAAATCCCCTCGCCGGAAGCTCCATGGGAGCGCGCGGATCGCTGACCAGACTCGTGGACGAATCCGCCGCGGTGGGGGCCTCGTTGTGCAACTCTCCGTCCTCGTGCAGGTAGAGCGACCGTTCCTCCGCCGCCGGAGGAAAGTCCGCGGCCTCGTGCCAGCGGTTGCCCCCGGCATCGCCCTCGCCGACCGCGCCCATCTCATACCAGCGCACTTTCGGCTCGTCGGTGACGCCGTTTTCCATCCCTTTGAGCCAATGATCAAACCAGCGCAGCATGTGCGCCTCGGTGTCCCACGCCGCGTTCGCCGGATACTCCAGCTCTCCGTTTTTCGTACCTTTGTTATAACGTCCGTGGAGCCAAGGTCCGATGAGCAGCCACTGCCGCCCCCTCGAACCGGCCCCGCCTTCGTGCTCGCGCCCGATGAAACTCGCGATCGAGCCCTGGTTCATGAAGTCGTACCAACTCCCGATGGTGAAACAGGGCACGTCCATTTTCCCGAAATGCGGGCTGCAATCCTCCGCCGCCCAGTAGTCGTCGTAGGTGGGGTGTTTGGCCCATTCCGCGAGCAACTCCGCGTTGTCCGCCGGGTCACGGCAAATCCGGGCGAGGCTCTGAAAACGCAGCGGCTTGGCCATGCCTCCGATGCGATACCCCTCGTGGAAAAGGCTCACCCCCGTGTCGATCATGTACTGGCAGACGAGATGCGGCGGCCGGGTCACCGCCAGGTAGTTCTGCGCGTAGCCGCCCTGCGAACTGCCGAAAGTGCCGACTTTTCCGGTGCTCCAGGCTTGCCCCGCGAGCCACTCACAGGCGTCGAAACCGTCTCGCAATTCCCCGAACTGCATCGCCCGGTAGCCGACCCATTTCCCCTCCGAGAGATGGGTGCCCCGGTAGTTCACAAGAGCCACCGCGTAGCCGCCCCGCGCCAGTCGCGCGGCCGATTCCCGCGTTCCCTTCCCCCGCAGCGAGGCATAGCGTTGTTCGAAAATCACCGGCCAGGGTCCATCGCCCGGGGGACGATAGAGATAGGCGGAGAGCTTCACCCCGTCGCGCATCGGAATGCGGATGTGCTCTTCGGTGATTTCGCCGAAATCGAGTTTCTCCTCCGCCGCCGCCGCGAGGAGGGGCGTGGCGAAAAGGGCGAGACCGGAGAGGATGTGGATGAGGAAGCGGAAGAAAATGCGAGGTGTCATGGCAAGCGGAAGGGTTCAGTATTCAAAACATTTCGATGGAGGTCCAGTCCGCGACGACGGAAATTGACAGATTCCGCCGCCTTCCCTACTCTCGCGGCATGTCTGCTCTCGCCCTCCCCCGCTCGGTCTGTTTGCTCCTCGGTCTGTTTGCTCCTGAGTCTCGCGACACTCGCGCCCGGGTCCCTGTCGGCCGGACTCCCGGAGAAAGCGGCGGACTATCACCGCGAGTCCCAGAACCCGGGGGAAGGCATCGCCATCGCGGAGATCGAAAAGGGAGCCCCCGCCGTTTTTGCTTCCGCGGGATTGCTCCGCGAGGACGGTCCCGCCGTCGACGAAGACACCCTTTTTGAAATCGGCTCCCTCACCAAGGTCTTCACCGGCATCCTCCTCGCCGATGCCGTCCTCCATAAAAAAGCCACGCTGGAAGATCCCATTTCAAAACACCTTCCGGCGGACCTCCTCGCGCCGGATTCTCCGCTGCACCGCGTGACCCTCCTCGAACTCGCGACGCACCGCTCCGGCCTGCCTCGTCTGCCCGCGGATCTCAAGGAAGGGATTGCTCCCGCCGATCCCTACGCCCATTATTCGGTCGAGAGACTGCACCGTTATCTCAAGGCATTCCGGGAATCCGATTTCAAAAAGCGCGGAGAAAAGAGTTACTCCAATCTTGGCATGGGCTTGTTAGGACATCTCCTCGAAAGGATCAACGGAAAACCCTACGAAGTCCTGCTGCGGGAGACGATCTTCGAACCGCTCGGGATGAGTTCCTCCTTCGTCCAGCGCACCCCGGACTCGATCCCGGCGGAGTTCCGGGATCGCTTGGCCACACCGCACAGCAAGGGGCGCGCCGTTTCCCTCTGGCACTTCGACTCTCTCTGCGGGGCCGGGGCGGGCGTCTCCACGGCCCGCGACCTGACGCGTTTCGCGGCAGCGCATTGGCCGGGCGACACCCCCGCTTCCCTCCTCGCCGCGATGGAACTGGCGGCGACGCCACAACGCGGCGAGACCGGACTGGCCTGGACCATCCGGGAAGAGGGCTTGTCCCACAACGGCCGCACCGGTGGATTCCACTGCGAACTGCGGATTTCCCCGGAGACAAAAACCGCCAGGATCCGCCTCGTCAACAGCGTTGGCAGCGCCCGATCCTCGAAGTAGGAAGAAAGAAAAACAGCCGCACCGGGAGTGCCCTGCCGAAGCCGGACGACCCGGTTCCTCTCCTACGGCTTGGTCGCTTCCGGCGGTAGTTTCGCCTTCACATCGTCCACCTTCAGACCGGCCACGGGCAGGTCGTAGCCAAGGGTATCGCCATTGGGCGAGAAGCCGCCGCCATACACATCGACGAAGATGGGATTGTTGTAGGCGACGGGCTGGAACTTCGCTTGCGCGCTCGATCCGAAGCCGGTCTCGAGGCTGTGATTCTCCCCTATCGCCACGACAATGAGATGGGCGTCCTGGTCGAGACGGAGCGACAAGGTCCGGTCGAATTTCACCACTCCGTCCGCGAACATATCGGGATTTTTCTCCCGCGTGTAATTGTATTCCGGCGTCTGTCGGCCATTCACCAGCACCTGGACGCGGTCGATGTCGAGCCAGGTGGAGCACTGGACGCGGACCTTCAGTTGGATCGCTCCGCTGACGCGGTCGTGCCCGCCGGCGAGGATTCCGCTGCCGGTCTCGACTTCGAGGTAGGGGCCGGTCGAGAGAATCATGCGTCCGGCCTTGGCGTTGCGGCTCATCTCGCGCCAGTCGATTTTTTCCGGATCGTCGGTCGAGCTTTTCACATAAGTTCGCCAGCCGCCAACCCCGTTCCCGTAGATGTGATGGGCGTCACAGACGGCGAGCGCTTTCGGGCTGAGCCCCTGGTTGAGCAACTGCAACCAGATGAACTCGCGGATCGGCGCCACGACGCGCCCGGGACCACCGCCGCGTGCGGGGGCGATTTTGTAGGGAGCGCCCGCCAGAATCTGGCTGGCCCGGTAGTTCTGGGTTTCGAGGCCGTCGATCAATCCGCCGAGGTAGGCGAAACCACCATCGGCCCGGCCATCGCGATCGCGGTCGATGAAGTTTTCCACCATGTCAGGGTGATTCAGGTGGACCCATCTGTCGTCCTCGACCTTCTGCCAGTCGCGCAGGGTGATCGCATTGAGCCGCGGATCTTTTTTCCAGACGGGGCCGCCGCCATCCTGCCGGGAGGGCTCCGGCGTGAAGGGAAACGAGTTCAAATGCGCTCCCGAACCGGTCATTTCCATCCCCGGGACGGTCTTGAGATAGGGAACCAGCCCGAGTTTCTCGATGTGGGGGAGCCAGTCGTAGAGGCGGTTGTGTTCCGTCGTCGGAGCGAACTCGATGTGCTCGGCGGCGAGGCTGATGATGCGGTCGTCGGTGCCGCAGGTGTTGTCGCCGCTCGGGGTGGAGTGGTTGTGAAAGTCCGCCGCGATCCAGCCGGGGGTTTTCACGACCCGGGGCAAAACCCCGGAAACCGTGCCCACGGCTCCGGGCGACAACTCGATTTCCTTGCGGAGATGGGCGTGTTCGGGTCCCCGGGTCACGATGATCTCATACCGACCCGGCGGCAGCGGCACGGTGAACTTTCCCTTTTCGGAGAAATACTGATCGACGCAACCGTGCGCCCGGTCGCTCGGTCCGAGATCCACCTTGGCCGTCTCGCCGAGGGCGTTGAACTGGACTTTGTAGGGAATGGAGCGGCCCGCCTCGTCCTCGATATCGAAGGCGATGGCGCTGCGCGGAGAGAGGGCGATCTCTTTTTCCACCGTCGCGCCCGCCGCGACCACGACCTCCTCCACCGGCGTCTCGCGCCCGATGTCCTCGACGGTGAGCGTGTAGTCTCCGGCGGGCAGGTTCACGGTGAAGGCCCCCTTCGCGTCGGGATAGGCCGGGATGCTCTTGTTGGGCGGAGTGGCGATGACGACCCGCCCCCGCGCCGGGGCCGCGCCGTCTTTCTCCTCTTTCAAAACCACTTTCAGCGTGCCCACCGTCCCGTCGGACCGTCTCGCTTCGATGACGCCCGCCGCCTCCGCCGGGGAAGCGCCCACCGCGAGGAAACGCGCCACGGTGACGGAGGCCGCTGGGGCGAGTTCCATCTCCGCTTCGTCCGGGAGCATCGCTCCGGCTTCGTCCACCCAGGCATGGGCGTAACCGGCCTTGTCGGCGGGATCGATCGCGTCACTCCAATGCACCCCATAAAAGCTTCCCTTCGTCCGCGTCGGGGACCAGCGATCCGCCAACGGCACCTTGACGGCGTCCTCGCCCTCGTTGGTGATCGTGGTGACGATCAACACGCCCTGCCAGCCGTCCTCGAGGCGGTATTCGTGTCGCCTTGACAGGCCGCCCGACTTCGCCGACGAGACGACCGTCTCCAGGACCGCCTCGCCGTCTTTTCCGTCGCTGACGATGCGCACGTGGTTGACCGCCCCCCGCTGCCCGGAGGGGGAGAAAATCGTGATCTGATCGTTGTCCGCTCCCAAGAGGGTCAGGTCGTAGAGGCAACCGGGTGTGATGCCGTCCTCGCCGTAGAAGGTGCTCATGTTGGCGCGGCGCAGCGGGAGATTGCCGGAGACCAGCAAGGTGACCTTGTCGTTCCGCATCACGAAATCCCCCACGATTCCGTCCGCCTCCTTGCCCAGGGGACGCGCCTCGAAATTGGCTTCGCCCAGTTCGAACACCTCGGCGGCGAAACCCATCCCGGCGGTGGCGAGAGCGAGCGTTCCGGTGAGGAGACAAAAAAGGACGGAATCTTTTTTCATGAGGCCGATCTTCCCGGATTTCCCGCCTGCCCGAAAAGCAAAAAGGCACCCTAAGTGCGTAGGCTCGGAGCGGCGGCCCCCTCCCACGCGATCAGGGAACGCTTGCGCCCGACGCCCCATCGGTAGCCCGAGAGCGCTCCGGTTTCCCGGATGACGCGATGGCACGGAATCAGGCAGGCCAGGGAGTTCGCCCCCACCGCCGTCCCCACCGCCCGCGCCGCGCCGGGATGCCCGATCCGTTCCGCCAGCCGACGGTAGGTCGTGAGAGAGCCGACCGGGATTTCCAGCAGCGCCCGCCACACCCGGAGTTGGAAAGGGGTCCCGCGAACCAGCGCGCGCAGGTTCCGCGGCGCGGCGGCGGCCTCTCCCTGGCGGAAAATCGCCTCGATCCGTTCCTTCGCGAGTTCGTCGTCGCGAACGAAATCCGCCCGCGGCCAAGCCGCCCGGAGCTTGCCGAAAGACGAATCGTTTTCACAAAAATCGAGGCGGCAGATCCCGCGCTCCGTTTCGCCGAGGAGGGCGGGACCGAAGGGCGACAGCGCCATCCCCCAGACGATCCGGAGACCCGCGCCGCCGCGTTTCACCTCGCCCGGAGTGGCCGCCTCCAGAGTGACGCAGAGGTCGTGCAGCCGACCCGGCCCCGACAGGCCCGCTGCCAGCGCCGCGTCCAGCACCGCATCCCCCGCCGCGAGCCGCTCGCGGGCGTGCCGGAGGGTGAGGCATTGCAGAAAATCCTTCGGCGTGATCCCGGTCCAGCGCACGAATTCACGGTGAAAATGGAACTCGCTCAAGCCGACCAAGGCGGCCAGCTCGCCGAGCGAAGGCTGCTCCGCGTGATGCTCGTCGAGCCAGCGGATGATGCGTTCCATGCGTTCGTAGCCACTCATGGGACCAC
>JAAYAT010000210.1 GCA_012719225.1 Verrucomicrobiaceae bacterium
AGGCGAAGAAGTCCGCCACCTCGGTTCCCGGTGGCACATCGACCCCGAAGACAACGAGCAGCGGAAGCTCGCGGCCAAAAGATTCCGTCGTTTTCCGCAAAATCGTCTCGGGAGTGTCGGGGGCGATCTCTTCTCCGCTGATCGGATCGTAGCCCCGGCAGAGGCGGGGGAACAGCAGCTTCAGGTAGTCGTTGATCTCGGTGATGGTGCCCACGGTGGAGCGGGTCGATTTGACGGCGTTCTGCTGTTCGATGGCGATGGCCGGGGGGATCCCCCGGATCGAATCGACCTGGGGTTTGTCCATGCGGTCGAAAAACTGCCGGGTGTAGGGGGAGAAAGTTTCCACGTAACGGCGCTGGCCTTCGGCGTAGAGCGTTTGAAAGGCCAGGCTCGATTTTCCCGAGCCGCTCGGACCGGTCATGACGGTGAGTTTCCCGATGGGGATGTCGAGATCGACGCCCTTGAGATTGTTCTGGCGAGCACCCCTCACCTCGATCGCCGCGCCCGCTCGCGCCGCCCTGTTTGATTTCTCTTTCGCCATGTTTCGTGGCGAGAGGTTACGCACGGCGGGAGCGCTTGCATCCGAAATTCCGTCACGCCCCGCGACTCCCCGCCCCATAGCGCCCGTTCCCCGGCCAAGGGATTGCAAAATGCCCGTGACACCTTGCAGAGAGCCAATCCCACGGCACCGCGGCCCTACTCCCGGTTGGAGGCCGGAAACAGCTATACCATTCGTTTCCAAAGGCTTGTCGATTTTTTGAAAGCGCGGCAAGCTCCCTGCTGCGAAGAGGAGAGAAACACCGGAATCCTCCACACACACCTCCTCATGAAAATCACCTTCTTTTCCCTCCTGCTCTCCCTCGCCGCCCCCGCGGCCATCGTCGCTCAGGACAACCCCGGCCAGACTCCTCCCTCCGCCGACAAGCCCGCCGAAGCCGGGGACCCGACGGAGCGGGCGGACGACAAACACCACGCCTCGGACCGGGAGAGACCCGTCCTCTCGGCGGTGCTGGTACCGACCAAGGGCAACGAAGCTCGTGGGGTTGTCACCTTCGAACCCGCAGAAAAGGACGAGGTGCGCATCTCGGTGCGGCTTTCCGGCTTAAAACCGAATGCCAAACACGCCATGCACATCCACGAATTCGGCGACATCTCGTCCGACGACGGCAGCAGCGCGGGCGGTCATTTCAATCCCGCCGGCAAAGCCCACGGTCTCCCCGGCGACGAGGAGCGCCATGTCGGTGACTTCGGCAACCTCGAAACCGATGCCGACGGGAACGCCAATCACGTCCTCACCGTCCACGGCCTCTCCCTCGTGGCAGGGGACCACGCCATCATCGGGCGCGCTGTGATCGTCCACGCCGGAGAAGACAAGGGGACCCAACCCAGCGGTGACGCCGGACCCCGCATCGCCCAAGGCGTCATCGCCGTCGCCAACCCCGCGTCGATGAAATCCAGCGTGGCATCGGCCGGGGAGTCCAACTCCGACGCGACGGCAACAAATGCCTCGACCTCCCCCTCCACCGCGCCCCCGACCGCGGGCGAGCGCCTCGAACGGGCTGCGGAGCAAGTCGGCGAAGGTGCCGAAAAAGCCGCCCGCACCACCGTCAAAGCGGTCGAGCGCGGAGCGGAGGAAGTCGGCGAAGCTCTCAAGAAAGTCGGCGAAACCGTGGAAGACGCCGTCGAATAGAACGAACCCTCCCTCCTCCCATCGGCCGTTCTCCCGTGTGGTTGCGGGAGGGCGGCCGTTTGGGTTTTCGGGGTTTCGACCCCGGGCGTTTTTGCGGGACCACCTCCCTTCCCTTTTACCCGACGGTCTTGGCGCCGAGAGCGGAGAAAGGCACTTCGTGGGGGAGCACCTTTTCCCGCGCCGCGACAGCGCAAGCGACCCCGGCGGCCTCGCCCATCGCCACGGAGTTCCCCGTGACCCGATAGCTGCTGTGGGCGAGGAATCCGCCGCTGATGCAACGACCCGCGAGGACCAGACCGTCGACGTCCTTGGCCATGAGCGAGCGCAGGGGGATGTCGTAGGGCTTGGATTTGAAGGGCTTGCTTTCGATTGCCTTCGTCTTTCCAGGATCGGTCGAATGCACGTCGATGCCGAAGTGGACCCGGCAGATCCCGTCGTCGAAACGAGCCCCGGTTTTGATGTCCTCGTCACTGACCGAATAGCGTCCGTGGATGCGGCGGGCTTCTCGGGTCCCGATCTGCTCGGCGGTGGAAATGATCTCGACGTTTTTCCAGGGACCGCCCTTCTTGCGGAGGGCGTTGATCATCGCGTGATTCTCCCGCCGTCCCTCCAGGGTGGCACGGGTCATGTCGTCGGCGTTGATGGCGGAGACATTGTACTGGTGGTTGGCCATCATCGCATAGAGACCGTCGTGGATTTCAAAAATGGAGGGGCCGCCATAGGAGGGATCGATCCCGGCGGAGCGCAGTTCGGCGAGAAAATTGGCCTTGCCGCGGCCGAGATTTCTCGCCTCGGCGAGGTGATTGACGAAGGGGGCGATGCCGTCGGTGGTGACCCCGTGAAACAGAACCATCAGGCTCATCGGTTGGGTGATGCCGTCGCCGGGACGCCCGAAATCGAAGCCGCAACCCGCCTGCGCGGCGAGGTCGCCGTCCCCGGTGGCATCGATGAAACTTTTCGCAGTCCAGACCTCGCGGCCGGACTTCGACTCGGTCACGACGGCGGCGAGCCGGTTTTTTTCATCGGGCACGGCCCCGACGATGCGGGTGAAAAGGCGGAGATTCACCCCCGCCTCGACGAGCATGTCCTCGAGGAGCAGCTTCATCGGTTCGGGATGATAGACCCAGGCGCTGTTGACCTTTTTCCCGTTGCCCTGCTCCTTGAGTCGCACGATCAGCTCGGCCATGATCCCCGGTTTGTTGAGTCCGTCGAGAATCCACGAGAGCATCCCGGCGGTCCAGATCCCGCCGACACAGCCGTGGACCTCGATCAGGGCCGTCTTCGCCCCGCTCCGCGCCGACGCCAGCGCCGCCGCAAATCCCGCCGGGCCACCTCCACAGACGATCACATCGTAGTCGGCCACCACCGGAATCTCGCGGGCGTCCTCAGCGAACCAATCTCCCTTGAG
>JAAYAT010000211.1 GCA_012719225.1 Verrucomicrobiaceae bacterium
GAGGTGCTCGGGGAAATTTTCCTTTTGCTGTTGTTGCAACGATTCAAAACCAAAAGCCGGGAGGAACTTCGTAAAATGATCGCCGAACTGACACCACTGCACGAAACGCGGGCCGGAAAGGAACTGCTCGAGGAGGGCATCGAGAGAGGTCATGCAAAAGGCGTGGCGGATCTCGTTCGCCGAATGCTTGCGAAAGGCCGGACGCCCGCCGAGATCGCGGAACTGACGGATCTTTCCGTGGCGGAGATTACCCGTCTCCTCGCGCAGGAACGGGATTGACCCACAGTTCCCCCGCCCCCCTTCCGCGGCGACGCTGCTGGTCGGGTCGCCTTCCGCTCTTGATCTCGTCTACTCGCCTACGAACATGTCGCCGTCGCCCCGCCGTTTTTGGAAGGGGGCGCTCTCGACCACTCCGTAGAGAATCTCCAGAAGCGAGCCGCCTTTTTTCTCCGCGTCGGCAACGATCTTATCAATGGTGGGCGCGTCGAAATACTCGATCCCGCGCCCCACCGCGTAGGTCATCAGCTTCTCGGCGACGGCGCGATGGAAGTCCTCCTTGCGCACGGTCGCGAGAATGGTGCTCAACTCGCGGGCGTTGCTGAATTTCTCCCCCGTCATGAGCTCGCCGCTCGCGTCGATGGGGCGTCCTTTCTCGGTGTCGCGCCAGACGCCAATGGCATTGTAGTTCTCCAAGGCCAGGCCGATGGGATCCATCCTCACATGACACGAAGCACAAACCTTCTGCTCGGCGTGGATCGCGAGAATTTCCCGCAGAGTGAGATTTTTGTTTTTCCCTTTGGCTGAATCCTCCAGCGGCGGCACGTCGGGAACGGCTGGCGGAGGCGGGGTCGCGAGAAAGTTTTCCAAGACGAAAAGGCCCCGTTTCACCGGCGAGGTCCGCGTCGGATTCGAGGTGACGAGATGGAAGGTCGCCTGGGTCAGAATGCCCCCTCGGTGCGAGCCTTCGGGCAGGTCCACCTTGCGCATGTGGCCGCCCTTGACCCCGTCGATCTTGTACCATTCGGCGAGGTTTTCATTGAGGTAGGTGTAGTTCGCGGTGAGCAGCTCGGTGGCGGGTCGTTTTTCCCGGAGGACGTGGGCGAAAAAACTCTCGCTCTCCAGCCGCATGGACTGGCGGAGACGACCGTTGAAGATCCTGCGTGCGGTGGAGAAATCTTTTTCCTCGAGAAGGCGGCGCTCGTCAAAGGCGAGGGTCTCGACGTCGCGGGCCTGGAGCCATTGACCGACGAAGTTTTTCACGAACCGCTGCGATTTCTCGTCCTTGAGGAGACGGTCCACCTGGGGCCGGAGATTCGCCCGCAGCTTGTTCTCCCCGGCGAGTTTGAGGAGTTCGTCGTCGGGCACGGAACTCCAGAGAAAATACGAGAGCCGCGAGGCCAACGCATACTCGTCTATCGGCACCACTTTGCCGGGATTGTTCGGCTCGGGTTGAAACTCGGCGCGCATGAGGAAGCGCGGGCTCACGAGGATCGCGGTGATGGCTTCGGCGATGCCGTCCTCGAAGCCGTTGTTCGGCTGCAAGTCGACTTCGCGGGCGAGGGCGACGAGTCGCTCGACGGTGCCGTCATCGACGGGACGGCGGAACGCCCGCGTCGCGAATTTCCGAAGAATCGTCGCGCGATAGGAATCGCGTTGGTTCTCATCGGCCGGGGGCGGGCCTTCGGAGAAAAGGTAACGGGCATTCCAAGGGTAGTCTTTCTGGCTGCCGTCGAGAGGCCCTCGGATCCGGACGCTCCGCACCACCACGCCGAGTTTGTTCTCCCCCTCCTTCGGCGGGTCCGCGACTTCGGTGGCGAACCAAAAGGGCTCGTCCTTGCCCTTTTTCAGAGTGGTTTTCGCCTTCAGAACGATGCGCTCGGAGTTGTCCCATCCCAGTTTGCGCCGCGTCAGTTCCTTGTCCCCGACACCCAACGCGAAATGGACGGTATGGGAGGTCGCTTCGTCGGAACCGCGGATGCGGAAGTCGACCATGACCTCGTATTCCCCGTCGTGACTCACCCACTCGTTCGACTGCATCTTGCGGGCGTGACCGAAGGGCATCCAATCGGCCCCCCAGTCGGCGTTGCGTTCTTCCTTGAATTTCTTCGCATCGAACCACCACTCGACGATGCCGGGCCCGTCGGTGGGCACCGCATCCTCGACAACGAGGGTGGCCGCCTCGAGATATTTTTCCATGAGGAGCGGCGAGATGCTGAGCACGTCGCCGATGGTGTCGAAGCCGTAGCCGGTGTCATCGGCGGGGAGAACATCCTCCACCTTGAAATCCACGCGGAGGAGGTCCTTGATGGAATGGCGATACTCTTCGCGATTGAGGCGGCGTATCGTGACGCGGCCGGGATCGGGGTTTTCGCGGTCGATCTTGAAAATTTCGCCTTCGATGAAAGCGAGCACCCGGTCTCGTTCCTCGGTCTCGAACTGCGGTTTGTCCGCCGGCGGCATCAGGTTGCTGCGGACATTCTTCCAGATTTCAAACCAGACATCGAAATTGCCGAGATGCTCGGAGACCGTCTCGTAATCGTCCATCGCGAAATCGCCCGAGTCCATCCCGTCGCCGTGACAATCGTAGCAATAGGTCGCGAGGAGAGGTTCGATCGCCGCGAAAGCCTTCTCGTCGGCACGGGAAACCACAACGCCCGCGAGGCTCCACGCCGCGACGGCGGAGAGAGTGCAAAGGAGGACGCGCCGGGTCGGGAATCGGGATCTCATCTGAAAATGGTTACGTTTCCCGGTTGTCTCGGACACTCCACGCGCCTGCGCGAAGGGAGGCACCGGGAACGCACCGGACGAGAGACCATCGGGAACACCCCACGCTCGCACAAGCGGGGAATTTTTCAGGCGATCGGACCGGACGGTATCACGTAGCCCGCCTTGGCCATTTCGGGGCGCGAAAAACGAGGACTGCGGGCGGTCCGGCGAACATCGCGCGCCGCCCCAGCGAGACTCACGTCTGCGGAGCCGCCGCGCGGGCGATCATGGATTCGATCGCCGCCTTCGTCTGGACCCCGCGAGCGCCGGTGACCGGTTGGCCGTCTTTGAAAACGATCAGGGTCGGGACCGAAGTGATCTCGTAGCGCATCGCGATCTCGCGGGCGGCGTCGATGTCGACCTTGGCGACGAGGACCTCGCCCTCCTTGGCTTCCGCCACTTGCTCCACGATGGGTCCGAGCATTTTGCAGGGACCGCACCATTCGGCGTGGAAATCGACGAGGACCGGCAGCGAGGTGCCCGCGAGGGTGGAATCGAAGGTATCGGTGGTGAGTTCGAGTGCTTTCATCAGGTGGGATGGGATAGGAGGAGTTGCCCTGAAAGACGACCCCGGATCCGGTTCCTTACATCGTCCGGACGACCCGGCGACAGTGACGTGATCCCGCCGGAAACACTTGCCGGACTCCGGGAAAATGTTCTACCTTGGGATCCTTCCTCATGGCATCTCCCGTTCCCCACTCTCCGGCTGCCTTCCTTCCGAGCGCTCTCGTCCTCCTCTTGCTGCCCTCCCTTTCCGCCAGCCAGCCCCGCGCCGCCGCTCCCGCCGCGACGAATACAGCGCCAAACCCCGCCGCCACAGCGGACTGGCCGCGCTTTCGCGGGAACAATGGCGACGGTGTCTCCAGCGATCGAGACGTTCCGCTCGAGTGGAGCGATGCGAGGCATCTGAAATGGAAACTCGACCTCCCCGGCCCCGGATCCTCGTCGCCCGTCATCGCGGACGGGCGGGTCTACGTAACCGCCTACTCCGGCTATGGCGAGGCACCCGGAAAAAGCGAGGATCCCGCCGCGGCAGACGATTCGCTCGCCCTCGTGCGCCATCTCCTCTGCGTTGATCTGCACAGCGGCGAGCGGCTCTGGACCGCCAGCGAACCCGCCACCCTCCCCGAGGACAGCTACGCGGAATTCCTCCCCGAGCACGGCTACACCAGCAGCACCCCGGCCACGGACGGGGAACGGATCTACTGCTTTTACGGCAAAAACGGCGTTTTTGCCTACGACTTGGAAGGCCGGCGAATCTGGTCGGCGCCGACAGGGACGCTTTCCTCCAAAATGACCTGGGGTTCCGCCGCCAGCGTGGTTCTCGCCGGGGGACGGGTCATCGTCAACGCCGGTGACGAAGCCCGCGCCCTCCTCGCCTTTGACCCGGAGACCGGCGAGGAGGTCTGGCGCATGGAACACCCCATGCTGGAACAGACCTACAACACACCGGTCCTCCACCGTCCCGAACCCGGCCGCACCGACCTCATCGTGGCCTTCCGGGAAGAGATCCGGGGCCTCGATCCGAAAACCGGTGCGGTGCGGTGGTTTTCCAAAAGCCCCGTCGGAGGGAATCTCTCGGGCAGTCCCCTCGCCCTCGGCGAGAACCGGATCGCCCTCTTCGGCGGTTTTCCGAGGACGCTCGGCACGGTCTTTCGCGGCGGCGGCGAGGGGGACCGCAGCGACGAAGCTCTGCTCTGGGAGAGCACCCGGGCGAAAAGCTACATGCCGATTCCGGTCGAACACGAAGGCCTCCTCTATTGGGTCAGCGAAGACGGGATCGCCGCGTGCGCGAACCCCGAAACTGGTGAGGTGCTCTACCGGGAACGTCTCGATATCGCGAGCCGGGAAGGCAAGGGAATGGCCTTCTACGCCTCCCCCGTTCTCGTGAACGGTCACCTCATCGCGGTGAGTCGCAATGCCGGCACCTTTGTGATCGCGGCCAAGCCGGAGTTCGAATTGGTCCGGGTCAATCACTTCGCCGCCGATACGAGCCGCTTCCAAGGCACTCCCGCCGTGAGCGAGGGCCATCTCATCCTGCGATCCGAGAAAGCGCTCTACGCCATCGCGAAGGAGGGGTAGCTGTTTAGCAATTAGCTGTTTAGCTTTTTAGCCGTCCGTGGGAGTGTCAGGGTCGGGCGATTTTGACGTGTCATCCGATTCGGCACTTTTGTCTTCCGCGCCCCAGGCGGCCATCGCGCCGAGCAATTCCCCTTGCAAGCGCTGCACCGACGAGGCGTCGCCGTAGTGGTTGACGATAAAGGCGAAGCCGAGCTTCTCGCCATTCTCCGCCTCCATCAGTCCGGTGATGGAGCGCACCGCCGACATCGCCCCGGCTTTGAAGCGCAGTTTCCCGCCGAGAGCCGTGAGGAGCGATTCCATGTAGGCGGTCCCCTGTGGCCCCGTGCTGACGAGGTGCTGCAGCCGGGCCAGCGCGTGCGGGGTGATGTAGTCCGCCCGCGCCAAGCCGGACCCATCGACCATGCGCCAGCCCGACAGGTCGAGTCCCCGTGCCTCCCAGTGCTTCCGCACCGCCTCGGCGGCGGGCATCCCGGTCTGCAGGGCCAGCGTCCGGAAAAGGCATTCCGTCTCGTGGTTGTCCGAGGTCTCGTGCAAACTGCGGACGATCTCCAGGAGCGGCGGGGACTGGTGAACGAGCAGCTCCTTGCCGATCACCGGCACGACCTCATCTTTCATCGCCAACTCCCCCGCGCCGACCGCCGCCCCGCTCACCGCGATGTCGGCGGCGAGGAGCGCCTCGCGCAAATGATGGGCCGCGAATTTTTCCGGATCGGGCACCGCCCCTTTCACGGTCATTTCCTCCCCGAGCGGCGCGGTGCCGCGCAGGTGCATCACGACCGCCCGCTCCCCTCCGTAGAGGACAAGGCCATCGCCCGATCCGGCCGGCCCGGTGAGCGCTTCGTTGTTCCATTCCACCCCCGGCACCTCGGGCCAGATCGCACCGAGGGCGGCCGGTTCTCCCTCGACCTCCGCCGGGAGGATCGTCGCCGTAAAACGATTGTGCTCCAGATTCAGCCCCGACACCGGACTTCCGTAGCCGTTCCCGATGTCGCTCCAGTTCCAGAAATCGGCGAAAATCGATCCGGGGAAAAGGCGTCCGTCGCCGATGACCCGACCCGGCACCGACGCGAGCCCGGCCTCGATCAGGCCCTCGATCCAGGACTCGTAATCACCGATCGAGAGCATCGGATCGCCCCCTCCCAGCAGGATGAGGTCTCCTTTGGAAATGCCGTTTTCCTCCGCCGCGCTCACCCCGAGGCGGGTCTCGAAGCGGAATTCCGGTCCCAACACCTCCAGCGCCGTCGCCGTCGTCAGGGTTTTCAGCGACGAGGCGGGGATGTGCGCGATGTCGCTCCGCCGTTCGTAGATGACCTCCCCGGCGGAGTCGAGCACACAAAACCCTATCGCAGCGCCGATGAGCCCGGGATCGTCCGCGACCGAGTCGAAGGCCGCCTCGAAGGCCGCGAGGCGGGGATCGGGTTCGGGCTCCGTGACAGGGAGGGGCTCCGGAAGAGCGGGCGGTGCCGGATGGGGATCGGCATCGGGAAGCGGGGCCGTCACCACCACCGGGGCGACCGGGGGCGCATCGGACCGCGTCCGGTGAAACAAGAAAGAGACGAGAAGAGCGAGCGCCAGCGCACCAATGACAATATTTTTGACCATCGCCGCGAAGGTAGCGCAGCCTCCTCTTTTCCGCACCGGAAAAGCGGGGGAACGTGATCGGTGCGACGAAGCCGCCCCCCCTTTTCTCCCGCCCCGTTCCCGCCAGCGGTTTGAGGTTGCATCCGCTTCCCTTTTCCGGCAATTTGCGGACCTGCCCCCCCTCGAACCCATCCCGCTTCGCATCACCGGAAACGTCCATGAACACCCGCCCGCTGCTTTGTCTCGTCGCCGCATCTTTTCTTCTGCTCCCACAGACGGATGCGCAGGAGTGGTCCCGCTTCCGCGGCGTGGACGGCGCGGGGATCGCCAAGATGAGCGGCCTGCGCCACGTGATCCAAGAGAGCGACTATCTCTGGTCCGTTCCCCTCGACGGGGTCGGTCACTCCTCGCCGGTGCTCTGGGGGGAAAAGCTTTTTCTCACCCTCGCCGACGCCGATGGAAGCAATCGCCGCATCGAATGTTTTGACGCGGCATCGGGGACCCGCCTGTGGGTCTGGGAGGCTCCGCTGGAGACGCACAATCTGCACAAGTTCAACAATTTCGCATCCTCCACGCCGACGGTCGACGGCGATCGGGTCTACGCCGCCTGGGGCTCGGGCAAACACACCGAGGCGCTCGCGCTCGATCACGCGGGCCAACTCGTCTGGAAACGCGAATGGCCCGAGTTCACCTCGGATCACGGTTTCGCCTCCTCGCCGATTCTCTGCGACGGTGTCCTCATCGTGAACACCGACTCGGCCGAGCTGCGCAAAAGTCTCGTCCTGGGGCTCGACCCCGCCACCGGCAAGTCGCTCTGGGAACTGGAGCGGGTCACCACCGACGCGGAGGAAAAACACCTCACCGCCTACAACACGCCGGTCTCCATGAAAGTGGACGGAAAGGAGATCGTGGTGGTGCTGCAAACCAACGACGGCTGGAAAGGTCTCGACCCGAAGACCGGCCAAGTCCTCTGGAGCTACGACGGCGAATACACCCAGCGCAGCGTCAGTTCGATCGCCTCGGGCCGAGGAACCGTCTTTGCGACCTTCGGATCGGGAGGGAAGGGTCGTCAGGGCACCGCGCTGCGTCCCCAAGCGAACGGAGAGCCGGAGCTGGTCTATGCGCTCGGCCTCAACGACGGACTCGGCTACGTGCCGACCCCGCTGTATTTTGAAGGGCGCCTCTACCTCTGGGGCGACGGCGGCATCCTCTCCTGCCTCGACGCCGAGACGGGCGAAAAGATTTATCGGGAGCGGGTCGGCGGCAACTACTTCGCCTCCCCTCTCGCGGTGGATGGCAAAATCCTCAATCTCAGTCGCGAGGGGGAACTCATCATGATCGAGGCGGGGGACACCTTCAAAATCCTCGGGCGCAGTGATCTCGGGAGCGGTTCGAGCTGCACGCCGGCGGTGGCCAACGGACGCCTTTACCTGCGTACCGAGACGGCGCTGATCTGCATCGCCGGATCGTGATCTTGTGATGGAAGTGCTCCCAACAAAGGCGGATCTGCTCGCCTCACTGGCCGACCGGAAAGGCGTCCCCCGAGTGCTCGTCCCGACGATGGGCGCGCTCCACCGCGGGCACACCAGTCTCTTCGATCGGGCCCGCGAGGTGGCGGGAAAAGACGGCGTCGTCATCGCGACTCTCTTCGTCAACCCGGTCCAGTTCGGACCGCACGAGGATTTCGACGCCTACCCGCGTCCGCTCGAAGCCGATCTTGAAAAATGCCGCGCTCGCGGAGTCGACCTCGTCTTCGCCCCCTCCGCCGACGAAGTCTATGCCGCCGACCGGTCCGTCGCCGTGACCGAGAACCGCCTCTCCACCACCCTCTGCGGAGCGAGCCGTCCGGGACATTTCGACGGCGTTTGCACCGTCGTGGCGAAGTTCTTCGCCCTGATCCGGCCCGATGCCGCGATCTTCGGGGAAAAGGACTACCAGCAGTTGGCGGTGATCCGGCGGCTCGTGCGCGACCTCGATTTTCCCGTGCGCATTCTCGCCGCCCCGACCGTGCGGGAGGACGACGGTCTCGCCCTGAGTTCGCGCAACCGCTATCTCGACTCCGCGCAACGCGCCGCCGCTCCCGTCCTGGCCCGCTCCCTGCACGAAGTCGCCGCCGGGATCGCCTCGGGCACCCTCCCCGGTCCGACCGAGGCGCGACAGGCCTTCCTCGATCACTTCGCCGCCGCCGCTCCGGCGCGCCTCGACTACTTTGCCATGGTCGATGCCGCAACCCTCGAACCGCTCGTCGATTTCGCCGGACAGACGCCCCGGCTCCTCGCGGCCGCCTTTTTCGGCCAAACCCGCCTCATCGACAATGTCGGCCTGCCCGGCGATAAGGCGCTTCCTTTGCTCCTAGGTCCATCGTAAAAAATACCAGTGAAAACCTACGACTTTATTGTGGTCGGGAGCGGCATCTCCGGACTGAGCTTCGCCCTGCGGGCGGCGGAACGGGGACGCGTCGCGATCGTGACCAAACGCGACGCGGCGAGCACCAACACCTCGTGGGCGCAGGGCGGGATCGCCTGTGTCCAGGGCGAAAACGATTCCTTCGACCGCCACGTCGCCGACACCCTCGACGCCGGGGCCGGTCTCTGCCCCGAGTCGGTCGTGCGGCGCATCGTCAGCGAGGGCCCCCGCGCCATCGAGGAACTGATCGAGTGGGGGGTGCATTTCGACGGAACCATTTCCGACAGCGGGGAGGAAGTCATCGAACTCGGTCGCGAAGGCGGCCACACCCGCCGACGCATCCTCCACCACAAGGACACCACCGGACGCGAGATCGAGAGCAAGCTCCTCGCCGCGGTGAAGGCCTCCCCGCGGATCGACCTCTTCGAACACCATTTCGCGATCGATTTCATCACCACCTCCAAGCTCGCCCTCGACGCCCCGCATCGCTGCGTCGGGATCTACGTGCTCGACGAGAAAAAAGGCGAGGTCATCACCCTGCGCTCGGACCGCGTCCTCCTTTGCACCGGCGGGAGCGGACGGGTCTATCTCTACACCACCAATCCCGATGTCGCCTCGGGGGATGGCGTCGCGATGGCCTGGAGAGCCGGCTGCGAAATCGCGAACATGGAATTCGTCCAGTTCCACCCCACCTGCCTCTACCACCACGAACTGAAATCCTTTCTCATCACCGAGGCGATGCGCGGCGAGGGAGCGGAACTCATCGACAAACACGGTCACCGCTTCATGGAGGACTACGACCCGCGCGGATCGCTCGCCCCGCGGGACATCGTCGCCCGGGCGATCGACCAGGAGATCAAAAAAACGGGCGGCCCCTGCGTCTTTCTCGACATCACCCACAAGCCCGCCGATTTCATTCGCTCGCGCTTCCCCAATATCTACGACACCTGTCTCAGCGTCGATATCGACATCACCCAGCAACCCATTCCCGTGGTTCCCGCCGCGCACTACCAATGCGGCGGGGTCAAGACCGACATCCACGGCGCGACCACCCTGCCGGGACTCTGGGCCATCGGCGAGGTCGCCTGCACCGGATTGCACGGTGCCAATCGCCTCGCCAGCAACTCCCTGCTCGAGGGAGTCGTCGTCTCCAAACTCGCCCTGGAGGATTGCTTGAAAAAGCGGCCCGTGTCCGAGGCGCAGGAGGAACTGAAGCTGCCCCGATGGGAATCCGGCGAGGTCACCGACGTGGACGAGTTGGTGGTCATCTACCACAACTGGGACGAGATCCGCCGGCTCATGTGGGACTACGTCTCCATCGTGCGCACCGACAAACGCCTCCACCGCGCCGCCACCCGGCTGCGGAATCTGCGCCACGAAGTGCAGGAGTTCTACTGGAATTTCCGCGTCACCGCCGAGTTGCTCGAATTGAGAAATCTCGTCGAGATCGCCTCCCTCATTGTCCGGTCCGCCGAACTCCGCAAGGAAAGCCGGGGGCTCCACTACACCCTCGACCATCCCGAGCGCGACGATGCCAACTGGCAAATCGACACCGTGCTGCGCCGCGAGGACGTGTCGTGGGACGACGAGTAGGCGGACCACCCTCCGGGGACCGAGGGAACCGAGAGAGCGTTCGAGTCGCCCGGGAAGCCCCCACGACATCGCGCCCTTGCCACCGCGAACGCGAAACGCTATCCAGTGGGCATGACGGTTCCCCGATTTGTCTTTTCCCTCTCACTCCTCTTCCTCCTCTCCGCCGGAATCGTGCGGGGGCAGGACCCGGGCGGACCGATCTCGCTGAAGGGCCTCGACGGCGAGCCCGTCGTCGTTCTGGAAGCCGGAAAGAAAAAAGCGGTGGTCCTCTTTTTCGTCTCCCCCTACTGCCCCACCTCCAACACCTTCGGCCCCGAGATGAAGGCGATCGAGGGAGACTTCGGCGACGATTTCGCCTTCCGATATATCCACTCCGACTCCTCGGTGAAAGCGGCCGACAGGCTCCAGCACGCCTCGATGATGGGATTCGAAAGTCCCGTCCTCGACGACAGCGCCCAGGTTCTGGCCAAAAAATGGGAGGCGAAAACCACACCCGAAGTCCTCGTCATCGATCCCGAGGGGAAGCTGCTCTATCGCGGACGCATCAACGATCTCTACCTCGCCCCCACCAAACGCCAGCGCGAGGTCACGGTGAACGACCTGCGCGACGCCCTCACCGCGATCCGCGAGGGCACGCCCGTGGCCGTTCCCCGCACCGAAGCGGTGGGCTGCTCCATCACGTGGCGGGAGTGAGCGGGTGACAAGCGAGAACCGACCCGGACTCCGACGGTGCGAGGGCTCCGTTCGCGCCGCCCGGAGCCAAAAACAAAAACGGCGCAAGTCTCCTGACCTGCGCCGCTTTTCACTTCCTTCTCAGGAAAGATTTTCGCCTCAGAGCACTTCGGGTACGGTGAAGGGCGCGCGGTACTCGCGGGTGGCGAGGGCGTTGGCGGGGGCGTCGAGTTCCCCGTTGCCTTCGGCCCATTCCGTTTCCGGATTGAACTTGACCATGGGACCGAACACGATGCTCTCCTTGGTCAGGTCCACTCCGTTGCGGCCGAGATGGTCCGACATGGAGGTGAAACGATCCGTCAAGAGGGCGTCGTCCTTGATCTTCTCGAGGACTTCGTCCTTCTTCAGGGCCGCACCGAGGCGGTGGGAAATGAGTCCGGTGTGGCAGAGGGCGCTGGAGAGGTGGGTTTCCTCACAATCGGCGTACTGCTCCTCGACCTTGCGGCTTTTCACCGCCGTGATGAAGTTTTCGAAATTGTTCTCGGTCTCGAAAGCCTCCGGCGCGGGCATCTCTTTTCCGTCGGTGTCCTTGACAATGATCTTGCCACCGGCACTGGTGTAGACGAAGCCACCCTCACAGGCCACCACCACGGCGACGCCGCTCTCTCCTTCGAAGTGGTCGGGAGATTCCATGCTCTTGGCCCAGTTTTCCTGTCCCGCCTTGCTCTCGGGCAGGCCGCGGGTTTCAAACAGGAGCGGGGCCTCGTCGTAGTCGTGGTAGACGAGCTGGGTGTTCGGTGTCTCGGCGTCATCCTCGTAGCCGAGGCGACCGCCGATGCTCATGGAGCGGGGGGCGATCTTGTCCTCACCGAGATACCAGCGGGCCACATCCATCTGGTGGATGCCCTGGTTGCCCATGTCTCCGTTCCCGTAGGCGTAGAACCAATGCCAGTCGTAGTGGAATCTCTTGCGGCGCAGCGGCGACTCCAGCTCGGCCGGTCCGCACCAGAGATCGTAGTTCACCCCCTCGGGGATCTCGCCGTTGCCACCCAGACCGATGGACTGGCGGGCCTTGTAGCACATTCCCTTGACGTATTTGATCTTGCCGAGCTTGCCTTCGCGGACAAACTGCACCGCCGACTGGATCGAACCGAGCGCGCGGCTCTGGGTGCCGCCCTGACAAATCTTCCCTTCCTTGCGGGCCAGTTTGACGAGCTGACGGCCTTCCCAGACGTTGTGGGAAATTGGTTTTTCCAGATAGGCGTCCTTGCCCGCCTGGATCGCCCAGACTCCGGAGAGGGTGTGCCAGTGGTTCGGCGTCGCGGTGGACATCACGTCGATGTCGCCTTTCTCGAACATCTCGCGCATGTCGGCGTAGCCTTGCACCGCGATCTTCTGCTTGTCGGCGGCGGCGTTGACCCGGGCGTCGAGGACGGTGGGATCGATGTCGCAGAGGGCGGTGAGACGCACCCCTTTCATCCCGGTAAAAGCGCTGATGTGGGCCTGGCCGCGGCCGTTCACCCCGATCACGCCGACGCGGATGTCATCGTTGGCACCGAGGACGCGGGAGTTCGGCCAAGCGAGGGCGAGACCGAAGCCGGCTCCGTATTTGAGGACTTGGCGGCGGTCGAGAGAGTTTGGTTTATCCGGAGTTTTCATAGTAATAGGGGCAAAGCCTACGGAAAAGCGAGGCCTTCGGCAATCCCTAAGAAGTCCCGTGGTTGCGGTTCCGTTGCGATTTGCCAATGGCGGGGCGCACGCTCCCGCGACCGCCCCTCTTACCGCGAGCGGATTTCTTGCCGGATGTCCCCCGGACGCATCACCGAGCGCATCGAGACCTCGGCTTCGCGCTCCTGACCGAGCCAGTCGAGGAGCACCGCAACGCGGTCTCCGGCACCGACGAGCCGGGTGATGACCGTCTTGAGCCCCTTCATGGCACCTTCGGTGATCGTGATCTCATCCCCCGGGGCGAGGGCCTGTTCGATCACACGGATGGCATTGGATTCCTCGGGAAACTCCTCGCGCAATTCGCGGATGTAGGCGTCGCTGATCTGCGGGTAAAAGTCCGCGAACCGGAGCACCCCGCTGACCCCCGGCGTGCCGTTGACGGTCCGCAGGTCGGTGGCGAGGTCGAAGCGGGCGAAAAAATACCCCGGAAAAAGGGCTTCGACATACCAAACCCGGCCCCGCAAAGTCGCCTTTTCAAATCGGATCCGCGGACAGAAGACTTCGTCGAGATGGGCGAATTGCTGGAGATTGCGTGCCGCGATGTGTTCGCTCTTGGGTTTGGAGCGCACGCAGAACCATCCCTCTTCGGGCGTTTCGGAATCTTCAGGCAGGTCGGACATGGGTTGGCCCTCCACTATAATCGCCTCCTGCGCGGAGGAAAGGCCGATATTGAGATGGATTCGGTCAGTCGAAGGTGGTTCGTTTCGGGCAGGCGGGCTGTCCGCCCAACAGGATCGACGGTGCATCAAACCGATGAACACCACTCAAAAAGTAGGGCGAGGGGGAGCCTGACACCGGGTCGACAAGAGGTGCAATGCGCCGGTCCAGGGAGGGCTTCGAGTAATCCGAAAAAAATGCGGGGGTTGTAGCTGAAAAACGCCGAGGAACGGAAGCGTTTTGGACGGAGGCGAAGCCGAAGCCCGAAGGGTGAGCCCGGCAACCGGGCCGGGCGAATCAAAAGCGCGAAGGGAACCTTTTTTTGAATAGCATGGCATGGACCTGGCTATTGGTTGGCTTGTACGCGGCTTGGAAGAGGGTGACGCTTTCCTTGAGGACTTGACCGCGCAGGTCGTAGGCGAACTCCCGCGTGCCGGTGGCGTCGGTGATGGTAATTTTGTTAGAATACGGAATTCGTTCCCTGACGCCGTCTAGTATTCGAAGCGGGTAGCTGTTTTGCCCTTAGCTGTTTTGCTTTCCACGCTGGCGAGCAGGCCGCCTTCGGTGCGTTGGGTGGTGACCACTCCGTTGGGATCAGTCACGATGGCGGGACTTTGCTAGAATACGGACTGACCCTGTCACCCGTTCCCTGACCCTGTCACCGACAACGAGACCGAGTTTTTCCAGCTTTTCGGCAAACGCATGGCCGAGCTTCGCAAGGCGCGCGGCCTGACCCAGGCCGAGCTTGGCGAGCAGATCGGAGTCAACCAGACCGCGATTGGCTCCTACAAGATCGCCCGGCGGCGGATTCCTCTTTCCCAGGTCGCGCCGCTCGCCGACGCGCTCGGGGTATCCGTGGCCGAACTGGTCGATTTCCGACCTTCCAGCAATGGCAAGCCCGGGCCGACTCCGAAGTTGCAACGCCAGATCGAGCAAGTCAGCAAGCTGCCACGAGGCAAACAGAAGTTCGTCAGCGACATGCTCGAGACCGTCCTCAAGACCGCCGCCGCAAGCTGAGGTTTTTATCTTAGCCGCCTTCTTTCCGTTTCCGTGGGTGGAGCGATGAAGGGGCGGCGAGGCGTTAGCCGATGCCGACCCGCCAGCGCCAAGGGCGGGGGATGGCTGGGGTTCGTGCGGAGGACGCGCGACCGGATTGCAACGCCGCTCCGCGCGGACGGTTGACGCCCGAACCTGGCTTGCCCAGCCGACTCGCCCGGCACCCACGGCGACGCTTGCCGCCCGGCGATTCAACAGGGTTGAGCCGCTGACCGAATCCTGTTTGCTCGTCCCCTCCCCATCGGTTCCCAGCCCAACAAGTTGACCCAACTTGTTTTGGCGAAAGCCGAAACGATAATTGCCGACCGCCGCCGGAGGGCGCGGCGTCAAGCGTTCCCGCAGGAACGACCAAGCTGCACGGAGCGGCGGAGTGAGGAACGAACGCAGACGCGAAGGAAGCGCCGGAAGTGACGAGGACAACGCTTGATGCCACAAGCGCCCGGAGGCGGCAGCGCGAGCCGGTGACCTCCGCCGACACGAAAGACGTTCCCGAAGCGCATTCCCAAAGATTCCGCCACGGATCGGGGGCCGGAGGAACGGGCTGAGGAACGAAGCCGGTGCCGTAGGCCGGGGCGCAAAAACGCCGAGGGATCGGAGGCGTTTTGGACGGAGTGAGCGCAGCGAACGCAGCCCGAAGGGAGAGCCGCCCGCGCGGGGGCGGCGAGTCAAAGCTCTTGCGAAGGCCGGAGGGCTGCCAGTGTGTGGAGGGGCGAGCGGAGCGAGGCCTGGGGAGGCAGGCTGCGGAGTGAGGAACGAACGAAGCACCCCGGAACACTCTGGCGGTCCGGAGGCCGAAGCTTCCTTGCGTCCGCCTGCGGCGGCTGACTTCTTGTCTGGAGCGTCGATTGCTCTGGCACTCCCGAACCATCGACAGCCACCAAAAAATCCGCTGAAAGCGGAGGCGTGGGTGTGGCACCCTTCAAAACAAATCGCCGAAGGCGCACTCGTGGCGCCACACGCCACACCCACGCCTCCGCGAACGAGCCCGCCCTGGAACGCAATGGAGCGAGGAACGAGCGCAATGAAGTGGAAGGGTCTGCGGCCGCGTCCGGCATGAGGAGGAACGACGAAAGCGATCCCGCGGACGCGGGAGAGCGGTGACGGCGGGAGCGGCCGACGGGCGGCTCCAACACAACGAAGTGCAGCGGCCGCGACGGCCTGCACGATGTGGCGAGCTGCGAAGCAGTCCCGCGAACGCGGGAAGCCGCTGAGGAAGGCCACGCCGACGCGGAACGCCCCGCGAACCACCAGCGCGCGAGCGACGGCGCGATGCCTGCGGGGGCGCTTTTCATCAGACCGGCGACAGCCGCACTCCGCGCCCATCAGCAGGCAGCGTGACGGAACGGTCGTTTGCTCTTTGACCGGGTGGCGGTTGTTTCACCGCAGGCATGCGTCGTCGTAGCGTCTTCGATCATCGAATGAATGGTGAATACTACTTACCTAAGTTCTGACGGGTCTTTTAGCTGGGACTTCTTAGCCGCCGGAACGGCAGATGCGATGTCACTCCACAGCAATCCGCTTCGCACTTCGTTCGATGCCGCATCAATCAAAAAATAGCCGCTAGGCATGGGCTCAAACGCGGAGTCTCCAGACCAATCGAAATAACCATAAATTATGTTTCCGTGGGTTGCTACAGACTTAACAAGTGGAGGGACAATCACTTTTCCACTTTGCTCAATGAAGTATCGATTTTCTGGATTCCATTCATAGCTTGACAGTGAGTAGTCATTCATCAAGCGTATGTTTGTCGGACCTTCACGGCATCCTTGGACAAGCACAGCCGCGACAAAGAGCCAAAGAAAACGAAAATTCATTGGCTTACGGGAACACTCCTGACGCCGGAAAATTCTCCTCCCAGTCAGCAGTTATAGAATACGGATCTCCTCCCCAAATCTCAATTCCAATATCCAGTGGATCTGCTCCTCGATCTCGCAGGGAGAACTTAATCTTCTCTTTGTAGCTATATGTTTCCAAACAGCAATTGACTGTGATCTCGCCCTCAAGCCCCCAAAAGACAGTCGTATCGCCAAGCCAAAAGTTACGTACTGTGACATCTGGATTCCGTTTATTGCCTCGGTTGGAATATTTGAAAGTGTGCTCTTGTCCGTCATACCAAGACGCGCTACTTCCAACAGTCGAAGCATGCTTCCCGCACTCAAGCTGCGCATCTCTCTTGATTGCGTCCCAAGCCTCTTGTTCGTAGTCCGCCAAGAACCCCGACAAAACTCCTTTCAACGCTGACAATTCTCCCTGAGCGACAATGTCGTAAGTTGCTCCGCCTGCGTTGAAATACCAATCGATAAACTTTCCAGTGCTCAACAAGCCGAGCCGATCAACTCTGCCGATTGGCTCGTTCCCAACGAATCCGTACAAATTCACCCCTCCCTCTTCCTCAACTGGATCCCTCCCCAGCCACCTACCGCTTTCTGGTTGGTAATATCTGAAGCCGTAATACAACCACCCCGTTCCCGCATCCACCGGCTTCGTGCTGAAGCGCCATGGGTTCTCCACCGCCTCGACCCCCGCCATCTCCGTCACGTTTCCGAACGGGTCGTAGGCGTAAGCTGCCACCGGTTGGCCGAGTTTATCGAGGAGCTGACCGATGTTTCCGTTGGCGTCGTACGCCGGGAAGCGATGGCTGCCGCCTTCGCTGATCGCGAGCAAACCCCCGACACCGCCCGCGCCCTGCAAGGTGCCGCTGAGGTCGCGGCCCCAAGTATGAAGAGTTGCAGGTTCAAAGTTCAACGTTCCGGGTTGACCTTCGGTGGACGCCTCCAGTTCCGCCAACAGGTTCCAGTCGTCGTAGAGGTAATAGGTCGTCTTCCGCAATTCGTTCTCTTTGCCGGGGTTCTTCGTCTCAGTCCGCACGGTGCGGCGGCTTTGGTGGTCGTAGACGTACTCAATTTGCGTTTTTCCGTCCTTGGACTCAACGCGAATGAGGCGGTTCTCGGAGTCCCAAGTGTAGCGATTCTTGTCGTCCTCAACGAGATTGCCGTCGAGATCGTGTTGGACCACA
>JAAYAT010000212.1 GCA_012719225.1 Verrucomicrobiaceae bacterium
TCGATCTGGAAATCTGGCGCGAGGGCGCTCGCGAGGAGATCACGATCACCCTGAAGCGTTTCATCCCCTACCTGATCCAAGCGGTCCAGTACGACCAGGAGCCCAACTTCGTTCTTTTCGCGGGACTCCAGTTCCAACCTCTTGACCGGAACATGATGGCGGCGCACAACATCACGGACCTCAAGACCCGCTATTTCTACAGCTACTTCGGTCAGGATGAGATCTACAGCGAGCGGCCCCAGGTCATCGTCCTCACCGAAGTGCTGCCCGACTCGACCAACACCCACCTGCAGGACTTCGTGCATCGCGTCGTCGATTCGATCAACGGGAAAAAAATCACCCTGCTCCAGGACGTTCACGACGCCCTCCACGGGGATTTTCACGAGGAAGGCCACGAGGAATTCCACGTGATCCGGCTGGAGGGAGAGACCCGCCCCCTCGTCCTGCGACGCAAGGATGCCCTCCTCGCCCACGAGCGCATCGTGGCCCAGTACAACGTGAGTTCCGACCATTTCATCGAGCGCCCCGAGATCCTCGAACTCAAGGATCTCATCCAGGTCGAGAAAGAGGAGGACGCCACCGCACCGGAGGCGAACGATAAACCCGCCTCCGATACACCCGGGCAAGACCGCGACGACGACAAGTCCTCCAACGCGCCCGCCCCCGCCAAAAAAGCCGCCTGATTTCTGACGCGGCGGTCCTGCCTTCGTTCCGCCTCCGCCCCGCCCTTCCTTTTTTCTCCCCGCCCTCATCTCCCATGTCACGCTTTCGACCCCGCCTTTTGTCCGTCCTCCTCGCGATGGCGTTCCTCCCGGCCCTCGCCGTCCCGCCCGCGGCCGCGGCCGCGCAGGAATCCAGTCCGGCGAATTCCATCGTGCGCGTCAACGCCACCCTGCAGGACTACTCCTTTCTCCGCCCCTGGGAAAAAGGCGCCCCCACTCCGCGGCGGGGTCTCGGTGCGGTCCTCGAAGGCAATCGCGTGCTCGTCACCGCCGAGATGTGCGTCAACGCCACCTTCCTCGAACTCGAGCACCCCTCCAGCGGAGCGCGCATCGCCGCGAGGATCGCCGGGATAGACTACGAGGCGAACCTCGCCGTGCTCGTTCCGGCGGACGACAATTCCCGCGTTTTCGAAGGCCTCCACCCCCTGGAAATCGACGAATCGGTCGTGGCCGGAGACACCCTCAGCGTCTGGCAGGTCGAGGACAACGGCGACGGAGTCTCCACGGACGTCGCGGTGTTGCGGGTCGATGTGGGACGGTATTTCATCCCCGGCTCGGTGTTTCTTCTCTACCAGGTGAAGGGTTCCCTCCAGGCCCGGACCAACAGTTTCACCCTTCCGGTGGTGAAGGACGGCAAACTCGCCGGCATGCTCCTGAGCTATTCGTCGAAAGAGCAGACCGCCGGGGTGCTCCCCTCGCCCATCATCCGCGCCTTTCTCGACGATCTCGACGACGGCACCTACGAGGGATTCCCCAATCTTGGCATCGCCTTCGCCCAGACTCTCGACGAGACCTTCCGTGAATTCACCGGCATTGCGGACCGCGAAGGCGGCATCTTCGTGCGCGAGATCGCCCGGGAGGGCTCGGCCGAAAAAGCGGGAATCAAAGAGGGGGACGTGATCCTCTCCATCGCCGGCCAACCGGTCGACTCGCGCGGAAACTACACCCACCCGGGCTACGGCAAGCTCAGCTTTTCCCACCTCGTGCGTGGCAGCGCCAAGGTCGGGGACAAAATCACCCTCGACATCATCCGCGACAAGGAGTCCACCACCATCGAGGTCGAGCTCACCCGCAAACTGCCGACCGATTACCTCGTCGACCCCTATATGTTCGACCGGGGACCGAAATATCTCATTTTCGGCGGACTCATTTTTCAGGAGCTGACCCTGCCCTATCTCCAGAGCTGGGGGGACGAGTGGACCAAGCGGGCCCCTTTCAAGCTCGTTCACGCCAACGCCAATCCCCTCCCGCTCGAAGACGAGGGGCGCGAGAAGCTCGTCTTCCTCAGCAATGTCCTGAAAACGCCCAGCACCCTGGGCTACGAGGGCATCAATTCAGTGATCGTGACCCGGGTGAACGGGACCTTCATCAAGAACATCCGCGATCTCGCGACGGCCTTCGCCACGGTGCCGGGCAACGGACTGCACACCATAGAGTTCAGCGACTACCCGAAGGTCATCTACGTGGACGACCGCGCCTCCCGCCTCATCAACCAGCAGCTCATCCAACACGGCATCGGCCAGTTGCAACGACTGGAATGAGAAAAAAGGGAGAAAGTCCTTCGCAGAAGTCCCGTTGACATTTCCGGCGGGAAACGTATCGTGCCAGCCCTCCGAACTGCTTTTTCAGGTGGGAGAGGCCGTATACCGGTCCTCTCGGGGATATTCGACACGCCCCCGGCGAAGAGATTCGGGTGCCGTGTTTTTTTGAGACAGTGGACATTTTTTTAATCGGAACAGATGAAACGGACCTATCAACCATCGAAGCGTACCCGCAAAGGCCAGCACGGCTTCCGTGCCCGCATGGCCACCAAAGCCGGTCGCGACCTGATCAAGCGCCGCCGCCAGAAAGGCCGCAAGCGACTCATCCCCAAAGGGGCGGAGCTGCACTACAAACGCCACACCGTCCAGCACGGCAAGTAATCCAGTGTTTGCGGAGACCGCTGCCGTCGTCCGACCGGTCCGTTCCCCGGTCGCCGGGCCATGAAACTCCCGCGCTCCAGGAGGATCACCCGCCGGGCCGATTTCCAGCGTGTCCGCACGCGGGGGAAGTCCATTCAGGGCCGATTCTTGGTCTTGGGGTATCTCGCCGACGAAACCCTGACGGAACCTTTCCGCCTCGGGCTCATCACCACGAAGAGGCTAGGCGACGCGGTGGTTCGCAACCGCGTCCGGCGACGGCTGCGCGGGATTCTCCAGCGCACCGGCGACCGCATCCGGAACCCCCACTGGATCGTCCTCATCGCCCGGGGAGCCGCCGCCAACGCGACCTCCGAACAGCTCGAAAAGGAATGGAAATGGATGCTCCACCGCGCTCCCCTGACCGGCGGCGGATCCGAATGAGCGATGAAAACGATCCTCATACTGTGCGTCCGGTTCTACCAGGTGGTCATCTCGCCGCCCCTGCACTTCCTCGCCGGTCCGCTCGGCGGATGCCGCTATTTTCCGAGTTGCTCCCAATACTTCATCGACGCCGTGACCGTGAACGGCCCCATCAAGGGTCCCTGGTTCGGCCTGCTCCGCATCCTGCGCTGCAATCCCTTCGGCGGACAGGGCTACGACCCGCCTCCCGGATGGGAAGAATATGTGGCGAAACACCCCGAGGCCGCGTATGTAGGCCGCCGCAAGTGTGACATCGACCCCTCGAAAATTTCCACCCCCAACGAATCAATAGAAGACCCCCTCTCGTGAAAAACATGGATCGTACCTCGTGGATCGGCGTTCTCGTATGCCTGACCCTACTCTTCGTCTGGGGATGGTGGAACACCAAGGAAGCCGCCCGCATCGCGGCCGAGCGCCCCGCCCCGGTCGCTCCGGCCCCTGCCCCCGCGGCGGCCGAAGCGGGAACCGACCCCGCCGGTGCCTCCCCCGCGGTCGCCTCGGAAACGCCCGATACCCCCTCTCCCGGGACCGCCGCCGCCGACCCCGCCCCGGCCCTCGAAACGACGATCCTGGAGAACGATTTCATCCGTCTCCACCTCACCAACCGGGGGGCCTCCGTCCAGAAGGCGGAGATGAAACAGCATCCCCGCCATCTCGGAGACGAATCCCAGGTCATCACGATCAATGCAAACGGAACCCACGGCGTCGCCACCCTCTCCCCCGCGCCGAAAGAATTCGATACCGCTCATTGGACGGTCGCGTCCCGCTCCGCCAACTCGGTGACCTACGAAAAGACCACTCCGGCCGGCCTGTCCCTCCGCAAAACCATCCACCTGCCCGGCGAAGACGCGGACCCCTACCTGATCCGGGTGGAACTCGCCACCACCAACCCCACCGCCGCCCCTCTCAACCCCGGGACGCGTTATCTCTACGCCGGGTCCGCCGCCCCGCTCCACCTCAACGAATGGTCCATCCAGATCGGCAGCTTCTGGATGGACAAGGACGGTGATTTCACCTACGAGACCGTCGATCATTTCGGAGGGAAAAAAATCATGGGCGTCTTCGGCAAGGATGAGATCCCCTTCGACCGTTTCCCGCTCAAGGAACTCCACTGGGCCGGGGTCAACGACCAGTTCTTCACCACCATCATCCAGCCCGCCACTCCCTACGCCGGAGAGGTCTGGACGAGCCGCTTCCCCGTGGTCGTCGAGGGCGACGAGGCCGCTTCGCTGAAAAAGCGCATGTTCGCCGCCGAGACCGCGGTCGGCCTCCCCTCCGCGGAAATCGCGGCGGGCGCGACGGAGACCCTCGCCTACGACATCTACCTCGGACCCAAGGAATTCTCCCGTCTCAAGGCTCTCGGAGACCGTCTCGAGCGCGTCATGCACTACGACGAGGTGCCCATCCTCGGCTGGCTCTTCGGTTGGGCGATCAAGCCCATCGCCTCCCTCCTCATCACCGGACTGGTGATGATCAAAGGCTGGGTCGGCGGCTACGGCCTCGCCATCATTCTCATCACCCTCCTCATCCGCCTCCTCATCTGGCCGGTCTACGCGAAATCGGCCCGCAGCATGAAGCGCATGTCGAAGCTGACCCCCCTGATGAAGGACATCAAGGAGAAGTACGCCGACAATCCTCAGAAGATGAACGAGGAGACGATGAAGCTCTACCGCACCTACAACATCAATCCCCTCGGCGGCTGTCTCCCCATGTTCATCCAGTTGCCGGTCTTCCTCGCCTTCTACCGCATGCTCTGGAGCGCGGTCGAGTTGCGGCACGAGTCCTTCCTCTGGGTCACCGACCTCTCCATGCCCGACACCCTTTTCACCATCCCGGTTTTCGGCGGGATCGACATCAATCCGCTCCCCATCCTCATGGGCGTGACCAGCTTCCTCCAGATCGCGATCACTCCCAAGACCGGGGACAAGACGCAGCAGATGATCTTCATGATGATGCCCCTCATCTTCATCTTCATCTGTTACAATTTCGCCGCGGCCCTCTCGCTCTACTGGACCACCTCCAACGCCTTCTCCATCCTCCAGACCTGGCTGATGAACAAAATGCCCGAACCGGAATTGGTAAAAAAGGCGGCCTCGGGCAAAAAAGGATTCATGCAGCGCATGCAGGAACAAGCCAACGCCGCCCAGGAGGCGAAAAAGGACAGAGCCACGCCCACCGGTCCCGGCAGCCGCACCAAGATGCCCGGCGAAAAAGGCGACCGCCACACCAAGAAAAAACGACGCTGACCCGACGGGTTCGCTCCCACCCCCGCGCACCCCGCTCCCGCGCTCCCCTTCCCGATGGACTCTCTCGACCACGCCCAGACAACCCTCGACACCATGCTCGGCTATCTCGGCTTCGCCGCGACCGTTTCGGTGGACCGCGAGACCTCGACCCTGCAGGTCACCTCGGGCGACGGATCTTTCCTCATCGGGGAAAACGGGGAGCGGCTCGAAGAGATCCGGCACCTCGTCAACCGCATCCTCCTCGATCACGATCCCGCCGCCCCCCGCGTCCACCTCGACATCAACAGCTACCGCGCCACCCGCGACCACCGCCTCATCGAAGAGGCTGAGGAGATCGCCGAGCGCGTCGTCGCCACCGGACGCACCGTCAAGCTGGAGCCGATGAACTCCTACCAGCGCCGCCTCATCCACCACCATTTCAAAGACCATCCCACCATCGCGACCTGGAGCCCGTCCGACGACGCCCGGATCAAGCGAATCTCCCTTTCCCCGCGGTAGAACGCCTTTGACCGCTTTTTCATGAACTTCGTGTAAGAAATTTGTTGAATTTTTTAGAATTTGTGCTATGCGCAAAGATTGGCAGTGGCCTTATCCCTAATCCCGCCCGTGTTTCCCCCTGATGATCCGACTCGACGCCATGTCAGAAGACGCATCGAACATCGTGACCTTTCCCGAAAGCAGTCACGCGCCCGAATCCCCCTCATCAGGAAAGCGCCCCATCAATATGAGAAGTGACCTAGTCGTAGCGGCATCTAAAGTGATCCCCGAACCCCCCGTCCTGATCAATCTGGTCTCCACGAGGGTGAAGCAGTTGAACATGGGACGTTCTCCCCTCGTCAGGACAGACCACCGCATGGGTGCCGCCGATATCGCTCTCACCGAGATCATCGAGGGGAAAATCAGCGTGGAGCCCAAAGAGACCGAAGCCGAGGCCTGAGAGCCCCGCCCGGTTCCATTCCCTCGCATTCTTCTTTCTCCCGTCCCGCTCGGTCCCGCTGGTTCCCGGCGATGCCCCATCGGGTACCGGCGCATCGGCGCGGATTCGTTTTCTCTTCGCCTCGGGGGAAACCGTGTCGTATAGACAAGGGCACCCATGTCTTTGTTTCGCATCCGTTCCGAATTCACGCCGCAGGGGGACCAGGAGCAGGCCATCGCCAAGCTCACCAAGTCCCTCCTCGCCGGCAACCAGCACCAGACCCTCCTCGGGGTGACCGGATCGGGCAAGACCTTCACCGTGGCCAACGTCATCGCCAATCTCGGGAAACCGACTCTGGTGATGTCGCACAACAAAACCCTCGCCGCCCAGCTCTACAGCGAACTCAAGAGCTTCTTCCCCGACAACGCGGTCGAGTATTTCGTCTCCTACTTCGACTACTACCAGCCCGAAGCCTACATCCCGCGGACCGACACCTACATCGAGAAAGACTCCGCCATCAACG
The DNA here is from genome assembly GCA_012719225.1 of Verrucomicrobiaceae bacterium. Taxonomy (GTDB): domain Bacteria; phylum Verrucomicrobiota; class Verrucomicrobiia; order Verrucomicrobiales; family DEV007; genus Arctic95D-9. The sequence continues at coordinate 6,789 of JAAYAT010000212.1, forward strand.
ACGAGATCGAGCGGCTCCGGCTCTCCACGATGAGCTCCCTCCTGATGCGGCAGGATGTCATCGTCGTCGCCAGCGTCTCCTGCATCTACGGCCTCGGCTCCCCCGACGACTACAAGGACATGATGGTCCCGGTGCGGGTCGGACAAACCCTCGATCGCGACGAATTTCTCAAAAATCTCGTCGGCATCCTCTACGAGCGCAATGACATCGAATTTCTCCGCGGTCGCTTCCGGGTGCGCGGCGATGTCGTCGAGGTCTACCCCGCCTACCTCGACGAAGAAGCCGTTCGCGTCGAGTTTTTCGGCGACGAGATCGACCGCATCACCGTCTTTTCCCCCCTCACCGGCACGGGGAGATCCCAGCTCGACGGCTTCACCTTCTACCCGGCCAAACAGTTCGTCACCCCCAAGGACAAAATGACCGTCGCGATCCGCGAAATCCGGAAAGAACTCAAGGAACGCATCGAGTACTTCGAGAACAACCAGCAGTATCTCGAAGCCCAGCGCATCAAACAGCGCACCGAATACGACATCGAAATGATGCAGGAAATGGGCTTCTGCCAGGGCATCGAAAACTACTCCCGCCACCTCACCGCCCGCCCGCCCGGTAGCAAACCGGGAACCCTGATCGACTTTTTCCCCGAAGGCTTCCTCACCGTGATCGACGAATCCCACGTCAGCGTTCCCCAGATCGGCGGCATGTACGAGGGCGACCGCTCCCGCAAACAGACCCTCGTCGACTTCGGCTTCCGGCTTCCCAGCGCCCTCGACAACCGCCCCCTCAAATTCGACGAATACATGGTCGCCACCGGCCAACGCCTCTACGTCAGCGCCACCCCGTCCCGCTTCGAAATCGAAAACTCGCGGGCGGGGAACACCGGCTACATCCCCCGGCGGCGGAAAAGCCCCGGCGAAGAGGAATTCGTCCCCGCCCACGTCCCCCGCATCTCCGGCAGCAAACAGCCCGTCGCCGCCTTCGACCCCGCGAAAAAGGGGACCGACCTCATCGTCGAACAGATCATCCGCCCCACCGGACTGCTCGACCCCGTCATCACCCTGCGCCCGCTCAAAGGCCAGATCGACGAGACCATCGAACTCTGCCGCCAGCGCATCGAAAAACACGAGCGCGTCCTCGTCACCACCCTGACCAAACGCACCGCCGAAGACCTCACCGACTACCTGCGCAACGTCGGCCTCAAGGTCCGCTACATCCACTCCGACGTCGATGCCATCGAACGCGTCGAGATCCTCCGCAGCCTCCGCGCCGCCGAGTTCGACATCCTCATCGGGATCAACCTGCTCCGCGAAGGCCTCGACCTGCCCGAAGTCAGCCTCGTCTGCATCCTCGACGCCGACAAAGAGGGCTTCCTCCGCAGCGAGACCGCCCTCATCCAGACCGTCGGACGCGCCGCCCGCCACGTCCATGGCGAGGCCGTCCTCTTCGCCGACGTCGTCACCGACTCCATCCAGAACCTCATTTCCATCACCGAATACCGCCGCCGCCTCCAGCACGAACACAACCAGAAACACGGCATCGTCCCCCACACCGTCACCCGCAGCGACCAGGGCAGCCTGCGCCTCTACCAAAAAGGCAAAGCCGTCGAGGACGTCCTCGTCGCCGAGACCGGATCCGACCGCGACACCCTCGCCGTCCTCCGCGAACTCGAAGGCGAGATGCAAGAGGCCGCCGCCAAACTCGAATTCGAACGCGCCGCCCTCATCCGCGACCAGATCAACAAACTGAAAACCGAAGCCGGAGAAGCGCCCCTTGTCGTGAAGCGGAAAAGAGCGAAATACTGACCTCCTACCCAACCCAACCTATCAGCCTATGAAACCAATCCGATGGGGAATCATCGGCGTGGGCCGCTTCGGAGCCGTCCACGCCCGCGCCATCCAGGCGCTCTCCGGGAGCGAACTCGTCGCCCTCGCCAACCGCAATCCCGAGCGACTCGCCCTCGCCCAGGTGGAATTCGAGATCGCCGCCTGCCATACCGACTACCGCAAACTGCTCGACGACCCCGACATCGACATCGTCAGCATCACCACCCACTGGCAGGATCACCACGAGATCGCCCTCGCCGCCCTCGCCGCCGGCAAACACGTCTTTCTCGAAAAACCCATGGCCGCCACCTCCGCCGAGTGCCGCGAACTCGTCGCCGCGGCGGAGACCTCCCCCGGCTTCCTCATGGTCGGCCACATCTGCCGCTTCGACCCCCGTGTCACCCTCGCCAAAGACGCCCTCGACGCCGGCCGCATCGGCCGCATCATCTCCATGCACGCCCGGCGCAACCTCCCCAAAGCCCCCGGCCACATCCGCCTCGACAAAATCTCCCCGCTGCTCGGCGACGGCATCCACGACATCGACCTCATGCTCTGGTTCACCGGGACCGACCCGACCGAAGTCTACGGGCGCAATGTCAAAATATCCGATCACACCTACCCCGACCTCGGCTGGGCCATGCTCCACTTCGGCGACGAGGCCATCGGTGTCGTCGAAACCGTCTGGTGCCTCCCCGAGAACGTCCCCACCACCATCGACGCCCGCTTCGAGATCATCGGCACCGAGGGCACCCTCTCCATCGACGCCGCCCACACCGGCCTGACCCTCCTCGACGGGAGCGGACTCAAACGACCCGACACGGTCTACTGGCCCACCCAACACGGTCGACAGATCGGCGCCCTCTCCGTGGAACTGGACTACTTCGCCCATTGCGTCCGCACCGGCCAGCCGCCCGCCGTCGTCACCCCCCGCGAAGCCGCCCGCGCCTTCGCCGTCGCCGAGACCGCCGAACAATCCGCCCTGGCGAAAGCACCGTTGCCTTTTGTGTTTGGGTGAGGTTCGTGCGCACGAGGGCAAGCAACGGACATCACGTTGCCCGTAGAACGGGTCTCCAGGCCCGTTCCGGTGATGCTCCATTGATGAAATCCACCGTGGAACGGCGGGGCCACGCAGCCGCGCGACGTTTCACCGTAGGGAAACCGGGCTACGCGGCGTGCAGGGCCTCTTCGGGAGGACCGGTCAAAAGTGTCGGCCGTGTCGGTAGTGGCCCGCCGATCTGGTCGAGGGGACTTCTTACACCGCAGTGGCTCAGATTCCGGGCGACGTGGGTGTAGATCATGGTCGTAGAGACATCGGCATGACCGAGTAATTCCTGCAAAGTGCGAATGTCGGTTCCCGCTTCGAGGAGGTGGGTCGCAAAACTGTGTCGTAGATCGTGAGACCGGACCCGCTTTTCGATCCCTGCCGATCGCACCGCTTCGCGCAGAGCACGGGAGTAGCATTCTTCGTGCAGATGATGACGCCGCCGGATCCCCGAGTCTGGATCGACCGAGAGATTTTCCGCCGGAAAAATCCAGAACCACTCCCAGCTCTCACCCGCCTTGGGCAACTTTCTCGCCAAAGCAGCCGGGAGATAGACGCCGGGAACACCTTCCGCCCGATCCGCGCTGTGTCTTTTCCGCAATTCCTCCTTCCGATGCCCGAGACGGTCCGCCGTGATCTGCGGAAGGACCGTGACTCGGTCTCTATCCCCTTTACCTGCACGTATCGTAATCTGTCTTCTCTCCACATCGATATCTTTGATCCGCAACTGCAACAACTCGCTGACGCGCAGGCCCGCCCCGTATTGGATTTCGGCGGCAAGGCGACAGGTGGGAGGCAAATGGGACAGCACCGCAGCGACCTCCCGTATACTCAAGACCACCGGAATGCGCTTCGAAGTGCGCCGGAATTTGACTTGCAGATCCACCTCCTGTTTTCCACATACGTCCTTGAAGAAAAAGACGAGAGCGTTCAGCGCCTGCTTCTGGGTGGCGTAGCCAACCTTACGCTCCGTCACCAGCCAACTCAACCAGTCGCGGGCGCGCTGGGGATCCATCACCAATCTCTCGTCCCCGACCCAGCGAGCGTAACGGCCCACCCACCCCGCA
>JAAYAT010000213.1 GCA_012719225.1 Verrucomicrobiaceae bacterium
CCAGCATACTCTCGACGCCCGGCTTCAGAGAATAGCGGATCCGTTTGCCCTCGCGTTTGCCGGGCTCACTGTGCTGCCAGGTTTTTCCTCCGTCCCGGCTGAAGGTGGCGCGATCCGGCGTCGCCCAAGGGGCCTCGCCGACATCCAAGGTCACAGGACCGTCGAGCGGCAGTCCGGCCAGTTTCACATACCACCAACAGCGCCATCCTTTGCCCGGATGATCGGTCGGATTCAGCACAATGGTGGCCTCGGCCTGGTCGATGGAGACCACCTCGCCGGAACCTCCGGGAAAATCAGTCGAGACGGTGATCTCTCCTGACACGGAACTCACCGAGCTGAGGCACAATCCAAGAAAAAGGAGACGGGCGGCAATCGTGGGTATCGTCATAGCGCTGCGCATGGTGACAGAGACCGGGCGACAGGACGAGGACAAAAACGGGAGATGGCTCGCGCGAATCCGCCGGTTTTTCCCCTCATCCCAACACTCGGGCAGCCACTTCCTCCCGTCCGCCGAATCGCCTCAGCCCGCGAGGACGCCGGCGAGGACCTTCATGCTGGATTCGGCGCGGTCTTCGACGTAGGCCATCGCTTTGGCCACCTTGGCCTCGGCGGCGGGGTAGTCCTTGTGGATGTCCATGAGGATGCGGAACATTTCCGTCGCCGGGGTCGCGTCGAATTCCGGTGCCCACTCCTCCAGGCCGATGTCCTTGAACATCCAGCATTTGGGGGAGTGAAACTCGGAGAATGTGTGCATCATCGGAGTCCCGTTGGCGAGAGCCATGATGGGCGTGTGCGGCTCGTGACAGATCACGGTGTGAGCGCGGGCGTAGAAAGAGCAGGCCTCGTCCACGTTCCAGAACTCGTCGAAATTGACAACGTGTTTTTTGAGATTGTCAGGGAGCGGATCGTAGACAAACTGCTTGTTGTACTGCATCTCCTTGAAGACCTCCGGCGCGATCACCACCTTGTAGCCGGTCTCCTCGACCCACAGTTTGATGAGATCTTGATAGACCTTGGCGCGGCGGGTGTCGTCGGCGATGTTCTCGGGAGTGGGATGGAGCGGATTGAGCTTCTGCGGTCGCCTGTCGTCGACTCCGGGAGAAGTCGGGCTGTGAGTGCGGAGCTGGAGGGTGATGAATTTCTTCTCCTCGAGTCCGTGTTTTTTCATCCGGGCGAGGGCGCGTTCTTCGTCGAGAACGTCGATTCCGAAACAGCCGTCGGGGGCGAACTCCACCACGGGCTTCGTGACGCCCGCCGCCTTGAGGGTGTCCCGGGTCTTGGTCTCGCGGGTGAAAATGAAAGAGGCACCATTGAGCAATTCGATCCGCTCCTCCGCGCCGGGACCGTTCACCATGTCGGGAAAATAAGACTGGCCCTGGAATCCGTAGGGTTTTCCGACCGAGCGACAGTATTTCATGAAGCCGGTGCTCTGCCCCATGCCGGGACCGCGGAGGAAAAAATCGGAGCGGGCGATGGCCTTCTGGACGGGACCGTCCTTCTCGGAGAGAGAACCGCGGACGATCTCCAGTTTGGGGAAACGATTCAGGAGCATGGTCTCGACCGGCTTGGGTGCGTTGTGCGCCCAGAGGATGACCTTGGCTCCGGGGAGGTAGTCCTCGAGGAAGCGCAGGGTTCCCGGCGTGTGGCCGATGTCACCGATATTCTTGACCGCCCAGGCGCACTCGAGGAGAACGGTTTTGCCCTCTCCCAAAGCCGCCGCAAACGAAGACGGCGAGGAAAAAGCGGTCGCCCCGAGAGCGAGGCCGGTGGATTGGAGGAAGTGGCGGCGGGTGGTCATGGGGTTGGAGGAGCTAGGAGCTAGGAGCTAGGAGCTAGGAGTTAGGAATCGAAGCGAAGCGGAGATGGACGGAGTGAAACGAAGTCAATTAGGAGTTAGGAGTTGGACGGAGTGAAACGAAGTCAACTGAGAGCTAAAAGGCAAAACAGCTAATAGCTAAACAGCTAGAGAGCCACTCGTAGATAGGTGCGGATTTCTCGGCCGGTGGCTCCTTCGGTGGCGCGGATTTCCCAGACTCCGGGGCGGTCGTTGGAGGCGAGGTCGAGACGCACCCGCAGGACACCTCCGGCGGCGCCGTAGACTCCGTTCGGCTCGGCGGGGACTCCTTCGGGATCGACGATGCGGAGGTCGACCGGCACCACCGCGTCGAGGGGTTTCCCATCCGCATCGGTGACGCTCACGACGATCTCGACGGATTCGCCGAGGCGGGCGTTCTTCGGTCCGGTGAGCTGGATCTGCTCGACGGGTCGATCCGAGACCATCAGCAAACGCCCCTCGCAGGGCCCCAAGGAGAGCGGGACGACGAGCTGTCCGTCCTCGCTCGTGGCGGGCAGGGCGCGCCGGGCGAGCAGGTCGTAGACGTGTCCCCCACCTTCGCGGCGCAACCGCAGGATGGTCTCGGAGGGGAGACCGTTCTCCATCACTTTTCCATAGTTGCCGACGTAGCTGCCGGCCTCGCGTTTGTCATTGATCGCAAAGAGATAGTCCGTCGAGTCGGCGGCGCGGCGGCGTGTCAGGACGTCGGGATTGTCCGAGGCGAGGGGCCACTCGTAGCCGGCCGCGGCGAGATCGGTGCGCAGGGTCCCGGACAAGGCCGCGAGCGCGGCGAAATCGTCGGCGGCGACATTGGTCCGGCGGTAGCGCGGCACTTTCACGTCGGGCTGAATCGCGGGGCAGAGCTCTTCATCGCCGACGACCAGGCCGCCCGCTTTCTGGAAGGCCAGCACCGCCGCGACGACGGACTCGGTGAGCACGTCGCAATCGCCCATCACCAGCACCTCGACCCCCTCGAGTCCTCCCTTCAAGAGGGTTTCCTCGTAGAGGATACGGGGCTGGAGCTGGGCGCGCACGACGGTCTGGTAGAGATCCCCGCCCCAGCCGCGTCCCCAGCCGTAGGTCCCGCGCCGGGCGAACATCTGTGAGGTGAAACTTTCCAAAAAGGCCACTTCGGGCTTCGGATCGGGCACTTGCAGCAGGGTCGGACCGAGCGGCTCGACAACCTCTTCGACGAGGCGCTTCAACTCCGGCGCGGTGTTGGGATTGGTGAATACATAAGAGCTTGGCGAATCGGTTTCCACCAGCGAACCCCAACCGTGGTACATGATCCCGGAGACGGGGCGGGCCAGTTTCAGCCAGAGCGCCTCGCGCAGGTGCATGGGGGCGATGGTGATGTAGGCGGCGTCCGGATCCTGGTCCACCCAGGGCGAGGTTTCCACATTCTCGGGCGGGGAGATCGGAGCGGTCTGAGAGCGGTACCAGATGATTTGGGTCATTTTCATGACCTCCTGGTCGCGCCCGCCGGCCCGGGCCATCTCGAAGAGTTCGTCGGTGGCGAGACCGATGCGGACGGGATCGGGATAGGTGTAGGTCCACTGGGAGAGCACATCGACGGACCCGCCGCTGCCGCCGATGCTGGGGGTCCGCACGGCCGGATCGAAGAAGGTCCAGAAATCCTCCCGCTCCATCTCGCCGCGCAAGCCTTCGTTGAGCTGGCTGTGGAGACCGTTCCAGCCGTCGCCCGCCGTCCAGAACCAGCGGTAGTAGGCGAGCAGCGGATCGTCGTCGGGCAGGACGCGGTTTTCGGGAAAGTCGGGCAGCTTGGTGTGATCGACCCCGTTCTTCGTTTTGGCCGCTTCGGGAATGTCGCCACCGAGAGCGGCGCGGGCGGCCTTGACTTCCAACGGATGGAACGACAACTGGGTGTGGTCCCGCACTTCGGTGTCGATCAGCGCGGCCGCGAAGGCCGGATGATCGCCCCAGGTCCGGCCCAGCGAAACACCGACTCGGTGGAAAAATTGCTTCACCTCGGGAAAAAGACCGGAGATGTCCGCTCTTTCATAAGGGGTTCCCTCGCGATCCACCCGGAGAAACGGTTTGCCGGCTTCGGAGTCTTTGAGCCACCGTCCCGGCGACACCGTGGCGATGATCCCGAAGTCGTTGGCCAGGGCCGTGTCGAGCATGTCGCGTCCGGCACGGATATCCTCGGGCGAAAGCGGAGGTTTGTCAGGATCGACCTTCCAGAAAGAGGAAACATCAGTGCGCAGCCCGAAACAATGAGTGAACCCGAGATCCTTGAGCCGGGGGAGTTCCTTCACCACCGCCTCGGTGCCGCCGAGGCCCCACATCACCACGGGCATGCGGTGGGGCAGCGGACGCGGCACGAGGACGAAGGGGAGATCCTCCCGCGTCTCGTGGACGACGTCATCGCCCCCCCAACCGGGCACCGCCGCCGTGATCCCGAGAGTGTATTCGCCGGGACGCAGCGAACTGTCGAGGGGAATCTCCAGCGGATGACTCGCCCCCGGCGCGAGAGTGGGCACGCTCAGGGTCTTCGTTTCGGCACCGGGCAGGGTGAGGTGGACTTCGACGCCCTCCAACGCCGCCGGAGATTGGTTGCGCAAGGTCGCCCGCACCGTCGAGGTCTCGTCGAAGCGGAGGAAAGCGGGTTTTGTGGCCTCCGTATCGAGCCGCACCGGACGGAATTCGAGGACGCCCTCGCTGAAACGAATCTCATCGATCCACCCGGGAAACCCGTGGTAGTTCGAGCCGAGGCGGTCGCCCAAGGAGAGTTCCCGGATCGCCGACGCCATCGTGCCGGCGGCGGACTTGGTGGTGCGCCCGATCTCCTTCCCGTCGAGCCAAAAGACCACCGTGCCGCGCCCGTCGTAACTGAAAGCGGCGTGACGCCACTCGCCCGGCGGCAGGGCGAAAGTCTCGGAGTACCAGCGCTCGGAGCGGACCCCCAGCCCGATCTCCAGCGAGAAACGCCGTTGGCCGTCCCCGCCCGCGCGGCTGAGACCCCACTGGAATCCGCTGGGATTGTCCCGCACGTATTTGGAATCGGCCAGCACCGGCTGCACCTCGGCGGGAAAGTCCTCGGCGGCTTTCGCCTTCAGCCACATCTCCAGGGTGAAGGCCCCGCCCGGAGCCGGAGCGGCGTCGCGCGGCACGACAAAAGCGTGGCGCTCGTCGATCACCGGGAACCCCGCCGCGCTTTCCAGGGCACCACCGTCGAAACGCCCCTCGGGATGCCATTTCGCCCCCGCCAGCCGACCCGTCGCGCCCTTGGAAGAAGCGTCCGCACCCACCTCGGCCTCGGAGTCGAAGCGCCAGAACCCGAGCACCTTGGGGCCGTTCACCTCCGCTCCGACGGCGGGCGCCCACCAGCGCGAGGCGGATTCTTCGGAAACGGCCGGCACGGCGGCAAGGCCGCAGCAAAAGAACAAGGCGAGGGCAAAAAACGGGCGGTGCATGGGACAAAGAAGGGGGTGATGGGGGCTCGGGTCAAGAAAGGAGTGACATCACCGGCAGCAGAGTTCCCGGATCACCGGCAGCATCCGCTCCGCGGCGCGTTGGCCTTCCTCTATCGCCGGGACGGCGCGGTGGAAATCCATCGTGGCGATGTCGGCGAGGCGC
>JAAYAT010000214.1 GCA_012719225.1 Verrucomicrobiaceae bacterium
GCCTTCTTCGCAGGAGCCTTCTTCGCAGGAGCCTTCTTCGCAGGAGCCTTCTTCGCAGGAGCCTTCTTCGCAGGAGCCTTCTTCGCAGCGGCCTTCTTCGCAGGGGCTTTTTTGGCGGGAGCCTTTTTCATAGGTTTCTTTTTCGGTGGTGGTTTTGTGGTGGGTGCTTTTGCGGCGGGAACTCTTCGTTGGGTGCCTATGTTTTTTGCCGCCGCCGTGATCGGCGGCTCAGACTTTTTTGGCGGACCAGATGGGGAAATGGATTGTAATTTTTTCTCCTCGATTTCGTCCTGTTCGGCCTTGGCGATTCGTGAAACCCGGTCGACAGGATGCTTTGTCAGGATGTTACCCTTGACGCCACGCCCCTTAATATCGAGATCCGCGAATCGAAAGTCGATCTGAAAATTCCTTAATTTCAAATCGGACTTCAGGTGGACCCTCACAATGATGTTGGCGTCCTCTTCGGTGTCGTGTTCACTCAACCAGAGGACGCGGGTCCCGGCATTCCCGCTGGTGAGGTCATACAGCTTCTCGCGGGTGACCCCGGCGACCTGAAAACGCTTCACCATGGCACGACCACCGCGACCGTCGCGGTAGATCATATTGTAAATCTTCGGCTCGTCCCGATGGAAGATCGCGACGTGCATGTTGTCCTTCCCGATAAAGACCTTCTCGGCGACCTTGACGACACGCATGGTCCCGTCGCGTGAAAACGCGATGATGTCATCCATGCGGGAGCATTTGCAGACGGACTCGTCGCGCTTCATCCCGTAGCCGGCGAAACCCTCTTTGCGGTTCACGTAGAGAGTGTCGTTGGCGACCACCACCTGGCGGGCGTCGACGCGGTCGAAGGTGCTCAGCTCGGTCCGGCGAGCCCGAGTTTTCCCGTAGCGCTCCCGGATGCCCTCGTACCATTTGATGGTGTAGGCGGTGAGGCGCTTCAGGTGGCGGCGGGTCGCGGCGATCTGGTCCTCCAGTCCGCGGATGAACTCGTCGGCTTTGAAGGAATCGAATTTCGAGATGCGTTTGATCCGGATCTCGGTGAGGCGCACGATGTCCTCCTCGACGACTTCGCGGTGGAAAAGGCCGAGGTAGGGACGGAGCCCCTCCCAGATTTCCGAGAGGACCGCCTCCCAGGTTTCGCATTCCTCGATGCGGCGGTAGATGCGTTTCTCAATGAAGATTTTTTCCAGGCTGGAGAAATGCCATTTTTCCTCCAGTTCGCCCAGCTTGATCTCCAGTTCCCGCCCGATCAGTTCGCGGGTCTGCCTGGCACTGTGCCGGAGGATCTCGGAGACGCCGAGGAAACGGGGTTTGTTGTCCTGAATGACGCAGGCATTGGGCGAGATGCTGACCTCGCAATCGGTGAAGGCGTAGAGCGCCTGGAGGGTCTGGTCGCCGTCGATCCCGGCGGGAAGGAGGACGCGGATCTCGACGTTCTCGGCGGTGCAGTCCTCGATTTTGGCGATGCGCACCTTGCCCTGTTCGATCGCCTTGAGGATGGAATCGACCAGGCTCGAGGCGGTGGTACCGAAAGGGATTTCGCGGATGACCAGCTCGCGGGCCTTCACTTTTTCAATGCGGGCGCGCACCTTGATGCGGCCGCCACGGAGTCCGTCGTTGTAGTCGGTGACATCGGCGATGCCGCCTTGGGGGAAATCGGGGAAAAGTTCAAAAGGCTCTTTCCGAAGCACGGCGATGCAGGCGTCGATGAGTTCGTTGAAATTGTGAGGGAGGATTTTGCAGGCGAGGCCGACGGCGATGCCCTCGGCCCCGTGTGCGAGGACGAGGGGGAACTTCGCCGGGAGAGTCACGGGCTCTTTGTTGCGTCCGTCGTAGCTGGCCGCCCAGGTGGTGGTCTTGGGATTGAAGAGGATCTCGTTGGAGAATTTCGAGAGCCGCGTCTCGATATAACGCGGGGCGGCGGCGGAATCCCCGGTGAGGATATTGCCCCAGTTCCCCTGGGTCTCGACGACGAGTTCCTTCTGCCCCATGTTGACGAGGGCGTCGCCGATAGACTGATCCCCGTGGGGATGATACTGCATGGTGTGGCCGATAATGTTGGCCACCTTGTTGAAACGACCGTCGTCTTTTTCCTTCAGCGAATGGAGGATGCGCCGCTGCACGGGTTTCAGGCCATCGTTGATGTGCGGGACGGCACGCTCAAGGATGACATAGCTGGCGTATTCCAAAAACCATTCGGAATACATTCCCTTCAGCGGTGAGGCGGTCTCGTCCATTCGTTGTCCGGTGGTCCGGTTGTCCGGAAGAAGTCACGCGGCGACCGCGGCCTGCCCGACCTCGGCGCGGGTCACTTCCTCTTCTTCGATGATGTCGGATTCGATCTTCAGATTCTTGATGATGAACTCCTGGCGCTGCGGAGTGTTTTTGCCCATGTAAAAGGCGAGGAGATCCTGGATCGTCTTCGGCCGCGGCGGCATCTCGACGGGCGCGAGGCGCATGTTTTCTCCGATGAAGTGTTTGAACTCATCGGGCGAAATTTCCCCCAATCCCTTGAATCGGGTGATCTCGGGATGTTTCACCTCGTCGAGGGCGGCGAGCCGCTCCTCCTCGGTGTAGCAGTAGCGGGTCTCTTGTTTGTTCCGCACCCGGAAGAGGGGGGTCTCGAGTATGTAGAGGTGGCCGTCGCGTATCAGGTCGGGGAAAAATTGAAGGAAAAATGTCAGGGTGAGCAGGCGGATGTGCATCCCGTCGACATCCGCGTCTGTCGCGAGGACGACCTTGTTGTAGCGCAGGCCGTCGAGGGTATCCTCGATGCCGAGAGCGGCTTGGAGCAGGTTGAACTCCTCGTTCTGGTAAACGATCTTGCGGGTCATCCCGTAGGAGTTGAGCGGCTTGCCGCGGAGCGAGAAGACCGCCTGGGTATCGACGTCGCGCGACTTGGTGATCGAGCCGCTCGCGGAATCCCCCTCGGTGATGAAGAGGGTCGATTGGGCGGCGAGCTTGTGATTGGAATCAAAATGGGCACGGCAATCGCGGAGCTTCTTGTTGTGTACCTTGGATTGCCGGGCGCGTTCTTTGGCGAGTTTTTTGATCCCCTTGAGTTCCTTCCGCTCGTGCTCGGAGCGCTGGATTTTTTCGATCATGGCCTCCGCGATGCCCTTGGCGCGGTGGAGGTGGTTGTCGAGGTGCAGCCCGAGGAAGTTCCCGACAAAGGTCCGCACGGTTTCCCCGCCGGGGGCCATGTGGGTGGAACCGAGTTTCGTTTTGGTTTGGGATTCGAAGACGGGATCCTCGACCTTCACACTGATCGCCGCGACGATGCCCGAGCGGATGTCGGAGGGCTCGTACTGCTTTTTGTAGTAGTTGCGGACGGTGTTGACGATGGCCTCGCGGAAGGCGTTGAGATGGGAACCGCCCATCGTGGTGTGCTGTCCGTTGACGAAACTGTAGTACTCCTCCCCGCTCTGTTCGCTGTGGGTGAAGGCCACCTCAATGTCGGCGTCGCAGAGGTGGATGATGGGATAGAGCGGCGCTTCCCCGCCGGTGAGATTTTCCTCAAGCAAGTCGAGGAGTCCGTTCTTGGATTTGAATTTCTTTCCGTTGAGCGTGAGGGTGAGGCCGGTGTTGAGGTAGGCGTAGTTGCGGAGCATCGTCTCGACGTGCTCCAAGTCCCAAGCGTACTTGCCGAAAATGGCGGCGTCGGGTTCGAAGGCGACGAGGGTGCCGTTGGCTTCGGTTGTCGCGTCCGGTTTTTTCATCTCGGCGGTGACAAGTCCTTGCGCGAACTCGATCGCCATGGTCCGCCGTTCGCGGAATGCCTGGATCTCGAAAAAACCGGAGAGGAAGTTGACCGCCTTGATGCCCACTCCGTTCAGGCCGACCGATTTTTTGAAGGCCTCGCTGTCGTATTTCGCTCCGGTATTGATAACGGAGGCGCAGTCCTTCAACTTGCCCAGGGGAATGCCCCGACCAAAATCGCGCACCCGGACAAAATTTTCCTCGATCTCAATGTCGATCTGTCGGCCCTTGCCCATGACGAATTCGTCGATGGCATTGTCGATCACCTCCTTGAGGAGGATATAGATGCCGTCGTCGGACGAGGTGCCGTCGCCCAGCTTGCCAATGTACATCCCGGGCCTCAAGCGGATATGTTCGCGGGGCTGGAGCGAGCGGATGTGCTCTTCATTGTAATCGGCGGCCATAATGGGGAACGGTCAGACAAGTCCTAGTATTTAGGATAACTTAAATAATTTCAACAAGCGATTGTGAATTTTCTCAGTCTCCCTATTTTGGTTTTTGCGGAGAACGGGGCGTCGGGCGCCTCTGGATAAATGTTTGTTAGTGTGGCCGGAAGGCTTGATTTTGCTGGATCGAGCTCACCCGGTGCGGGCGGACCACCTTGCCGGGCACCCGCCGGACGGAATCGCCCGCTCTCTCTGGAGACGAAGGGGAACGCGTCCGATGACAAATATTCCGGAAAAAACCGAGGCCTGTTCTGAATTTCGCCCGGGTGGGAGGGATGACAGGGAGAGCCTCCCGTGAAGCCCTTGCCGACGATCCGTTCGTCACTTCGACTCGAGTTCGGCGATCTCTTGCGCCAGCTCGGCGCGTTCGTCCATCAAGCGGTTGGTTTCGCTCCGGAGGGACCGCGCCTTGATCGTCCCGGGATCCATTTGGTAGAGGAGGGCCTCGTTTTTTTGAATCTGGTCGTTGAGTTCCTCCATGGCACTGCGCCGGAAACTCAGGACGCCGGGTTCGGAATTGGGGGAAGGCGAAGGGGAGGACGGATGGGGGGAAGCGGGTGGCGCGGACTGGAGGGGGAGTTGGCTGACGAAGGCTTGGTCCGCCGCCGAGAGCCGGGTGTTGGGAATGACGAAGCGAGCGCCGTCACTGTCCCGCAGGACGGTGATCGAGGTGGCGGTGCGCCCGAGGATGGTCGCCCTCAGGGTGCGGCCGGTGTTGTTGGACACGGTCCGCTGGATCGGATAGGTCTGGCCTTTCTGCGGTGTGGTTCCGTCGACTTGTCGCTCGCCCGGTTTTTCGCAACCCGCCAGAAAGAGGATCAAGGCAAAGCAGGTTCCAAAGCTGTGGAGACGAAACCGCGTCGGGATCATGGTTTTCTCTATAGAACCAAGGGGGATGCATCGCAAACATAAAAGCGATGTTAGTGTCGTGCCCGACCGGGATTTTTTTGAAATCCTCACAGGGGTTGAATCATGCGCCGCCAGAGAGGATCGAGATGGAGGGTGATCAGTTGGGTCGCCTTTTCCGTCTCGGTCGTGGCGGCGAATTCACGCAGGGTGAGGTCGGCGGCGTAGAGCATGGCGAGTTCGCGGTCGTTCATTTCGATGATGTCGATGTGTGCGCGAATCACGGCGGGGCTGAATCCGAAGCGGGAGAAAAGCGCGGGGTCGAAGGGTTCGGAATGATGCGAGAAGGCCGCGATTTTTTCCTGCCGGTTGGAGGCGAGAGATTGCTGGAGCAAGTGGTTCCAGAAATAGGAATTGCGGGGCGATTCGAAGCCCGTGAGGACGGATTGGCCCCGCACATTCCAGCGCAGGCAGCAACTGCGACTGCTGGGGTAGCGCTCCTCCTGCTGCCCGAGGGCGGCGTGTTGGCGACCCACCGTGCGGATGAAGCCTTCGAGCCGTTCCAGATTCAGCGTCAGGGCGGGGCCGGAGAGGAACTCTTTTTCGCGCTGAGTCAGGATTTGTTCGAGCGTGGCCCGGGTGAGGGGACGGGTCCGGCGGGCCGGAGCGGGAGGGGTGTCCGTCGGCGCGTCGGAGTCGATGAAAGGGGCGGGGAACCCGAAAGTAGGCGTGACCGGCTCCCGCGTATCCGGGCGGAGAGGAGGCGAGACGGGGGAAGCGGTCGTTCCGGCGGCTTCCCGAGTCGGACGCGTTGCGGCGGCGGGTTGGGGTTGGGCGGGTTGGGGCTGGGGAGCGGAGACGGGGGAAAGAGGTGGCGATTCGCTCGAGGGCGTGCCGGGAGATTCGCTCATGACGGTCTTTCCCGAGCCGCGTATGTCTTTGATGATGGAGTCAATCCCGGCCAGGTCGCTCTCCCGGATACGCGGAGAAATGTCCGGGAATGGAGTCTCCGGAACCGGTTCCCGGGCCGCCGCGGGAGATGCGGGGGGGACGGGAGAGGCGGCACTGCGCTCGGGATCTTGTCGGCAGGGAGGCGGCGTCGGGGGCAGGGGATCCGCCGCCGCGATGTGGGGGCGCTCCTCCTGCAGGCTGGCGAAACTTTCGATCTCATCCGCGGGAAGTCCGAGCGGTTCGTCGATGCTCACGGGCGGGGTTACCGTTTTTTCCTCGACCGCGACGGGCTCCCGCAAATAGTTGGCGGCTTCCGTCGACCAGAGTGCCCCGGCCTGGCGCAGGACGCCGCGAGGGGAGAGGCTTGTTCCGGCATCGTCCCAGAGATGGTCGTCGCCGAGGCGTTGGATGAAACGATTCGCGGCGGACTCCGAGAGAGCGGTGCGGCGCAGCCGGATCCTCACCAGATCGGCGGCGAGTTCGGGGGGGAGGGCGTTCAGACGGGCGGTCTCGGTGGTCAGGCGGTCCCGCCAGGCCGAGGGGAGACGCGTTTCAAAGAGCGAGTGCCAGACATCCTCATTGAGACAGACGAGTGTGACCGAGCGGGAGACATTCTCGCGGACCCCGTTGACGATATCGGCAATATCCATGCCCGCGCTTTCCGAGGCGAAAAACCCATCGAGACCGTCGGCCACGATCATGACAGGACGATAATCGGTGGTGAGGCGCAGCAGTTGGAGAAGGCGTTCGCGGGCCTCACCGTTGGAAAGACCGCGGAGCCGGTCGAGCGCGTTTTCCTCCCGCAGATTGAAATCGACGAAAACATGAGTCCAGAATCCCAGCTCGGACCGGCCCATCCCGAGCTTGCGGGAAAAGTCCGGGTCGACGAGGCGGACGAGGTCGTGGGATCGCTTGTCGACCCAGTTGAGGATTTTGGAAGGGGAATCCCGAGCGAAAAGTGAGGCGAAATCGGAGCGCATCCGGGCGGCGGCCTCGGGGCACTCTCGTTCCTTCACGGTTCCGTTGGCGAGGGCACCGAGGACGAGGCGCGAGAGGAAAAAGCGCGAGACCTCGTCGATCAGCGGGACGGAATGCGGACGCGAGCGGTCGGAACCCGAGAACTGGCGCAGGACCGACGAGAGAACGACCGGCCAGGTCACCGGACGGGAGCGGTCGAAGGGCAGAACCACCGTGGTGGCGATGGCTCCGAGATGATCGCGGAGCCGGGCGACGAGATGCGATTTGCCATACCCCGCCTCCGGCGCGGTAATGAGGAAGATCCGTCCCACCCCCGAAGTGTGGTGGGATGCGGAATCACTCAGGAGAGACTCCAGGGAATCGAGTACCCGGGAGAACACCTGGTGATGGATGCGCCCCACCCCGGGGAGATTGGCGGGGTGATCGACAAAGACGTCTTCGAGAAAAGGATTGGCCGTTGTCGGATCCATAAAGCGGTGGCGGCTACCGTCGCACATTTTATTATTTTCAGCAACTGAAAAAATTATCAAATTAAAACCTCAAAAATGCAAGTTTCAATATTTTTGATAATATCGCCCACTGGTGAGGACGGGCGCAAGGTCCGGTATCTTCCGGCATCGTTGCGATACCCTCTTGTCAGGATTGGCGCGATTTTGTCGCGATTTATGCTTGTGGATTGCTTCCGGTTTGATAAGAAGCCATCGCTATCTCGTGGGTTCCTTCCCATCGTGCGGGTGGTGTGTCTCGACAAAACGAAAAATCATGAGTGAACAAAAACCCTCGATGGCCCTTTTCTGGGGCTGTTTCATCGCCCTGATCACGACGGCTTTCGCCTTCTTTTCGAGGATGTATCTCTGCGACGTGCGTTTCGGAACGGACTTCAATCTGGACAAGGGAACCATCGGGGTGCTCAAGGGCGCCGGGATTTGGCCCTTCGGCATGTCCATTATCCTCTTCAGCCTCATCATCGACAAGATCGGGTATCGCGTCGCGATGATCTTTTCCTTCGTCTGTTACGCTCTTTACATCGGGCTGGCCTGTCTCGCCTACGGTGCCATCCAGGGACTCGTAGGCACCGAACTCGCCGCCGCCCAGGCGAAGGGATACAACTATCTCTACTGGGGTTCCTTCATTCTCGCCCTCGGCAACGGCACCGTGGAGGCCTTCATCAATCCGGTGGTGGCGACGATGTTCAACCGCGACAAAACCAAATGGCTCAACATCCTGCACGCGGGCTGGCCGGGCGGTCTGGCCTTGGGCGGGCTCATCACCATCGCCCTCGCCGATGTCGCCGCGACGGGCGACTGGCGGATCGTCCTCGGGATCATCGCGGCTCCGGCGGTGATCTACCTCGTCATGCTGTTGAAAGCGAATTTCCCCGTCAACGAGCGGGAAGCCGCGGGCGTTTCCTACCGGGAAATGCTCGCCGAGTTCGGTGCCTTCGGCGCGCTCGTGGGATTCGGCCTCATTTTCGCCCAGCTCGCCGAGGTGTTTTCCTGGCCTTCGTGGCTCGTCTGGGTTCTCACCGGGATCGTCGTGGTGACCTTCGGACTCTATACGCGCAGTCTCGGACGCGGTCTCCTCGCCTTCCTCATTATCATCATGATGCCGCTGGCCATCACCGAGATCGGGACCGACTCGTGGATCACCGGCCTGATGGAGCACCCCATGAGAGAGGCCGGATACAACGCCGCATGGGTGTTGATCTACACCTCGGTCATCATGATGGTCCTCCGCTTTTTTGCCGGACCCATCGTGCACAAGCTCTCGCCCATCGGTCTGCTCATTATCAGCGCCGTCCTGGCCGTCGTCGGCCTCTTCGCCCTTTCCAAAACCGGGAATTCCGGCATGGCGGTGATCTTCGCCGCAGCGACGCTCTACGCCTTCGGCAAAACCTTCTTTTGGCCCACCATGCTCGGGGTCACCGCCGAGCAGTGTCCCAAAGGCGGCGCACTTACTCTCAACGCGATCTCGGGGATCGGCATGATCGCCGTCGGCATTATCGGCTCGCCGTTCATCGGAGTGATCCAGGAAAAGGCGGCCACGGCCGAACTCGCCGCCGGACCCCAGTCCGCCCTGGTCGAGAAAATCGCCGGAGAGAAGCACTACGTCCTCGGTGCCTATCAGGCGATCGACCCGGAGAAAGCCGCCGCGCTCACCGCACCGGTGGAAGTCGAGGCGGTGGCTTCGGCGAACCAGTCGGCCCAGTTCCGCGCCCTCGGCACGATGGCGCTTTTCCCCGCCTTCCTCCTCGTTTGTTACCTGATCCTGTTCTTCTTCTTCAAGGCGAGGGGCGGCTACAAAGCCCAGGTCCTCACCGGCCACGAGGCGGAAGACAAAAAGTTCACCGGCGGAGTGACCGGTCCCGCCGATCTCTGATCCGGGAATCGGGCGGATCGTCCGGGAAAAGGGGTGGCCCGGGTCGCCCCTTTTTTGTGCCACGATTTTTCACGATGAAACTCTACACCTACGCCAAATGCGACACCTGTCGCAAAGCCACGAAATGGCTGCGCGACAAGGGGTTCGACTTCGAGGAGATCCCCATTCGCGAGACCCCGCCCTCGCCCGCCGAGTTGAGGGAGATGCTCGCCATCCACGGCGGCGAACTCAAACGTCTCTGCAACACATCGGGGCAGGACTACCGGGCTTTGGGAATGAAAGACAAACTCCCGAGCCTCTCGGAAGACGAGGCCATAGCCCTGCTCGCCGGCAACGGGAATCTCATCAAGCGGCCTTTTCTCCTCGACGGGACGCGCGGACTCGTCGGGTTCCGGGAAGAGGAGTGGGCGGAGGCATTTCTCTGAGGATTTGCCCTTCGTTTGTGCCGGAAGTTGATTTCCCGATTTTAGAAAAGGGGAGATCGAATCCGAAACAATGAGAATCCGGAAGCTTGCGCGTGAATCTGAGGAGCCCGGTGCGGGAAAATCGCATGCCGGGATCTGCGAGGGGGGGGGCCGAGCAATCGGCGTTCCTACCTTAATCGGGTAAGAAAATTCAGCAGATGTGAAGACACACCTGGTCGAATTCCATGGGCGGTCGGGTCAGGCCGGTTCGGGGATTCCTTTGAGTTCCGCCATTTTCGCGGTCTTGTCGGGGGATCGCATGAGGGCTTCGCCCACGAGGATGGCGTCGGCTCCCCACGATTGGATCCGGCGGGTGTCCTCTCCGGTGTAAATGCCGCTCTCGCTGACGAGGATGTGATCGGGACCGGGCTCCTCGCTGAGGCGTTCGGTGGTGGTGAGATCGACTTCGAAGGTCCGCAGATTGCGGTTGTTGATCCCGATGATGCGCGCATCGGTCTCGAGGGCGCGCTCCATTTCCTCGAGATCGTGGACCTCGACGAGGACATCGAGTTGGTAGTTTGTCGCCACTTCGAGGAGGTGGTGGAGTTGCTCCTGCTCCAGCGCGCCGACGATGAGGAGGATGGCGTCGGCTCCCGCGACGATGGCTTCGAAGATCTGAACCTCGTGGATGATGAAATCTTTTCTCAGGATGGGCAGATCGACGACCTCGCGGATCTGGGAAAGGTAGGAAAGGTGGCCCTGGAAATATTTCTCGTCGGTGAGGACGGAGAGGGCGTCGGCCCCGGCCTCGGCATAGGCCTGTGCGATGGCGACGGGGGAAAAGTCGGCGGCGATGGTGCCGGCCGAGGGCGAGGCCTTTTTGACTTCGGCGATGATGGCGAGTTCGGCGGTGCCGTAGCCTTCGTTCTCGGCCTGATCGCGCAGAGCCCCGCCCAAAGCTGTCTCAAAAGAGCGGAAATCCTCCCGCGCCTGGGCGGCGAACCGCAGTTTCTCCCGCACCGGGAGGAGACGCTCCACCTCCCGTGCTTTGTCGGCGAGGATTTCGTCGAGTTTGTTCCCGAATTTCTTCATGTCAGAATGATACGGGATCGTTAGCCCGCCATCCCACCGCCCGCCAATCGAATTTCAAAAATTCGCCTTGAAAAAGTGTCATTTCCCTCCAAATTGCCGTCCGCGCTGCCTCCGGGCGGCATATGCGGGTGTAGCTCAGGGGTAGAGCGCAACCTTGCCAAGGTTGATGTCGTGAGTTCGAATCTCATCACCCGCTCCAGTTTCTCTTTCATGTTTCGCGGAGATTCCTTCCTTGGAAACGATTTACTGCTGGTTCAAATTTGTCGGCGGCGACACTCTCGATGAGTGGGAAACCCGTCTCCTCCTCGACGAGGTTTCCTATGTCCTCGACAAACCGGTGCGGCGCAAGCGCTGGCGTCTCAGCAGCTATGCGACCACGCGTGCGGCGGCGGAAGATCTCCGCGTCCGCTACGGTGGCGCGGTGAAAGCGGTCCTGCCCGAGCAGTGGCAGCCGAAGCCGCTCTCGGGGGGAGGCAAACCCATCCGGGTGCGCGATTCCCTGATCGTGACCGACGCGGTGGAGGAGGAAGCACTCGAACGATTGCGGTGCGAACATCCCGGCCGCATCGTCCTCGGTTTTCCGCCCCAGCTCGCCTTTGGAACCGGGGAACATCCGACCACGGCGGGGTGTCTGCGTTTTCTCGCGGATTTCGCGGCGCGGCGGGCGGGCGCTCCCTGGAGGATGATCGACCTGGGCTGCGGCAGCGGGATTCTGGCGATCGCGGCGGCGGCTCTCGGGGCGGAGCGGGTCGTGGCGGTGGAGAATGATCCCATGGCGCTGGGCTGCGCCAGGGACAACGCAGTCCGGCACGGCGTCGCTGAAAAGATCGAATTCGTCGAGGGCGATGCCGTCGCCCTGATGGCGGACCGGGGCGGCCCCGCCTACGATCTCATCGCCGCGAACCTCTTCCACGATCTGTTGGCGGAACTCTTTCCCCTGTTTCCCGCCCGTCTCGCGGCGGGTGGCGGGGTGATCGTCTCCGGTTTTCTCGCCTCCCAGGCGGAGTCGGTCACCCGCCACGCCGAAGCCGCCGGACTTCCTCTGGCCGACTTTCTCCGGCGCGGCAAATGGATGGCGGCGCGGAGCATGGAGGAAAACCGGTCGTCGCAAAACCTCTCATCGGGAGTATACTAACGCGGAGACACCGCCTTCCCGATGAGTACCGCCGCCCTCCTCAACGTCATCCGCATGTTTTTCCTGCTCTTCGCGGGATTCATCGGCGCTTCGGTTGCGATGGGGGAATCGGTCGGCCTGTGGTGGTTCGGGGCGATCATGGGACTGGGCTTCGCCTCCATTGTCATCGTCGTGGACATCATGCTGCGGCATATCACGATCCGCTCTTTTTCCCATGGCACTTTCGGACTGCTCATCGGATTGCTCTGCGCCTGGCTGGTGACGCGGGTCGATTTTTTCCAGTCCGGCTGGGTGGAACAGTTCCAGCTCGCGGGCAGCATTTTCCACCTCGCCATCTTCCTCGCCTTCGGATTCATCGGGGTGATGCTGGCGATCCGGAGCAAGCGGGAGGAGTTCTCGCTCCTGATTCCCTATGTGCGGTTTCGTCAGGACGCGCTCCAGGATCTCCCGACTTTGCTCGACACCAACATCGTCATCGACGGACGCATCCCCGGCATCTGCGCGGCCGGTTTCCTCGGCGGTTCGCTGGTGGTGCCGCGCTTCGTCCTCGACGAATTGCAGAAAATGGCCGAGTCCGCCGATGAGGTCAAACGCAGCCGGGGAAAACGCGGCCTCGATTCCCTCAACGCGATGAAAGCGGAGAACATCGAGGTGGAGATCCGCGAGGAGAGTTTCGAGAGCGGCCTCTCGTCCGAGGCAAAAATGGTCCAGCTCGCCGATCTCATGGGTGCCCGCATTCTCACCAACGACGGCAATCTCGGCAAGGTGGCGCGGCTCAAGGGGCTCAACGTTCTCAATCTCAATGAGCTGGCCCTCGCCCTGCGCCCCATCGTCTCGCCCGGCGACGAAATCGATCTCGAACTGGTCAAAGAGGGAAAAGACGAGCACCAGGCCGTCGGCTACCTGCCCGACGGAACCATGATCGTCGTGAATCACGGCAAACGCCACATCGGGACGACCCGGCACGTCGTGGTCGCGGGGGCGGTGCAGACCAGCGCGGGCCGCCTCATTTTCGCCGAATTGAAGCGCTGACTCCCGGGAGCTTCCCGGGTTTTCGTGATTTCCCGGCGGGACCGGGCGGATCTTTTTTCCGAAACCAGAGCATGATTGCGGGGTTTCCTCAGTCAATCTCTTTGCTATGAAAATCCCCATTCGCGGTGCCGCGCTGGCGCTCTGTCTCATCGCTTCCGTTGCGACGGTGCGATCCGCCTCTGGAAATCCCGTGGAGACGGCCGATGCGGTCGCGACAATAGATCGCTTGCTCCGGGAATCGTTCGAGGAGAACCAGGTGACGCCCAATCCGGTCATCACGGACGAAGTGTTTGTCCGCCGCATCCACCTCGATCTGATCGGTCGCATCCCGACGCGGGAGGAAACCACGGCCTTCCTCGAATCGACCGATCCCGCGAAACGGGCGGCGCTGATCGACCGTCTCATCGGGTCCGAGGGCTACCAATCCCACCTCTACAATTATTTCGCCGATCTCCTCCGCGTCCGCACCAATCTCACGGGGGGCGGACAAAGTATCACGGCGGGCCTCGCCTACGAGCAGTGGATCAAGTCCGCGATTCGCGAGAACAAACCGTACGACGAATTTGTCTACGAACTCGTCACCGCCGTGGGCAAGGTCTGGAAGAATCCCGCGATCGGCTACACCCTTCGCGACTTCGGTATGCCGCTGGACAATTTCGCGATGACCTCGCAGCTCTTCCTCGGCACCCAGATCGTCTGCGCCCAGTGCCACAATCATCCCTTCGATGCGATGACGCAGCAGGACTACTACCGTTTCGCCGCCTTCACCTTCGGACTGGCCGGGGTCAACTCCCATCCCCTGCCGCGGCGATCCCTCGCGGTGGTGGAGAGACGGAGAGGGGAAAAAGTGCCCGCAGCGCAGGCCGCACGACTGAGAAAAGCGGCCGTGGATGTGCTTTTCCCGCTCCGCTTCACCACGGTCCACGAATCCACCCGTCCCCTGCGCCTGCCCACCGACTATCAGTATGACGACGCCGCACCCCGTTCCGTGGTGGAGCCCTCGACCCTTTTCGGAAAGGAAGCCGATTTCAGCGCGGACGACTATCCCGCGATCGCCTTCGGCGAATGGCTCACCGCCCCGGAGAATCCCCGTTTCACCAAGGTGATCGTCAACCGGCTCTGGAAACGGGCTTTCGGGCTCGGCCTGATCGAACCCGTCGATGACATCAAGGACAACACCGTGGCGACCAACGCGGCCCTGATGGACCATCTCGAGGAGCTGATGATCGCGCTCGACTACGACATCCGCGCCTTCCTGCGCATCCTCTATCGGACCGATGCCTACCAGCGCGAGGCCTCCCTCGAAGAACCCGTCCCGGGGGCGCCCTATTATTTTCCCGGCCCTCTCCTCCGCCGCATGAGCGCCGAACAAATCTGGGACTCGCTCGTCGCCATGACCGTGCCCGACCCCGACGCGCCCGAGGCCCTCCGCGAACTCACCGCCCGCAAACGCGTCGCCCGGGTGCGGCTGATCGGCGAAGCCGTCTACGACCAGAGACCGGGGCAATTTCTCAAAAATCTCCAGAAAGTGGTCAAAGTCCAGGACCAGCTCTCTGTCGAGATCGACGCCGCCAGGGCCAAGGTGGTCCAGGCCCGCGAGGAGGGCGACCCTCGCCTCGTTCGCGAAGCCACCGCCGAGGCGAGACAGATCCGCCGGAAACTCGGCCGCCACATCGAGGAAACCGTCTACCGAGACGGACTGGGCCACAAACTCGCACGGATCTCCGCCGCTCCGGGGGATCGCTCCGGGTCGGGAGACTCTCCGACGGAGGGAGACACCGCCTTTCTCGATGAACTGGCCTTTGTTTTTCCCAAAGCGCAAAGTGATTCCGGCGAGGCCATGGCCTCGCGGGCGACGACCGGTGGAGGAAGGGCGACGACCGGTGGAGGAAGGACAATGGCCGGTGGAGGAATGGCCATGGCCGGGGGCGGAATGGAAATGGCTGGCGGTGACGGTGCCGACGGGATCATCGACGAACTCGTCGACGCGATGTTCGCGGAGGAGGGGAAAGCGCTGCGCGAGCAGGCCCTGACGCGTCGCGCAGAAGATATGGCCGCGTGGAACATCCGCTCGCAAGCGGCGCGTGGGAGCTACCGGCGCTTCAACCGCCAGGTCCGCCGACAGATGCTGCGGGCTTCCGAGCTGCGTTCACCGGCACCGGCGGGACATTTCCTGCGCGAGTTCGGCCAGAGTGATCGCGAACTCATCGAAAACGCCAGCGACGAAGCCTCCGTGACACAGTCGCTCGCCCTCCTCAACGGCCCCGTTCTCAACGCCATCACCCACCGCTATTCCGTCCTCTCCCGCGACATGCGCGGCGAAACATTCCCTGATCGGCTCGACACCGTCTACCTCACCCTGCTGAGCCGTCTGCCGACGAGTGACGAGAAAGCCATTTTCCGGGAAGCCTGGGAGGCCGAACCCGAGTCCGGGAGCCTCCGCAGCATCGTCTGGACTTTGCTCAATACCCGCCAGTTCCTTTTCATCCAGTAATCCTCCAATTCCCTAAACCCCATACAAAAGAGGGTCGAGCGACCCACCCGACCCCCTCGCCTCCCCGTTCGAAGCCATGGAAACGCAAAATCTAAAATCCGACCTCTCCCGACGCGGCTTCGTCGCGCGGGCGGCCAAGTCTTTCCTCGGGGTCAGCGCCATTGCCGCGCTGCCGGATCTCTCCCGCGCCGCCGGTGCCGGTACCTCGGACCTGCGCCAGATCGCCACGGCGAAGCGGGTCGTCTACCTCTACATGAGCGGCGGCATGTCGCACCTCGATACCTTCGACCCGAAAACCACCTCCGTGATGGGTCCGACCCAGCGGATCGACACTCCCGTCGATACCATCAAACTCACCGACAATCTTCCGCTGCTCGCGAAGGAGGCCGAAAAACTCGCCGTGGTCCGATCGATGACCTCGACCCAGGGTGCCCACAAACAGGGCAACTACTTCATGCACACCAGCTACGAACTCCGCAGCTCCATCCGCCATCCCGCGATGGGAGCGTGGCTGCTGAAATTCAACGGACGGGGCAATCCCTCGCTCCCCGGCAGTGTCATGATCGGCAACGAATCCTCCCACCCCGGGGCGGGATTTTTCGAGAGCGGTTTCTCGCCCCTGACGATACGCGATCCCGAGGGCGGGTTGCACAACAGCGCCATGGCGCAAGGCATGACAGAAGAGCGTTTCCGCTTTCATCGCTCCCTCGCCGAAAAACTCGACGCGCCCTTCCTTGCCAAATACCCGCAAAAAAACGTGCGCGCCTACACCGACATGTACGACGAGGCCGTCAAACTGATGCGCAGCGAGGACCTCGCCGCCTTTGACATCAGCGGGGAAAGCGATGCGATGAAGGTGCGCTACGGGAAAAATCCGTTCGGCCAGGGCTGTCTCCTCGCCCGTCGCCTCCTTGAGCACGGGGTGAACTTCGTCGAAGTCGCCCTCGGCGGGTGGGACACTCACAATTCGAACTTCGTCAACGTGCCCGAGCAGGCCGGTCTCCTCGACGGTGCCTTGGCCACCTTGCTCGACGATCTGGAGCGACGCGGGTTGCTCGACGACACCCTCGTGGTCCTGGCCACCGAGTTCGGACGCACTCCCGAGATCAACAGCAACGAGGGCCGCGATCACCATCCCCAGGCCTTCACCTGCGTTCTCGCCGGCGGCGGGGTCAAAGGCGGCACCGTCTACGGGGAAACCGATGAGACCGGCTCGAAGATCCTCGAGAAGCCCGTGAAAGTGCAGGATTTCAACGCGACGATAGGCTACGCGCTCGGGCTCCCGCTCGACCAGGTGCTCTACTCGCCCTCGATGCGGCCCTTCACCGTCGCCGACAAAGGCAAGCCGCTGGTGGACCTGTTCGGCTGAGGCGGGCGCGGGGCGAAAAACATTCCTCCCGGCGGACCCCGGCACGGTTTCTCCTCTCGCCCGGTGCCGGGAAAACGGGATGAGAAATGTCCGCTTGGGGCTATGATGTGCCATGGCCCTCCTCGGCAGAATCAACAGCCTCCTCATCGTCCGTGAATCGGATCACGGTTTTTATCTCGACGGTGGTCCGCTCGGGGAGATCCTGCTGCCGACGCGCGAGGTGCCCGCCGAGGTGGAGCAGGGCGACGAGGTCTCCGTTTTCGTCTCGCGCGACTCGGAAGATCGCATCGTCGCCACCAGCCAAGTACCGAACTGCCAGGTCGGCGACTTCGCCGGACTCACCGTCCTCGAGGTGCATCCGCAGATGGGGGCCTTCCTCGATTGGGGCTTTCCCAAAGATCTCCTTCTTCCCTTCGGCGAGCAGCGCTGCAAGGTCGGGGGCGGCGAGCGGGTCGTGGTCAAAGTCATCCTCGACGAAAAAACCCAGCGCATCATCGCCACCACCAAACTGGGCCGCTATCTCGACAAAACTCCGCCGCGCTACGAGACCGGCCAGCCCGTGACTCTTCTCGTGCTCGAAAAGACCCCGCTCGGATACGCCGCGATCATTGATCGCAAACACCGCGGGCTTCTTCACGAGAGCGAGGTGCATCGCCCGCTCTCTCCCGGCGACGAACTCCCCGGCTACGTGCGGGCGGTGCGCGAGGACTACAAGGTGGATCTCTCCCTCGAACCGGTCGGCTACAGCCGGGTGACGGATCTTTCCGAGCGTATCCTGCAACAGCTCCGCGCCGAGGGTGGCCACCTCGCCCTCGGCGACCAGAGTTCGCCCGAGAAGATCCGCGCGACCTTCGGGGCGAGCAAAAAAGCCTTCAAACAAGCGGTCGGCTCGCTCTACAGAAAACGCCTCATCGAACTCGCTCCGGAGAGCGTCACCCTCGTGACAAAACGCTGAAGGGTGAGATCAGTTTCCCCCCTTCCTACCCTGATAAAAATTCATTCTCCCCCCGGAATCCCATGAAAATCCCCGTTTTCGATCCCCTTACCGTGCTCCCCGCCCTCGCTCTGCTCCTCCCCGCCGCGTCCCTCGCGGCCGCCCCTCCGACATTCGACGATCCCGCCCCGCAGCGCTACGAACTCACCGCCCGCGCCAGCGAACTGGATGCACGGACCAAGGAACATCCCGAAATCAATTTCACGTTTGTAACCAAAGAGGGCAAACCGGCCGACCAACAAAAGGCCTCGGTCGACACCTCGGTGCCGTCGCGCGGCAAACTGGTGATCTGGCTGATGGGCTACAACAACGAGCTGTTCACCCGCCTCAACTCCTACGGACTCCACGCGATCCAACCGCACTACGCCAACAAGTGGTTCAGCCTGGTCTGTCGGGAAAAGCCCCTCGATCCGCAGGCTCGGGGCAATGTCAGGCTCGAAGCCGCCACCGGCGAAGACGTCAGTGACGAGGTCGACATTCCCCGGCCCGACGGCATGATGGAGCGCAGCTACCAGTTTGTGAAATGGCTCGCCAAAGAAAATCCCGAGGGCAAGTGGGACCATTTCCTCACGGCCGACGGCACAGGGCTGCGCTGGGAGGATGTCATCATCTCGGGCTCCTCGCACGGCGCCACCACGGCGGCCCGATTCGCCAAACACACCAAAGTGGCCCGGGTCGTCGCCCTCTGCGGGCCGCGCGATCAGGATCAGGACTGGCAGTCGCTGCCCTCGGCGACACCCGCCAATCGCATCTTCGGTTTCTCCCACGTCCTCGACGGTGGCTGGACCGGGGATCACTACTGCCGCTCCTGGGAACTGATGGGTCTGCACCAGTTCGGTCCCATCGTCGATGTCGACAAGGTGGCCTTCCCCTACGGCAAGACCCGGCGGCTCATCACCCGTTTCGACGTCGGCGGCGACGCCCGCAGGGCCCACGGTTCCGTCGTCCCCGGACGATCCGCCGGGAAAAATGCCGATGGCAGCTACCTCCACGAAGATGTCTGGCGCTACCTCTACACCCACCCCGTCGACGAGACCGGGGCCCCCGTGCCGATGGACGAAAACTGTCTCAAAGACCACAACTGACCTCTTTTTTTTCGACCAAAATCATGAACGACGAGTCCGTTCCACCCCTCGACGCCCTCTCCCTGCGGCTTGCCGCCGCCAACGCCCTGATTCGCCGCCGCCGCACCATCAAACCGGCCGGGATGGCGGAAAAGCCGGTCGATCCGCTCCACCTCGCGAGCATCCTCGAAAACGCCAACTGGGCCCCCACCCACGGCATGACGGAACCCTGGCGCTTTTTTATCTTCACCGGAGACGGCAGGCAGCGTCTCGCGGATTATTGCCAGTCCCTCTACCGACGCGTCACCCCGGAAGCGGAGTTTCGTCAGGACAAATTCGACAAACTGGGAACGCAGCCTCTCCTTGCTCCGGTGGTGATCGCCGTGGCCATGAAGCGGCAGGAAATCGAAAAGATCCCTGAAATCGAAGAGATCGAAGCCGTCGCCTGCGCCGTGCACAACATGCACCTGACCGCCTCCGCTCTCGGCATGGCCGCCTTTTGGTCCACCCCGCCCCTCATATATCGTGACGAGATGCGGACCTGGCTCGGACTCGACGACGCCCGCGACAAATGTCTCGGACTCTTTTATCTCGGCTGGCC
>JAAYAT010000215.1 GCA_012719225.1 Verrucomicrobiaceae bacterium
ACCAGGGACGCGATAAGGGACTTGGTTTTGCGGGTGGGGGACGGGAAGATGAAGACTTTTCCCTAATGACCACCGCGCTCCCGCCCCGTTCTTTCGTCCTCGTTGCCGTTGCTTTTCTCGCCCTCTTCGCCGCGTCTCCTCTTGTCGCGGAGATCCCCGAGCCCTCCCGCGACGCCGGATTCCGACTCGTTGATCTCGATATCGGGGAAAGCGGTGAGGTCACCCTCGCAGACGGAACCGTCGTTGCGGTCAAGATCCTCGCTCTCGACGAAATCCGCGATTCGGTGAGAGGCTCCGTGCGCGAGGCGCGCGTCCGCGTGGCGATAGACGGGGAGGAGATCGAGTTGGTTTCCTCCCACTATCATTTGCCCAAGACAATCGGGAAAGTCCGCCTCGACTGCCCCATCACGAGCGGGCACCTTCCGGGAGTCAACGGCAATCCCTGGGGGCTGGAGAAGGCGGTGCGGCTCCGCCTCTGGCCGGCCGATGCGCCCCTGACCGAACCGGGGACTTTCGGCTATCCCCTGAAGCAGGCCTGGTTCGCCTCGGCCACCTCGATGGCGAACGAGCCCATCGACGCGGGGGCGAAGTCCGGCTATCTCTACCACTACGATCTCGACTTCGGCGGCGCCGAAAAACTCACCGAGGTGATCGCCGCCACCGACGGGCTCGTCGTCTCCTCCGCCAACCAGACTCTGCCCGGCTACGAGGACACGCCGGTGCGGCAGCGCTACGACGTCGTCTATGTGCTCGATGATAGGGGATTTTACTATCGCTACAGCCATTTCCACCGCATCGATCCCGAGGTTCGCATCGGCAAACGCGTCCGGGTGGGGCAGCGCATGGGCCTGCTCGGGAAAGAGGGTGCGAGCGGCGGCTGGAGCCATCTCCACTTCGGTCTCTGGACGCGGATGCCCTCGGGCAAGTGGGGGTCGCTCGACGTCTACCCCCTCGTCTGGGAAGCCTATCTCCGCGATCACCAGCCCGCGATCCTCGCGGTGGCCCGTCCGTCCCATCTCCTCCGGGCGGGCGAGGAGACGGTGCTGGACGGCTCCAAATCCTGGAGTGCCTCGGGTTCCATCGCCTCGTATCGCTGGACCTTCGGCGACGGAACCACCGCCGAGGGGGCGAAGGTTACGCGCTCGTATCCGGAACCGGGGCGCTACAGCGAAATTCTCCGGGTCGAGGATGCCTCCGGGGCGGTCTCCTATGATTTTGTCAGGGTGCTCGTGGTCGATCCGGCTGATCCCGATACCTTCCCGCCGAATGTCCACGCCGCCTTCTCTCCGACCGTGGGCCTGAAGGCCGACGATCCGGTCACGATCCTGGTGCGTTCCTTCCGCACCACCGAGGGCCGCGAGCGGATCGACTTCGGCGATGGCAGCGAAGCGGTTTTTGTGCAATCCAGCCTCGAAAAAGGCAACCTTGATCCGCAGGGATATGCCTCCGTCGTGCATCGCTACGAAGAACCCGGCGACTATTTCGTGCGGGTGGACCGCGAGAACGAGCACGGCTGGCCCGTCTTCACCCATCTGCACATCCGCGTGCTGCCACGGTGAGTGTTTTGCTGTTTTGGTTTTAGCTGTTTTGCTGTTTTGCTGGATGGGCTTTGCCGGAACTCCCGGAACACGGGATTGACCGCGCCGGAACGCTTCCTTACCCTGCCTTCCCGAATCTATGAAAAAACTCCTCGCCTTTGTCTTCACCGCCTGGCTCATGCAGCACTCCGTCATCTGGTCGGCTCCCCTCGTCTACGAAGGGGAGAGCGGACCGGGCCGGGGCAAACACATCGTTCTCATCGCCAACGACCACAACTACCGCTCCCAGGAAACGGTTCCCGCCCTCGCCCGGATCCTGGCGAAACATCATGGATTCCGTTGCACCGTTCTCTTCGGGGTGGACCCTGACACGGGAGTCATCCTGCCGGGAGAATCCCACATTCCCGGGATGGAAGTCTTGAAAACGGCGGACCTGCTGGTCCTCTACACCCGTTTCCAGCATCTCCCCGAGGAGCAGATGCGGCACTTCGTGGACTATCTCGACCGGGCCGGTCCCATCGTCGCCCTGCGCACCTCCACCCACGCGTTCAAAATTCCTGCGGACGCTCCCTTCGCCCAATATTCCTACGAGTATCCCGGGCCGGACTACCAAGGCGGTTTCGGACGTCAGGTCCTGGGCGAAACCTGGCACGGCCACCACGGCAAAAACAACGAACAGAGCACCCGTCTCGACATCGTCGCGGCGGCGGCGGACCATCCGATTTTGCGGGGAGTGCAGGGGATGTGGGCAGCCTGCGGAGGATACTACACCGAGCCGACCGATGATTGCGAGATCCTGGCGATGGCCCAACCGCTCGACGGTATGAGCGAGGATTCCCCGGTGGCGGCGGAGCTGAAACCGGCCCCCGGTGCCTGGACCCGAATCTACCAAGGCAAGGACGGCACCACCGGACGCACCTTCACCAGCACCTACGGGGCCTCCGACGACTTCCTCGATCCCGGTTACCGGCGTTCGCTGGTCAACGCCTGCTTCTGGGCGGCGGGCCTGGAGGACAAGATCTCGGCGGACGCCCGGATCGATTTTGTCGGTCCCTACCATCCCACCTACCTCAACGGGGCCGATCCCGGATTCGGCAAACCGGAGGACTTGGCGCCTTGGGATTCCCCGATCGGCGCGGTCGGGAAATAATCAGTTGGCAAAGAGCGGAGCGACCCGTTCGCGTTGGATCTCCAGGGTGCGCCGGGTGTCTTCGGGGAGGAAATAACCGGCCTTTTCGTAGGCCTCGCAGCGGGCCTGCAACTGTTCGAGGTAGTTCTCCAGACTGGGGTAGCGTTCCTCGATGGAGCGGCGCGGATCGCCGCTTGCCTCCCGCTCGGCCTTGGTGCGGGGAAAGGGAATGTAGGATCCTGTCAGGCTGTAGAGCTGATCGGCGGCCGGGCCATCGGTGCGGCGCAACCGCCAGCCGGGATACGAACCCGTCGGCACCGCGACTTCCGGAGCGGAGAGACAGCCGAGGGGATTTCCGTCAGGATTTGACCGCGGCACGAGGACGCGGTAGTCGCCGCGGGGGAGGGGCGGTTGCCGGTCGATGATGCGCTGCTCCTTCCAGCGGGGGCCGAAGTCGAGATAGGAGGGCTGCTGAATGACTCCCGGATACCGAATCCCCGGGATGTCCGGGAAGCCGGTTGCGTTCTGGGTCCAGGAGACGAGATTGCCGTCTCGGATCGTCGGATGGACGCTCGGCGGCGGCGGGGTTCCGTCCTTCGCCCAACGATCCAGGGCGAGCAGGAGCGCCCGGGCGAAGGGTTTGTAGTCCGCCGCGCTGGGAGCGGTCTGCCCGTCGCCCGCGTCGGTGGTGAACTTGCCGGGACCGTGCTGGGTCCCCCCGAAAAAATAAATCCGCACATTCTCGGGAATCTCCCCGTCGCGTTCGCCGAGGGGATCGGTATGCACGAGGGAGCCGCTGCGATGCCAGTACTCCGAGGCCGATTGGGTGTGCATTACCAGAGGGGCGGTGTGGCTTTTCTCGGACCGTGTCAGGATGCCCTCGGTCAGGCCGGAGAGCGGGTCGGTCTGCGTCTCGTAGGCGAAGGGAAAGCGGTCGGGCGGATAGTCGTGATGGTCGTGCTGACCGGCGTGGCGCGTCGGTTGGGCGAAGCGGTGATTGAACGACCCCATCCCCGATCCCGAGACTTGGGGGATGATGCCGTCGAACACTTTTCGTCCCGCTTCGTCGGCGTTGAAATCCCAGTAGACGAATTCGCGGAGGAAGCGGCCGCTTTGCGAAACACCGAATCCGTGGGCCCGGGCCAGACCCGGTTGACCGTCGGAGTGAAGAGGGTTGTCCGCTCCGGTGCCGTGACGCAGGGCGGAGACGAGATCGCGCACTGCGGCGAAACCGACGCCCATGACCACCGGATCGCGGGCTTCGTAGATGAGTTCGTAGATGTGTAGTTTTTTGAGCCCGTCAGGGTAGTCGAGTTCGATTTTCGGCAACTGCGCCGGATTTTCCTCATCGACTTCGGTGACGACGAGGTTCCATTTTTCCGGCGGGATGACGACCCGCGGATGATCCGGGAGGAGCCGATGGGTCAGGGTCGCGTTTTCCAGGCCGATCGCAGTGGGGCGATAGGAGCCGTGATTGGCCCAGTTGACCACCGTTCGCACGGTGTCGGCGGGGGGGACGATCTCGCAGCGAACCAGCCCCGTGACGGGAGGGTCGGACTCGCTGGCGAGGGGAGGGTAGAGCCGCAGCCGGTTCGGGGAGGGCAGCAACTCCCCGTCCCAGCCGCTCCAGACGAGGGTGAATCCGTGGCGCATCAGAAAACCGTCACCGGCATGGGCTTCGTCGATGGGGCGGTTGTTGCCGGGCGCGTAGTTGAGATAGCGCAGGGAGGTCAATCCGCCCCGGTTGTTCACATCGTAGAGCAGAGCACCGTTGCCTTTGGCCAACTGCTTCGGGGCGAGAATGTACAAGTCGGCGGAAAATTCCACCCGCCCGCGCTCGTTTCGCGGGGCGAGCGCCAGATCGACGATGTGCCGGTTCGCCGGAGCCTCCGGATCGATCTCGTAGTGGACCCGTCCGGCGATGCGCTCGTAGGGACCGGTTTCTCCGAATTCCTTCCCGCCCGCGAAATCGTCGCGCTGCAGGATCTCGAAGCGGGTCACTTCGGCGTGGAGAGTGGCGGCGAGGCAGGTGAGGGCGCCGAGGCAGAGAATCGCCGAGAGACGAATCCCCCGGCGCGTCGAATGGGTCGGTGAGAGCGGCATCGGATAGCGGTGTGTCAGGTGAAAATCAGCCCTCGCGTTTCTTCAGATACTCGACGCATCGGGTGACCTCGGGGAGCGAGTTTTCCCAGTTGTGTTCGTACTCGATCGAGGCCGGACCGGAGAATCCCTGGGCGGCGAGTTCGTCGAGGATCGCGTCCATATCGGCCTCGCCGGTGCCGTAGGGGACGTCGTGGGAGCCTTTGCCGTAGGCGTTGAGATCCTTGAGGTGGCTGCTCACGATGCGCCCTTTGAGGATGCGGAGACAGTCGATCGGCTTCAGGCCCGAGCGCATCCAGTGGCCGGTGTCGGCGCAGGCGCCGATGCGGGCGTCGCGGTCTTTGACGATCTCGAGGATGTAATTGGGATCCCAGACCTTGTAGTCGGGATTGTCCGCCCGTTGCGGGTGGTTGTGGAAACCGACCTGGATGTCGTATTCCTTGACGAGTTTTTCGATGGTGTCGAGCGCGTCAACCGACTCGGTGTTGATTACGCGGATGCCCATCGCCTTGGCGAATTCGAAAACCTTGCGGCATTCGGCCTCGTCTTTGCTCAGCCCGACGACACCGTAGGCGACGGCCATGATGTCGTGTTCCTTGAGCTTGGCCTGGACCTTGGCGAGAGTTTCGGGCGAGGCGGTGTGGTGGAGTTTGAGATCGGGTTCGGCCGGGGAAAGTTTCTGCCCGGGATAGAATTCGATCACTTTCGCCCCGGCGGCGGCGGTTTTCTCGATCGTTTCGAAGGCGGTGAAGCGGTTGAAGGTATAGGCCTGGCAGCCGATCGCGACCCCGGCGATGCGGCGGTCGTCGGGGATGGGTTCGGCGGACCGGACCGGGCTGAGTCCGACACAGGTCGCGGCGAGAAGGAAAAAAGGAAGTTTCATAGGATGTTCGGTAGGAAGGGGAATTTACCGGCGCGAGGGGAGGGCGCAAGCGGGCGGAAGCAGCGGAAATGCGCCGCGCCGCCCTTCCGCGTCAACCAACGCAAAACAGTATGGCGCACCTTTTCAGTTGAATACCGGCGGGCCATACCGGAACGCTACCGGCATGGGAATATCCATTTGTACTTCATCATTGCTCCGCTGCCCGACCCTCCTCCGCCGGACCGCTCCGGCGCTGTCCGTCGTCCTGGCCTTTGTTTTTGTTTTTGCTCCGGGTCAAAAGCTCGCCGCCGCCGACGTGGCCCTCGAACCCGGCGACCGCATCGCCCTCGTCGGCAACGCCCTTGCCGAGCGCCTCCAGCACGACGGCTGGTTCGAGACCTACCTGCAGGCGGCCTTGCCCGAGCACGAGCTGGTGCTGCGCAACCTCGGCTACTCCGGCGATCAGGTCCACTACCGGCCGAGGGCCCACCACGGTTTCGGCGACAGCGACAGCCATCTCGCCAACGTCCAGGCGAGCGTGGTGTTCGGATTTTTCGGCTACAACGAATCCTACGCGGAGAATCCAGAGGACTACCGCAAGCAGTTGGGCGGCTGGGTCGATCACGTCCGCTCGCTCAACTACCTCGGTGAAAAAGCGCCGCGGGTGGTTCTCTTTTCCCCCATCGCCCACGAAGATCTCGACGACCCCCTCCTGCCCGACGGCAGCGAGAACAACCGCCGTCTCGAAGTCATTTCCCGGATCACCGCCGAGGTGGCGAAGGAAAAAAAAGTGCCCCACGTCGATCTTTTCGCCGCCTCCCGCGCTTGGTACGCCGCCGCCGACGCTCCGCTGACGATTAACGGAGTCCATCTCGGTGACGAGGGCAACCGCGTCCTCGCCCGACATTTCGCCGAAAAAGTGCTCCAGCGCACTCCCGCCCTCGACGAGGCGAGCTTGGAGAAGCTGCGCGAAGCCGTCCAAGACAAAAACACGCACTGGTACCGTCGCTACCGCGCGGCCAGCGGCAACGACGTCTGGGGGAGCCGTTCGATTCAGGACGGCAACCACGCCACCCTCAACCGCGAGCTGCATATGCTCGACATCATGACCGCCAACCGCGACGTGCGGGTGTGGGCGCGGGCGAAAGGACAGGACCACGCCATCGACGACGGCAACGTGCCCGAGCCCGTCACGGTCGGCACCCACATCACCCGCGATGTGGAGTATCTCGACGCCGAAGCCGCCCTCGAGCGCTTCACCTTTCCCGACGACCTCGAGGTCAATGTCTTCGCCTCCGAAAATCGTTTCCCGGAGGTGGTCAATCCCGTCGCCATCCAGGTCGACGGGCGGGGCCGGGTCTGGGTCGCCTCCTGGGAGGACTATCCGAAATGGCATCCCGGTCGGCCGGTTAACGACCGCATCGCGATTCTCTCGGACGAAGACGGTGACGGCGTCGC
>JAAYAT010000216.1 GCA_012719225.1 Verrucomicrobiaceae bacterium
CATCCCTTGCCGCGGACCACGACCGAGAAACGGGCCTGGAGACCCGTTCTACCGGGGGCGCGATGGCGATTGCTCGTGGCTTTGTCTCCCGTGGGCGGGAACCCAAAAAGGCGGCCTCTTGCGAGACCGCCTTTCGTGAAGTGGGACGCTTCCGGGAAAGGAATGTTATTTCTTCTTTGCTTCCAGCGTTGCCTGCGCGGCGGCGAGGCGGGCGACGGGGATGCGGAAGGGCGAGCAGGAGACGTAGTCGAGTCCGGTGCGGTGGAAGAACTTCACCGACTCGGGATCGCCGCCGTGTTCTCCGCAAATCCCGATTTTGAGCTTGCGTTTGGTGGCGCGACCGCGCTCCACTCCGACTTTCACCAGTTGTCCGACCCCCTCTTGATCGAGGCTGGCGAAGGGGTTGGTGTTGACGATCTCGGCGTCCTGATAGGCCGGGAGGAAAGAGGACGAATCGTCGCGGCTGAGACCGAGGCCGGTCTGGGTGAGGTCGTTGGTCCCGAAGGAGAAGAACTCGGCGTGCTCCGCCACCTCGTCGGCGGTGAGCGCCGCGCGTGGGATCTCGATCATGGTGCCGACGGTGTATTTCAGCTCGGACTTCTTGAGGCCGTATTTTTTGCGGACTCCTTCGGCCGCTTCGTCGATAACCTGCTTTTGCAGCTCGAGTTCGCGGGCGTAGGCGACGAGGGGGACCATGATCTCGGGCAGCACCTTGGTGCCTTTGGCCTGCACTTCGGCGGCCGCTTCGAGGATGGCCTCGACCTGCGCCGCAGTCACCGCCGGGAAACTGATGCCGAGGCGACACCCGCGGTGGCCGAGCATGGGGTTT
Source organism: Verrucomicrobiaceae bacterium (assembly GCA_012719225.1). Classification (GTDB taxonomy): domain Bacteria; phylum Verrucomicrobiota; class Verrucomicrobiia; order Verrucomicrobiales; family DEV007; genus Arctic95D-9. The sequence continues at coordinate 830 of JAAYAT010000216.1, forward strand.
CCTTCGTGGAGCGAGTCGATGCGCTTTTTGATTTTGGCGGCTGACTTGCCGATCTTCGCCGAGAGATCCTTCATCTGCGCGGGGGTCATCGTCCCGATGAACTCGTGGAGCGGGGGATCGAGCAGGCGGATCGTGGCGGGACGGCCCTCGAGGGCTTCGAAGATGCCGATGAAGTCCTTCTTTTGAAACGCCTTGATTTTGGCGAGAGCCTTGGCGCGTTCCTTGTCGTCGTCGGCGAGGATCATCTCACGGACGGCGTCGATGCGGTTGCCCTCGAAGAACATGTGTTCGGAGCGGGTCAGGCCGATGCCTTCCGCGCCGAAGCGGACCGCCTGGCGAACCTGTTCGGGGGTGTCGGAGTTGGTGCGGACACCGAGTTTGCGGTACTTGTCGGTCCACTCCATCAGTTCGACGAACTTCTTGTAGGTGTCGGACTTTTTCGCGGAGGCCTTGCCCTCGATGAGGCCTTGGATGACCTGGGAGGGGGAGGACTTGATCTCGCCGGCATAGACGTTGCCGACGAAGCCGTTGAGGGAGAGGAAATCCCCCTGCTTGAGGGTGACGCCGTTCCCGGAGAGGGTCTTTTTGCCGTAGTCGATCGTCATGCCATGGGCACCGCAGACGCAGATCTTGCCCATCTGGCGGGCGACGAGGGCGGCGTGGGAGGAGGCCCCGCCTTCGGTCGTGAGGATGCCTTCGGCGGCGATCATGCCGCGGAGGTCTTCCGGCGAGGTGGCCATGCGCACGAGCATGACTTTTTCCCCGCGCGCTTCCGCGGCGACGGCGTCTTCCGCCGAAAAGTAGATCCGACCGGAGGAAGCTCCGGGACCGGCCGGGAGGCCCGAACCCATTTTCGTCGCCTTCTTCTCATCGGCCGCATCGAAGATGGGGGCGAGCAGGTGGCTGAGGTCGTCGGCGGGGATGCGGAGGATCGCCTCCTCCTTGGTGATGAGCTTTTCCCTGACCATGTCGAGGGCGATGTTCACGGCGGCGAAACCGGTGCGTTTGCCGGTGCGGGTTTGCAGCATCCAGAGTTTGCCGTCTTCGATGGTGAACTCGATGTCCTGGACGTCCTTGAAGTGCTTTTCGAGGATGCCGCGGACCTTGAGGAGCTCCTTGTGGGAGTTCGGGAGGTCTTTGGCCATGTCGCGGACCTGCTTGGGAGTGCGCACGCCGGCGACGACATCCTCGCCCTGGGCGTCGATGAGGTATTCACCGTAAAAGACGTTCTCGCCGGTGGCGGGGTCGCGGGTGAAAGCCACTCCGGTCCCGGATTTCTTGCCGGTGTTGCCGAAGACCATGGCCTGCACGTTCACGGCGGTGCCCCACTCGGCGGGGATGCCGTACTTCTGGCGATAAACCTTGGCGCGGTCGTTCTGCCAGGAATTGAAAACCGCGTTGACCGATCCGACGAGCTGCTCCATGGGATCCTCGGGGAAGTCCCGGCCGGTGCGCGCTTTGATGAGAGCTTTGAACTCGGCGACGACGAACTTGAGCTCGTCGAGGTTCATGTCGGAGTCGTTCTTGACCCCGCGTTTGGCTTTGCCGGCGTCGAGGATGACTTCGAAGGGATCGTGGAGTTCGTCGGCGTGTTGCTCGACCCCCATGACGACCTCACCGAACATCTGGAGGAAACGGCGGTAGCTGTCCCAGGCGAAGGTGGGGTTGCCGGTTTTTTCGGCGAGCGATTCGGCCACGGCGTCGTTGATGCCGAGGTTGAGAATGGTGTCCATCATGCCAGGCATGGAGTCGCGGGCACCGGAGCGGACCGAGAGGAGCAGGGGATTCTCCAGATCCCCGAACTTCTTGCCCATGACCTTTTCGA
>JAAYAT010000217.1 GCA_012719225.1 Verrucomicrobiaceae bacterium
CCGTTTGGCGTATTCCTCGTAGTCCTTGTAGCGCACCTCGTGGATACAGAAGAGCACCTCGGTGCCGGGTACGGGAACGAACTTCATCCCGAGGCTGTTCTCGTAGGGGGAGTCCTTGGTGGCGCGGGCGAGCTCGGGATCGGGTCCACCGCCACGGGGCCTTGATCTCGAAACCTTTGTGATCGGGCCGGACGCGGAGGCAGAGACCTCGACGGACCCTGCCAGGTCGAGGCCCTCCCGGTAGGCCAGCACGATTTCGGCGCTCTTCAGGTCGCGGGCGCGGGTCAACTCGACTTCCAGCGCTTGCAGGGATTGGCTCAGTTTTCCGTCGAGGTCCTCGCGTATCTTGCGACGCTCCGTCTCCCAGGTGGACCGCAGGGAGGTAAGGTCCTCCGGGGCGTCGTTGGGCAAGTCGGGGAGGCTTGCAGCTTCTGTCACCACCGCGAGCGGGTCGGCGGCGGGGGCGGCGAGGGATTTCCGAAGGGCGTCGAGTCGGACTTTCTCCTCTTGGAAGGCCTTGGAAAGGGCGAGGTCACCGGAGTCGGCGGCCTGGTTGAAGCGGGCGATGAGACCGCGATGGTACTGGGTGGCGAGTGCTCCGGTCTGCGAACGCCGCGCTTCGAGATAGGCTTCGAGGCGAGGGACGAGTCCGGGGATGGCGAGGAGCGGGGAGTTCTTCGCTGTTTCGGGTTCCGGGTTGGGTGCGCTGGTGGCAGGGGGCGGTGACTGCGGCGGAGTTGGGGTACCGGGAGAGGCGACTTCGGGCGCGGGGGCGGGCTTGGGGGCGGCGGCGGTTGGCTTCGGTTTCGGTTCGGTTTTCTTTGTCGTCGAAGCCGGGGCCGGTGGCTTCGGCGTGCTGCGGGAGGGTTCTCCGCCGACGGGCGGCGCGGACGAGGGCGTTGCGTCGGATGCTGACGCGGTTTTTGTTTTCACCTCCTTCGTCGGCGTCGAGGTCGTCGGTGGATCCACCGCCGCAGGCGGGGATCCGCTCCGAGAGGCGAAGACCACGGCACCCACGACCAGCGCGGCGGCCAGCCCGATGCCTCCATAGATCCACCCGGCGGAGATTTTCTCCTTTCCCCGCACCGAATTCGTCACCGGTACGGCGGCGGCCACCGCAGCGCTGGCCTCCCCGGCTTCGACCCGGGCCATCGGTTCGCTGAAAAGGCGGTCGAGGTCGCTGCGCATGTCGGGAGCGTTGGCATAGCGATCGTCGGGATTGGACTCCATCGCTTTGCCCACGATCTCGTCGATCCGGGGATCGATCTCCGAGTCGATCTCGCTGGGCGACTGGTAGCGACCGCGCGGCACCTTGCCGGTGAGCATCTGGTAGAGCATCACTCCGACGGCGTAGAGATCGGCGCGGTGATCGGGCTTGGCATCGGAATCGAGCGCCTCGGGAGCGACGTAGTCAGGAGTGCCTACGGCGACATCGGTCATGGTCAAGGTGGGGGCGGAGCGGTCGGCGGCGTCGCCGAACCGCTTGGCGAGTCCGAAGTCGGCGATCTTGACCCTTCCCTCGCGGTTGAGGAGGATGTTGGCCGGTTTGATGTCGCGATGAACGATGCCGTGGCTGTGGGCGTAGTCGAGGGCGTGGGCCACGATGGCGAGAGCCTGCCGCCGTGGTGACGGAGGTATTGATGGATGTCCATGCCGTCGATGAACTCCATCACGAAGTAGAGTTGGCCCTCGGCCGTCTCGCCGAAATCGAAGACA
>JAAYAT010000218.1 GCA_012719225.1 Verrucomicrobiaceae bacterium
CGCCGGTTTTTTGAGGAGGAAGCCGTGGGCAAGGAGCGCTTTCTCCTCTGCGGCCTCGTGCTGGTGGAGCTTTACATGCAGCTCCGCAACCCCGCCGTCTTCAAGAAACCCAAGACCGCCCGAGAAGCCGCCGCCTTCCGCGACGCCCTCCACTCCAATCCTGCGTGGGAGTTCGGCGACTACGAGCCCGATGTTGCCAAACCGCTCTGGAATTGGGCTGCCAAGACGAAGACCGGCTTCCGCCACATCATCGACGCCCGTCTCGCCTTCACGCTCCGATACCACGGCGTCACTCATTTCGCGACGGCGAATGCAAAGCACTTTGAGCGGTTTGGGTTTGAGAAAGTGTGGAGTCCGATGAACGCGTGAAGCGAAAGGAAGACAAGTTTTTCCTGATTCCCTCCCGAATCTCTCGGGACATTCCCCATTCCCATTTTCCGCCCCTTGGCGGGAGGCGATTCCGCGCTACAGTCGCCTATCCAAGCAGCCCCCATTGACGAGACCAGCCCCTTCGCGATAACGAACGGGCATCGAATCAAGAACGATTCAGCATTTTCATTATAGCCGATTTCATGCGTGACTCCCGCATGAGCAATACCTACGACGTGATCGCGATTGGCGGAGGCCCCGCCGGATCCAGTGCCGCGGCGATCCTGGCGGAATACGGCCACCGTGTCCTGGTGTTGGAGCGCGAGAAATTTCCCCGCTACCACATCGGCGAATCCCTCATTCCCTTCACTTTCCAACCTCTGGAGCGCCTCGGTCTGATTGAGAAAATGCGGCGATCCCACTTCGTGAAGAAATACAGCGTCCGCTTTATCGACCCGAACGGCAGCTCCAGCCAGCCTTTCTATTTTTTCAATCGCTACGACCGCGAGACCATCGCCCAGACCTGGCAGGTGCTGCGTTCGGAATTCGACGAGATGCTGCTCAACCACGCCCGGGACAAGGGGGCGGAGGTCCGCGAGGAAACGAAGGTGACGGGTCTGCTCCGCGACGAGGCCGACAAGGTGATCGGGGTCCGCGCGATCGGTCCCGACGGCGTGGAGACGGAATACCACGCGCCCATCACCCTCGACTGTACCGGCAAGGAGGCCTACGCCATGGTGCGGAACGGCTGGAGGGTGCGCGATCCGTTTCTCAGCAAGGTGGCGGTGTGGACCTACTACCGGGGGGCCAAGCGCGCCGAGGGAATCGACGAAGGCGAGACCATCGTCGCCTACGTTCGCGAAAAGGGCTGGTTCTGGTACATTCCCCAGCACGACGACATGGTCAGTGTCGGAGTGGTCGCCGAGGGCAAATACCTCTCGCGCGACGGAGTGCGGGATCCCGAACAGATTTTTCAGCGCGAAATCGAGGAAAACGCGTGGATCAAGGACTCCCTCGCCGTCGGCCAGCAGGTCGGGGACTACTACGTCACCAGCGAGTACACCCAGCATTCCCGCCACTGCGGCAGCGACGGTTTGCTGCTGGTCGGCGACGCATTCGCCTTCCTCGATCCCGTGTTCAGCTCGGGGGTGATGCTGGCGATGAAAAGCGGGGTTCTCGTGGGCGAGGAATTGCACCGCGCCTTCGGGGAGAACGACCTCAGCCCGAAGCAGTTCACCCACTACGCCCGCACCATTCGCAAGAGCGTCGAGAACATGCGCAAGCTGGTCTACGCCTTCTACGAGCAGGACTTCAGCTTCAGCGACCTGATCAAACGTCATCCCGACGCCGCCGGTCCTGTGGCCGACTGTCTCAGCGGCGACATGAACAAGGACTACTCGGAGTTGTGGGATCAGATCCGCGAGATCGTGCCCCTGCCCGACGAACTCGGGGTGGGGGATCCCCTCGTCGCCTGTTCCGTCTGATCGCCTCCAATTCTGCGCCTCGAAGCCTGCCCCGCCGTGTCAGGCGAGGGCGTGCTTGGAAAATTCCATCAGCTCCAGGATTTCCCCCCGCAGTTGGAGAAAGTCCGCGCCGCTGCGTTGGCGCGGGCGGGCCAGATCGACGTCGATGATGCGCTCGATCCGACCGGGACGCGGGGTCATCACGACGATGCGGTCGCTCATGTAGATCGCCTCGTCGATGTCGTGGGTCACGAAAATCATCGTGGTGCGCCGGGCCTCCCAGAGACGCAGCACCTCATCCTGCATCTTCATGCGGGTGAAGGCGTCGAGCGCGCCGAGCGGCTCGTCGAGCAGGAGGATTTTCGGATGATTGATCAGGGCGCGGGCCAGCGCGACTCGCTGGGCCATGCCGCCGGACAAATGGTGCGGATAGCTGTCCGCGAAACCCTCCAGCCCGACCAGACGGAGGTATTCATCCACTTCGTGCGCCTTTTCCCGTTTCACCCCCCGCGCCACCAGACCGGATTCGACGTTGCGGCGCACCGTCAGCCAGGGGAAAAGATTGGGATCTTGAAAGACGAGACCGCGGCTGGCCGAGGGACCGGTGATGGGTTCGGTTCCGACGAACAGTTCGCCCTCGCAGGGTTCGTCGAGACCGGCGATGAGGCGCAGCAGGGTCGATTTGCCGCAGCCGCTCGGTCCGAGCAGCGAAACCAGTTCTCCGGCGCCCACCTCCAGGCTGGCCGAATCGAGGGCGAGAAATTCGGTTCCCTCGGGCGTGAGGAAGCGCTTGCTCGCACCGCGCACCCGCAAGGACGAACCCTCCACTTCGGGAACTGTCGGAGTGGCTTCCGCTACCATTTGATCGCTCCTTTCTGCCAGACGAGGACTCGGTCGCGCACTTTGAAAAGCAAGGTCATGATGCTGGAAAAGAAGACCGCCATGACCACGATGGAGGAATAGACCTTCCCGTATTCGGCCCATTCCCGGGCCCATCCGAGATACCATCCGAGACCCGATTTCACCCCGACGGTCTCCGCGACCACCAGGGTCAGGAAGGCCGATCCCAGCCCCATGAAAAGGCCGAGGAAAATATTCGGCATCGCCGCAGGGATGGCGACCCGGAAGACGAGGAAACGCGGCCCCGCGCCGAGCGTGCGCGCCACGTCCAGATACGAGGCCTTCGTGTTGGAAATGCCGGCGGAACTCAGCATCGTCACCGGGAACCACACCGCGAGGGCGATCAGGCTGACCGCAGAGAACAAGGCGGAGGGAAACAGCACCAGCGCCAGCGGAATCCACGCCGTCGCCGGAATCGGCCCGACGAATTTCAACAGTGGCATGCCCCAGTAGCGGGCGCGCACCGACCAACCGATGCAGACGCCCGAAACCAGCCCCGTGAGAACTCCCAGCGAATACCCGCCCAGCAGGAGAAAGAGTGAGTGCCAGGTGCTCGTCCAGAGCATCCCGCGATCCTCGACCATGCTCTGCAGGATCTTCGCCGGACTCGGAAAATACGGCAGGGGCAGCAGGCGCAAGCCCGTCGTGATGATCTCCGCGACGGCGAGGAGGGCGATCCCCGCGACGAGGAGGGGAGCGTTCTTCCGGATCCAGGTCTGAAGCCCCGCGATCCGGAACTGCAGGGCCAGAAAGAGCAGTCCGAGCCCGAGTATCCCTCCGAGAAAAAGGGAGTAGGTCCGCGTTTCCGCGGGCGGTTCTCCCCCCGAGATTCCCAGGTGCAATCCCAGGGCAAGCGCCGCCGCGAGCGGAAGGGCAGCGGCCCTCCGCCAGGAACGGGAGGCCGCTGGTGCCGCGGTCCCGGGCGTCGCCGACGAAACGTGTCCCGGCCCCGTCGCCTCGTTGGAGGCATCGGGAGGGGAGGCGTCGGCGACTTCCCTCGCCGGAGCGGTGGGGGGCGGGGAGCTCATCTCACGACAGGGGAAGGAGCGGAACAACAGGTTTTCGCAAAAAGAGGCGCGCCCACCGAGGCGAGTTCGCGCGCCACTCGTTGCCACTGGTCGGCCGGGATTTGCCCGTCGGCGAGTTCGGGGACCTCGAGGGCGTCGAGCCATTCGTCCGTCACCCCTTCAAATTCCACATAGATGCGCTCGGTCACCTCGGCGATGTCC
>JAAYAT010000219.1 GCA_012719225.1 Verrucomicrobiaceae bacterium
ATCCGAGCACGACTTTCGCTGGAGCGTCAGAAGGATTCTCCGTTTCTCAAGGTGTTCATCGAGTTCCAGAACACATCTGATACCGCCGGAATCAAGAAGCTCAGATTCACGCCCGACACGATTCTAGGAAGCCCCGGTATGGCCCATCGAGGTCATCGGTCTGGATGATTCCGAAGGAAAGGATTCGGCGGAAGGGAATCCGATCCCCGCATTCTCCCCGGTTCGTATCCGTTCGGGGGAGTCGGTGAACTTCCTGTTGCGATACTTCCCCAACGCGCAGCGCAGATTCGAAACGCGGCCCCGGGAAGGATTGCCGTTTGACCTGGAGTTGTGGCGCATCGAGGTGATCCTTCGGCTTTCCTGGCCAGACTTGGACGAAAAGATAATCTATCACTCGTACACCCCTTGGTCCCGCGCCAAATGACCAGGAAACGGATCGGAATTAATCTCGACTTTCAATGAATCTCTTCCGAGAGAAATAGCCTGTCCCTCCCGGGTTACTCCGTCCGGGGAGATGCCTTGTCCCCCGCGCTCCCACCAGAGCCGGATTTCTTCCCGGGTCCCGGCGAATCCGCGTTCTTGTCGCGTGCCTTGCGGGGCGGGGCGTTCGCACCGCGATCGTCTCCCGAAAGTTTTTCGCGGAGTTTCGCGATGGAGGGATCGAAGCGGATCATCTCCTCGATGGTGGCCTTGCGGAGCTTGCGATGCGCGTCGAGGCGCCGGTCGCGGAGCGCTTCGCCTTCCTCGCGCACTTTTTCCAATTCGGAACGAGCCGTCCGCACGGTCTCGGAGGCCAGGGCGGCTTCTTCGGCGCGTCGGAAACTCTCCCGCTCCTTCGGCGACAGGGTCTCGAGGTAACCGAGAGGACGGATTTGGCCGCCGAATCCACGCCGCGGTTTCGCGTCATCCTTGTCTGGTCCCCCCCGACGCGACGAGGCGGAAGGCATCCCTTTGCGACCCTCCCGCCCCTCCCTGCCCGGACGCCCCCAAATGCGCTCGTGCGCCATCCCGCTGTTGGAACGCTGGATCTTCGACATTACCTCGGCGAGAGACGGATCGGACCGGTTCACCGCCGCCTGGATCGCCTCCTGATAGGCATCGCTGGCCTGCTTCACTTCTTCGCGGGCGCTGATCACGGCGGGATCGGTCCAAGCGTCGCGAAGAGCTTGTTTCAATTTCCCGCGCTGCTCTTCACTGAGGGACTCCCAAGCTTCGAGGCGGGCGCTGCTCCCCTTGTCCCGGGAACGTGGCTCCGTCTTGGCGGGTTTGCTTTGTTCCTTCTCTTCCTTGTCCTCTCCGAAGACGGCGGGGTCGGCGAGCAGAAGGCAAAGAACGAGAGCGAAGTGAGGAAGCATCCGGGAGAAAAAACGTGTCATCATGCTGAAGTTCATGGATACGGGAGGGAACCACGCTCCTCAAGAAAAGTTGCAAGAGAATCCGCCAACTGCCAAACTTCCGGCGACATGCCGTGTCGATACCCCAGAAAAATCCCGTCCGAGCCCCTGCGCGAACGTTTCGTGATTGACCCAGCGAAGGGATTGCCGACCGTGCCCGCCCTCCTCGCCATCACCGTCTCTCCCTGAACCGGGAAAAGGTGAACCGGCCCGCGTCCCGCCCCTGAATGTGATTTTTCATGTCGTTTCGATTCCAGAAATTCCCCTACCTTTCCGCCGCCGTCCTTCTCCTGCCGGTGGCACTGTTGATGGGGGCCGGTCTCACTCCCTGGGGCATCACCGCGCTCCTCGTCGCCCTGCTCTGGTTCGCCGTCGAGCTGGTGCGCTGGTTGATGCCTCCTCCCGGAGAAGGACGGCAATCCTCCCCCGCCGGAGCGGAAAAATCCAGCGATGCCAACGACACGCTCATCTCCCTCGTCTTTTTCCTCTCCGAGCCTCGCGATGTGGATGAGACCAGCATCCGACGCTGTCTCTCGAACGCGCTCGGAATCCGGTTTTCGCCCGGGGATCCCGACGTCGAGTGTTTTGTCATGCCCTTTTCCCCGCCCGAACCCCGTCGCGAGGGAGACGGCGGGATTCGTCATTTCATGGCGAAAATCCCCGCCGGACTCTTCGCGGTGCTGGTTTCGGATCGTCCCTACATCGAGGATCCGGAGAGCTTCGCCCGCGTCGCGATCCGGGACAAACGGCTGCGAAAGGCCATCGAGCGGCACGTCGCCTGGATTTCGGTGGACCTCATGGAGGATACCACGGACCGCACTCGCATCCGCGAAGCCTACCAGGTCATCGGCCGCATCCTCGCCGCGATGGGCGGGCCGGACTGCCTCGCGATCTACTGCCCCGAGTTGCAGCGGTGCAACGAGTTCGACCCCGGTCTGCTCGAACGGCTCTGCGGAGACGATCCGGTGAGTCTCTTCGACGAGCCCACTTTTGATCCGGTCATCGAGATCTCGGACGACAACCCGAAGATGGCGGAAGCGGTCCGAGAGGCCATCGTCCGGTGGCCGGAGTTCGTCGCGTCCTATCACACCGCCGGATCGGGGGAAAAAGACCGCTTCATCGCCAAGGCCGAGTTTCGCGAAAACCGGAAGTCGGAATACATGTGGGTGACGGTGCTCGAGATCACCTCCACCGAGGTGACCGGCATCCTCATGAACGATCCCCACGAACTCCTCAATCTTCATCGCGGCGCCACCGTGAGCTTCACGATGGAGCGCCTCAACGATTGGATCTACCCAGGTCCTGACGGCTCGCACATCGGAGGATTCACCCTCGATGTGCTCTCCGACAGCGACGAGGAATAGCGTCTCAGAGCGACCAGCCTTCGCGGTAGCTGTGCTGGACGAGTTTGTCGGCCCGCTCGTTGCCCGTGCGCATCGTCTCGGGATCCCAGGTCAACTCGGTTCCAGCGCCGAGGAGAGAACCGATCGTGCCGAGGAGAAGGGTCTCGGTGAGGGGCACGGCGACATCGAAGTTCGACTTGGCGCGGGCGGGGTCGCCCTGTTGAATCGCTTCGATCCACTCGAGGTAATGGCCCGGGGAACGCTCCAGGGTCTTGGGCGGTGCGACGAATTTTTCAAAATTCGGATCGATGATGGAGGGGGTGCCGCCATGGCTGCCGTGCATCATGAGATGCTTGCTGCCCAGATACACACAACCGTTGTCGGGGACCTGCTGATCCTCCCGCATCCCGGCGGGGCGCGGAATTTTGTACTGCCCGTCGAGCCACTGCAGTTTCACCGGCCCCCGCCCGTCTTTGGCGGCGAATTCGTAGTGGATGATACAGGACGACGGATGCGAATCCTTCTCCGCGCCCGGCACCGCGCGGTCGGCTTTTTCCACCGTGACCTTGCTGGGCAGACCGAGATCGAGCGCCCAGACCGGATGGTCGATGATGTGCGCGCCCATGTCGCCGAGAGCGCCCGTGCCGTAGTCGCGGAAACCGCGCCATTTGAAGGGCACGATCTGGCTGCTGTAGGGTTTCTCGGCGGCGGGGCCGAGCCAGAGATCCCAGTTCAGGGTGTCCGGCACCGGCTCCTCCGCCGGACGCACCAGATCCTGCGGCCAGACGGGGCGATTCGTCCGGCAATAGACCTGCGAAACCTCGCCGATCGCGCCGGACTGGACGTATTCGTTGATCAGCCGCGAACCTTCGCTGGCGTGACCGGTGTTCCCCATCTGGGTGCAGACCCCGGCCTTGCGGGCGGCTTCGTGGAGGGCGCGGGCTTCGGAAATGGTGAGGGTGAGCGGCTTTTCCACGTAGACGTGTTTGCCCATTTTCAGTGCCGCCATCGTCGCGACGGCGTGAAGGTGATCGGGGGTCGAGACCACCACCGCATCGATCTTGTCGCCTTCCTTTTCCAGCATCTCGCGCCAGTCGATGTAGATCTTCGCCTCGGGGTATTTTTTGAAAGAGGCGGCGGCGCGGGCGCTGTCCACGTCACAGAGCGCGTGGATATTCTGCCCGGCGGCGGCACAGCCGCCGATGTTGGCGGCGGCGCGACCACCCGCGCCGACAAAGGCGATGTTCAGTTTGCCGTTGGCCCCCGCTCCCCGGGATTTGACAAAACCCGAGAGAATCGTGAGAGAGGAGGCCGCGCCGACGGTGTTGCCGAGGAAGCGACGGCGGGAGGTGGGAAAGGATCCGTTCTGTTGCATGACCCTTGTCATAGCCTGAAAGGGAGGCGTAAGTCAAGCCCCCCGAGTTCCGCCAGGCCCGCGCGTTTGTGGTTTACACAAGCCACTCCCCCACCCCACCCGCTTCGATGCCCGATGTCTCACTGGTGCCGTGGAAGTCCCAACCCCATGCGCCATCGCGCCTCAATCGGGAGGTGACGCGACCCCGCCGCGAGGGCCACAGTGGAGCCGATGCGCACCGCCCTTTTCTCCTGCCTCTGTCTTTTCCCGCTGCTTCCTCTCCCGGCCCAGGCCCAGGATACTCCTCCCTGGCCGGTGCTCCGGCTCGCCAGCGCGACCGAACCGCTCCCCGGCACCAAGGTCCTGACGGAGAGCGGCGACCTCTCGTTCCTCCTCCACGAGGTCAACGACCGCTTCCTCGACCGGGAAATCGAACGGGCCGCGAAAGAACGCGGGAAATATTGGAAGCGCGATCTTTCCTCGCCCGAGGCCCACGCGGAATCCGTGCGGCCGAACCGCGAACGCCTCGCGAGGATGCTCGGGGTCGACCGCGAGACGCGCTATGCGCCGGAGGGCGGGAATCGGCTCGTCTATCGATCGAGCTATCCGGCGGAACCGCTCTCCTACGACGGGGTCACAGTCCGCGAGGTCGTCTGGCGCTCCTTCGGCGATGTCCATGGCGACGGGCTGCTCGTCGCGCCCGCCGGAGAGAGTCGTGCCGATCTCGTCGCGATCCCCGACACCGGCGAGGGTGAGTTGCCAGCCTGGGTCGACCGACTCGCCCGGGAAGGCTGCCGCGTCCTCGTCCTACGGCTCGTCGATCGCGGAGAGAACGAATACCGCCTCAGCCGACGCGAGTGGGTGCAACGCCCCGCCTTCGTCCTCGGGCGGACCATCACGGGCTACGAAGTGCTGAAAATCCAATCCGCGATCGACTGCCTCCTCGCCGACCAAGGAGCGAGAAAGCGTACCCTCGGCATCGTCGGCCACGGCGAGGGCGGACGCCTCGCACTCTTCGCCGCCGCCCTCGACGATCGCGTCGACGCCGCCCTCGTCAGCGGCACCTTCGGTCCGCGCGAAGCGCTCTGGAAGGAACCCGCTGGCCGCAACGTCTTCGGTCTGCTCCGGGAATTCGGAGATGCCGAAATCGCCAGCCTCGTCGTCCCGCGCCCGCTCGTGATCGAGCACGGCACCGAGCCCACCTACCGCTACCGCGGCTACCGCGCCGGGACGGACCTAGAACTCGATTTCGAGAAACGCGTCGACCTTCCTGGAAAGCCCGGGCTCCTTCCCCACCCCACTGCGGCGGAGGTCGAAGCCGAAGCCCAACGTCTCCGAGAACTCGTCCCCTTCGCCAAAGTCGATCTCGTGTCCGGTGACACCGCGCCGGGCGACACCGCAATTTCCGATGCGGCGCTCTCTCGATTCCTCACCACAATCGGCTTGGATGCCTCCGAGGAGACCACCCACGCCCTGCCAACTCCGATCCCAGACCTCGACCGAACCGCCGAACTCGTCCGCCACAACCAGCAGGCCCTCATCGCCGCCGCCGGAGACCGGAAACGCTACTTCGCCGATCTCAAAACCGATTCTCTCGAAAATTTCCAGAAAACCATCGAACCCTACCGCGAGAAGTTCCGCACCGAGGTCATCGGCGATTTCGAGCTTCCCCTCCTCCCCCCGAAGGCCCGCAGCAGACCCTATCAGGTCGGCGACAAAACCCTGTCTTACGAAGTGGTCCTCGACGTGATGGAGAGCGGAGGCGAGACCGTCTTCGCCTACGGCATCCTGACCTTGCCCAAAGACCTCGACCTTTCCTCCGGCGAAAAGCGGCCCGTGGTGGTCTGTCAGCACGGACTGGAGGGTGCCCCGCAACACCTCGTGGGCGAGGAAAAATACAAATCCTACAAGGCCTTCGCAACCCGTCTCGCCGAGCGCGGCTTCATCACCTTCGCTCCGCAGAACGGCTACAAATATTTCGACCTCTTCCGGATGCAGCAGTTCAAAGCCCAGAGCATCGGGAAGACGCTCTTTTCCCTTATCGTGCCCCAGCACCGCCAGATCACCGACTGGCTCGCGGCGCAGCCCTGGGTCGATCCCGACAAGATCGCCTTTTACGGGCTCAGCTACGGGGGCAAGTCGGCCATGCGCATTCCCCCGCTGGTGGAGCGCTACGCCCTCTCGATCTGCTCGGCGGACTTCAACGAATGGGTTTGGAAAAACGCCGCGACCGATCCCGAGTCGCTGCGCTACAGCTACGCCAACAAGGGCGAGTACGAGATCTTCGAATGGAACCTCGGCGGCACCTTCAACTACGCCGAGATGGCCTACCTGATCTGTCCGCGCCCCTTCCTGGTCGAGCGCGGGCACTTCGACGGAGTCGGACCCGACGAACAGGTCGCCTTTGAATTCGCCAAGGTGCGTCATCTCTACGCCGCCCGTCTCGGAATCCCCGAGCGCTGCGAGATCGAGTGGTTCGTCGGCCCCCACACGATCCACGGCGTCGGGAGCTACGATTTCCTCCACCGCCACCTCGCCCGGCCCAAACCGAAGGAGTAACCGCGGGGCAAAAAACAACCCGCCGGTTCCGCCCAAATCGTTTGCATTTTCGCTGCGACAATACTACGTATATATTAATTTTATGGAAAATCTTCCTATTTGGGTTTCAATCATTCTCTTGGGCCTGATCGAAGGGATCACCGAGTTCCTTCCCATCTCCTCGACCGGCCATCTCCTCATCCCGCAGAATCTCGGCTGGCTCCCGCGCCAGTCCGATCTTTTCGCCATCGTCATCCAGAGCGGAGCCGTCCTCGCGGTGGTCGCGGTGTTCGCCGAGCGGCTCAAGCATCTCGCCTCGACCTTGCGGGAGCGCGAAACCCGCGACTATCTGGCCAAGCTCGCCCTCGCTTTTTTCGTCACCTCCCTCGGCGGCATTTGCATCAAAAAGCTGGATATCGAACTGCCCGTGTCGGTGACTCCGGTGGCCTGGGCGACCTTCATCGGTGCCTTTGTCATTTTCGGGGTGGAGTTCTGGCGCAAAGGCCATCCCGGTGAGCCGGACGTGAGCTGGAGCATCGCCGTGGCGGTGGGTCTCGCCCAGATCCTCGCGGCGATTTTTCCGGGCACCTCGCGTTCGGGGGCGAGCATCCTCATCGCCATGGCTCTCGGCGCGGCGCGACCGACCGCGACGGAATTTTCCTTTCTCCTCGGGGTTCCCACGCTGATGGCGGCGGGGGCTTTCCAGATTTTCCTGACCGTGCAGGACGGTCAGGGCGGCGGCGAGGACTGGGCCATGGTCGCTCTCGGCACGGTCGTCTCGGCGATCTCGGCTTTCATCGTCGTGAAATGGCTCATCCACTTCGTGCAGAGCCACAGCTTCAATGGTTTCGCCTGGTATCGCCTTATCATGGGCTCCGCCCTGCTCGTCTACATCGCGGTGCAGGCCAATGCCGAGGCCGGTGTCACCGATTGATCCGAAGAAGATCACAAGAGGCCACGGGGAGCACGGGGAGCGCGCTCTACGCCAGGATATCCTTGACGACCTCTCCGTGTACATCGGTCAGGCGGAAATCCCGCCCCTGGAAGCGGTAGGTGAGCTGCTCGTGCGCCATCCCCAGCTGATGCAGGATGGTCGCCTGGAGGTCGTGGATATGGACGGGATTTTCGGCGACGGAGAAGCCGAGTTCGTCGGACTTTCCATACTCGAATCCCGCTTTGATCCCGCCTCCGGCCATCCACATGGTGAAGGCGTCGGGAAAATGGTCGCGCCCGAGGATGGTCGAGCTGGCGGTGCGTCCTTCCCGAAAGGGGGTGCGCCCGAATTCTCCTCCCCAGACGACGAGGGTCTCGTCGAGGAGACCTCGCTCTTTGAGATCGCGGAGGAGCGCGGCGATGGGCTTGTCCATCGTGGCGCATTTGTCGGTGAGTCCGGCGGTGATGCCGGACTCCTCGCGAGTGCCGTGGAAGTCCCAGCCCCAGTCGAAAAGCTGCACGAAACGCACACCCGACTCGACGAGGCGGCGGGCGAGGAGACAGTTGTTGGCCAGACTCGCCTCTCCGGGTCGGGCCCCGTAGGCTTCGAGGGTTTTCGCCGATTCCCGGGAAATATCCATGACCTCGGGCACGCTCGTTTGCATCCGAAAAGCGAGTTCGTACTGGGCGATGCGGGTGAGGGTTTCGGGATGCCCCATTTCCTCCATCTGGAGCCGGTTGAGATCGGCGAGGGCGTCGAGGGTTTTGCGGCGCAGCCCGCGATCCATCCCGGCGGGATTCGAAGAGTAGAGAACCGGATCCCCTTGGGAGCGACACTGTACGCCCTGATAGACCGAGGGCAGGAATCCCGACCCGAAGGAGGCCTTGCCGCCGTTGGGCTGCACTCCGCTGGAGATCAGCACGACGAATCCGGGCAGGTTTTCGTTTTCCGACCCGAGTCCGTAGGTGGCCCAGGAGCCCATCGAGGGACGACCGGCCCGGGGCGAACCGGTGTAGACGAGCAGCTCGGCGGGCGCGTGGTTGAACTGGTCGGTGTGCATCGAGTGGACGACGCAGATCTCGTCGGCGATGCCGTGGAAATGCGGAATCGCATCCGACATCCACATGCCCGCTTCGCCGTGTCGCGACCACTTCCGCGGTGATTTCAGCAACTTCGGCACTCCGGTGGTGAAGGCGAAGGTCTTGCCCGCGAGAAATTCGTCGGGGCAGTCTTTTCCGTCATACTTCGCCAGCGCCGGCTTGTAATCGAACATGTCGAGATTCGGCGGCGAGCCGGTCATGTGGAGATAGATGACACGCTTGGCCTTCGCCGCGAAATGCGGCGCTTTCACGGCGAGAGGATTTGTCGGCCTCGCCGGGGACGCGCCACGGGCGAGGTCCTTCGCCATCATCCCCTGGAGCGCGATCCCCCCGATCCCGGCGGCGGAATGACGCAGGAAATGGCGGCGGGTCTGAAAGCGGATTTGTTCGAGGGCGGGATTCATCGGCGCTGATTTTGAGCGGAATGGCAGGGTTCGGCGGGGAGGAGAGGTTCAACGTTTCATGAAGATTTCGTCGAGGTTCAGGATCACGTTCGCGACCACGGTCCAGGCGGCGTATGCGGAGAGCTGCTTGCGGTCCGGCACCGGGCCGAGCGGTTCCTCGGCGATCCGCGCGGCCTCCTCCGGATGGGCCGTGTAGTCGGCGTGGCTGGTTTCATAGAGCGTGGCGAGGCGCTCCACTTCGGCGGGTCGGGGGTCCCGGGCGAGACTCTCTCGGATCGCGTAGGTGAGCCGGTCCGACAAGGTGGTGCCTCCGTTTTTCAAAATCCTGCGCCCGAAGGCCTGGGCGGCCTCGACGTAGACGGGATCGTTCAGGGTCACGAGCGCTTGCAGGGGCGTGTTCGTCCTCCCCCGCCGCACCGTGCAGACTTCGCGGTTGGGCGCGTCGAAGGTGGCCATCGAGGGGTAGGGATGGCTGCGTCGCCACGAAGTGTAGAGGGCGCGGCGGTAGCGGTCTTCGCCCGGGCTGTCGGCCCAGTCGGTCTTGCCTCCGAAGGCGGCCTTGAGTCCTCTCTCGGGCTGCGGAGGATGCACCGGAGGCCCATACATTTTGTCACTGAGGAGACCGCTCACGGCGAGGGCGTTGTCCCGCACCTGTTCGGCGGAGAGGCGAAATCTCGGGCCACGGGTGAAGAGCCGGTTGAAAGGATCGCGCTCCTGCATTTCGGGGGTCGTCTTCGAAGACTGGCGGTAGGTCGCCGACATCGCGATTTGCTTGAGGAGTCGCTTGATGTCCCATCCGTTTTCCTGCAAATCCACCGCGAGCCAGTCGAGCAGATCCGGATGGGAGGGTGGTTCGCCCTGGGAACCAAATTCCTCGCTCGTCTCGACGATGCCGTTGCCGAAGATTTCCTCCCAATACCGGTTCGCGACGACCCGGGGAGTGAGCGGATTGTCGGGATCGACGAGCCATTTGGCCAGGGCGAGACGGTTGCGGGGAATCCCTTTTTCGAGCGGATGAAAAATCGCCGGAACTCCCGCACTCACTTCGGGGCCGAGGCTCGTGTAATTGCCGCGCAGTTGCACAAAAGTCCGGCGGTGCTGATCGGGCGGGAGATCCCGCATGATGGGCACGGTGGTCGCGGGTTTGGCTTCGGCGAGCCGCTTCTCCAGATCCGCCAGTTCCGCCTGCTCGTCGTCGAGGGGCCCGGTCGCAGTGGCGAGAGTTTCCTCCAACTTGCGGATCGCTTCGCTCCACTCGCGCTTCTCTTTTTTCTGCGGATCGGACCACAGCTCGAGGACGGGTTTCTCGTCCTTGCGGTCGGCGTCCTCGCTCTGATTGAAAAAGGCGAAAAGCTGAAAGTACTCGGCATGGGTCAGCGGATCGAATTTGTGGGTATGGCATTGGGCACAGGCCATCGTGGTGCCCATCCAGGTGGACATCGTGGTGTTGACCCGATCCACGACCGCCTCGTTGCGGAATTCTTCGTCGTTGGTGCCGCCTTCGCTGTTGGTCATGGTGTTGCGGTGAAAAGCCGTCGCGACGAGCTGGGCCGTCGTCGGGTTTTCCAAGAGGTCGCCCGCGATCTGCTCTATGGTGAAGCGGTCGAAGGGCATGTTCTCATTGAAAGCTCGCAGCACGTAGTCCCGGTAGGCCCAGATCGTGCGGAGCGGATCGTCGGCGTATCCGGCGGAGTCGGCGTAGCGCGCCAGATCTAGCCAGACGCGGGTCCAGCGCTCGCCGTAAGCGGGTTTCGCGAGGAGCCGGTCGAGATACCGCTCGTAGGCATCGGGGGCGGGGTCACGGACAAAAGCGACGACTTCCTCCCAACTCGGCGGCAGGCCAGTGAGGTCGAGGGCGGCGCGTCGGGCGAGGGCGTGACGGTCCGCCTCGGTCGAGGGTTCCAGTCCCTCGCTCTCCAGCCGGGCGAGAACGAACGCATCGATTTCATTCACCGGCCAGCCGGTGTCCCCCACCTCCGGCAGCGCGGGTCGAACCGGTTTCACATAGGACCAGTGTCGCGCGTAGGGAGCCTCCTGCTCGATCCATTTCCGGATGCGGGCCACCTCCGCTTCGGTGAAAGCCGTCCCCTTCCCCGCCGGCGGCATGAGTTCCTCGTCGCCCGGGGCGAGGGAGATGCGGTGGAGCAGTTCACTTTCCTCCGCCTTTCCCGGGACGAGGGCGGCATACCCGCCGAGATCCCGCAGCGCACCCTCACGGGTGTCGAGCCGCAGGTCGGCCTGGCGCTCCGCTTCGTCGGGTCCGTGACAGGCAAAACAGCGGTTCGAAAGGAGCGGACGGATCTCGCGATTAAAATCGATCTTTTCCTCCGCCGTCACCGCTCCGCAGAGCACCGCTCCGCAGAGCGCCGCTCCGCCGAGAGTTGCCACGAACCAGCCGAGGGTGCGGAGAGGAATAGTGGATCGCGTCATTAATTTCGGTGTGTTAGGGAGAAGGACGGGGCCACCGACCACAGCGGAGTCGGCTGACCTATTTTTATTGGTGCCTGATCCTTCACTGCCTTGTCACTCTTTCACTCCCACCTGTCCCGATATCTTACGAAATTTCGGCCATTTTTCACTGGTCCGGAGCCCGATGAAGTCGGGAGACATTGATGACCAGATTCTCCGCAGTCGAACTCGCGTCGACGATCCCCTTGGCGACAATCCGGTCCATTTCCTCCAGCCCGGAGATTCCCTTGAGACTTTGCGCGACCGGACGGCCTTCGGAATCGGGCACCTGAAGAGTCAGTCGCATTCCTTTGAGTGCGTCCGGGTCCGCGCAGCAGGCGTCCCATGGAGTCGGACATTCGTCGCCGGGAATCTTGTCGCAGGTCTCCATCGCGAGATCACCGAGAACGACCGAGGCAAAACTCTCCGCGAAGGGAGACATCGTCCCCGCCACGATCCCCTCGACCGTGACCTCTTCGCCCGGTTTTGCGGTTTTACGCGCTTCGACGACGGAGATCGCGCCGTCAGGGGCGGCTGGAGAGAGAACCGCCTCGATCACCGGATCGGGAGGGACCGGCGTGCCTTCGCTGGATGAATTTCCCGAATCGCCGCAAGCGGCAAGAAAAGAAACGGCGGCGAGGAGGGACAACAGTGATGTGGTATCGATTTTCATGTTATTTGGTAGGGTTTGGATTGGATTAGCTTGGCTGGAATTCTGGAAAATCACCGCGATCGCAGTGCGACGGGGATGGGTGCCACGAGACACCGCCATGCCGGTGGCAGGGCACCGAGCGTCCCGAGGAGCAGCGCCGCTCCGAGTCCCAGGGCGAGCACCGGAGCGGAGAGGGTGAGTTGGAAAGTTCCCATGGAAAAGGGAACTCTCACGCCCTCGAGGATTGCCACCGCAAGGATCGAGGCCAGGAGTGTTCCCGCCAGAGTCGAGACGAGACTCTCTTGGACGAGAGACAACAAAATCGCCGGACGGGAATAACCGACCGCCTGCAAGGTCGCGAGTTCCCGGATGCGCGAGGAAAAGGCGGCATAAAGCACGTTGATCCCGCCAAAGACCGCCCCGGTCGCGACGAGGGCCGCCGTCAGCCAGGTCATCGTCCGGATCGGACCGAAAAACTCCGAGAGTTTCGCATAATAGTCCGTCTCCCGCATCGCGACGAGTTCGAGATCGAGGCGTTGTTTGGCAAAGAGATCGGCCTCGGCAAAATCATCCGGTGTCTCGAGGCGCACCACGACACAGGAGAGAGTGTCGCGGAGGACGAGCGTCATCAGATCGGTGAGGCCCATCCAAATCTCTGACTCCATCACCGTTCCGGGAGCGACAAAAACTCCTGAGACTGTCAGTTCCTCGCCTTCAAACCGGAGTGTCGTCCCCGGACGCAATTCGCCCTCACCGAGTCCGAGACTGTGCGCCGCGAGCCGCCCCACGATGACTTCTCCGGAGCGGGGATACTCTCCCTCGACGAGCCTCACCTCGCGATGCACCTCAAACGCGGCGGGACGAATCCCCCGCATGAGCGCCTGTGCTCCTGTCTTCCCGGCGACGTCAAAAAGTCCCATATAATGCACTTCTCCCGAGACCGCCGCCACTCCCGCTCTCGTCGAGATCCCGCGCACTCCCGCAGCGATCCGGGATTCGGCGTCCGCGCTGATTTCGCTGCGTTCCACGCTCTCCTCCGATCCGGCCCCAAGAAAAATGACGTTGTTAGGCGCGCCGCTGCCACGCAGAAGTCCATCCATTCCCTCGTTGAAAGCCCCCGCCGCGAAGAGGAGAAATACGACCAGCGCCACGCCGCCAAGTTTCTGCAGGAGACGACCCGGATCCCGGAAGAGATTGCGAATGGCGTAGGCGAAAGGGAGCATGGAACGGAGGAAATTTGAATTTAAGCCGCACGCAGCGAAGCGACAATGGATTGTCTCGTGGCGACGACCGCGGGCCAGAGCGAGGCCACCAGTCCGAGGAGCACCGCAATGGCAAAACCGCCCGTGATCGTTGCGGGATCGGGCTGGAGCGCGAGAGTGAGTCCCTCGTTTCCGAGAGTGAATCGCTTCATTTCAAAAAAGGCCCAGGCCGCCCCGCTGCCGCAGATGCCCCCGAGTAGCCCGAGAACCGCTCCCTCCCACAACATCATCGCAGCGATCGCTTTTCGGGAAAATCCTATCGTCTGGAGCACGGCGTTTTCCTGCACCCTGCCCCGAACGACGAGGAGGAGTGCATTCGCGACCAGGCCCACGACGGCCAGCACCGCCGCGTATCCGAGCCAGCGGGTGAACCCCACCATCTCGATGAGATCTTTCGCGGTCTGGGCAAAAAAAGCCTTCTCAGGTTTGGTGTCAGTCGGTGCCGCATCGTTCTGGAAAAGTTCGTCGATCGCCGCCGCGACTTCGTCGGGGTCGGATGACTCTTCGACCCGCACGCTGAACTGCGTCACCACCCCCAGCCCGAGGCGCGAGGACTGCTGCAAAAAAGCCAGCGGCACGTAGGCGACGCTCTGATCCTGGGCCGAGGGGGATCGAATGATCCCCGAGACTTTCACGCGCACCCCGACCGCTTCGAAATGATCGCCCGGCTTTAGCTTGCGGCGGGCCGCAAAATGTTCGCCGAGGAGCGCTCCGTCACTGCGCCCTACCCAGTCTTCAAAAGATCCCGCCACGATCTCAAAATCGGAATTAAACTGCCTCAGTTGTTCGGGCGGGACGCCCCGGAAAGTAATGACATCGAGGCTGGCACCGCAATTGTTCACCACGATCTGCACCGGGATCGCCTCCTCCACACCCGGGACCCGCAGGATCTCCGCGAGATAATGTTCGGGAAGGCGCGAGGTCGCCGGACAATAGCGATTCTCCCGGAAGACGATGAGAGTCGAGTCGCCCGCTCCTTCCTTCGTGATGACTTCAAGAGATTCCTGCAGCGTCGTCACCGCCGTGAAAAGGAACATGCCGGCCGCCACTCCGGCGACCGTGAGGAGGCTGCGGACGCGGTGGCGGAGCACCTGCTTCAAGGCGAGCGTCGCATGGTGAAAAAGTGCTTTCATCATTTATTTCTGGGCATGGGAAGATTTTTCGACGAGGCGACCTTTCTCGAGATGGAGGACCCTGGAGGCCGCGTCCGCCGCTCTCGCATCGTGCGTGACCATGACGATGGTCTTGCCGTGATCCGTCGAGAGGGAACGCAGCAAATCGAGGATTTGGTCCGCGCTTTCCCGGTCGAGATCCCCGGTCGGTTCGTCCGCTACGAGCAGTGGAGGATCGGCCACGACCGCCCGTGCGATCGCGACGCGCTGCTCCTGTCCGCCGGACAACTCAGTCGGACGGTGATTGGCCCGATCCGAGAGACCTACGAGTTCAAGAGCACCCGCGACCCGTCTGCGCCGGTCGGCCCGCGAGAGTCCTTTCTTCAACAGCAGCGGCAATTCGACATTTTCAAAAGCGCTTAGAATGGGAACGAGGTGATACAGTTGGAAGATGTATCCGCACGACCTCGCCCGCCATTTCGTGAGTTGTCCCCGTGACATCCCAGCGAGGTCGTCATCACCGATGTGGAGCTGGCCCGAGCTGGGCCGGTCGATCCCCGAGATCAGATTGAGCAGAGTAGTTTTTCCCGATCCCGATGGCCCCATCAGGGCGAGGAATTCACCCTCCGGAACATCGAGATCGAGATTCTCCAGAGGAATTACCTCGATACGACCTTTGCGATAAATTCGGGTGAGGCCGCGGCAGCGGATAAAGGCGGAGTGTTTCATGGCGCTTCTGTCGTTCCTTCGGGTGCGTGGCTCCCTTCCGTGATCGGCTCGATCCGGGTTCCTTCGGTGAGTTCGGCGGTTGGATCGAGGACAACTCGATCCCCCGGCTGTAACCCTGCGGTGACGAATCGGTAGCCGCCCCTTTCCTCGGACCCGAGTGTCAGCGCCCGCGATTCGATTCTCTCCCCGTCGCGGTCGACCACCCAGACGCGCGCCTCCGCCCCCTCAAGATCGAAGAGTGCCCTGACAGGAACGTAAAAAATCACGCGTCCGCTCCTTTCGCCCGCCTGCGCTTCACTCCCCCGAGGCGATTGCAGGAACTCGGCGCGGCAGAGCATCTCCGGTCGCAGGCGGGAATCGGGTTCTTTGAGCAAAACTTTTACCTGGAGGGTATTGCGCTGCAGGTCCGCCTCGCCGGTGCGATGGGAAACGGTTCCGAGGATCATCTCGCCGGGGAGGAAATCCGAGCGGATTCTCACGGCCTGTCCCGGAAAAACGGCTGCCGCTTCCCCGAGCGGCACATCGATGCGAACCTGGAGCCTGTCAGGCTGGTAGAGCGTGGCGATCGTCGAAGAGTCGATGTCGTCCGTCGACATCATCCTCTTGCGGCCGGGGACCGCAAAAAGGCGCATGACAACTCCGTCTACCGGAGCACGGATCTCGGTTCGATCGAGGGCAAGCTGACGCCTCGCCAACTCGGTCTCGCCGCTCCTGATCTTCGCCTGGTAGGCCGCCCGCATCGCGACGAGCCGGGCCCGCTCGCTCTCAAGTTCGACCGCTGAGATCTCGAGAGCGTCGAGTTCCCCCCTGAAAGTCTGCACGCGCAACTCGGACTGCCGCACCTCCTCCGCAGAGACCGCACCTTCAGAGACGTCCACGAGCCGGTCGCGCCGGTCTTCCAGTTCAAGTAACTTCAGTCTTCCCGCCCTCACCTCTTTCCGGCGTGTCGCGATCCGGGCGTCTACGGCCAGGATCGCTTTTTCGTTCGCCTCGGCCTCGGCCCGGGCTGAATCCAATTCTCCCTGCGCGGTCGCGAGATCCAACTCGAAGTCCTCGCGTAGCAATCGGGCGATGACCTGTCCCCGTTTCACGGACTCCCCTTCGAGGACAAGGACTTCCTCGATGAACCCGTCGACGAGCGCACTGACCTGAATCGGATACGGCCCCGGCTCGATCCAGCCCGACGCCTGAAAGGATACGGGTTCGCTCCAGAGATCGACCGCCAGCCCCTCGGTCGGGCCGATCTGCTCCGTCCCCACCGCTGCCGATTGTGATTTTGTTGTCACGATCGTCTCGACTTTCACGGGTAAGCCGGAGTCGAACCGCTCGCCGAAGAGGAGAAATAGGACCGCCGCAAAGCCGACGAGAAGCAGCCAGGGAACCGCCCCGGCGATTCGGGCGGAAAAAGGCGCAGCCGTGTCGGCTGCGGGGCTTTCAGGATCGGAATGAAAAAGGGTTTTTAAAAGAGAAGAGTCCACGGGAATAAAGACAGGTTTGAAATTTCGGAGAGTTCGCCTTGCCTCGAGAGCGTAGCAAGGCGGAGTCACGACGGCGCGAAACCGTCGATCTGCCGAAAGAGATCAAACAAGCTGCCGACTCACCCGAATGAGGAGAGTTCGCCCCGCCGGACCGGGCGGATCCGGCGACGTAAAACAAGGCCTCCGCCAGTCGGGAGCAGCCCGCAACGGAAAAGGGAGGTCGATGATGGTGTAGCACTCGAAGTGGGTGAACTCAGGAGTTTTCACACCACTAGGCAGCACCCAACCATCTCCCTTTTCCAAAACCGCAAAGCAGCACTCGGACGGCGGGGTTTCCTCGTTTTTTTGAGCGTGTTGGTGAGAACAGCAGTCCCTCGCTTTCTCCTTGCGGCACGAGTCCGCCACCTCCACAGGACAAATATCCAACCCGACCGAACAATAGATCACCGGAGACGCTCCCCCGAACACGAGACCGAGATAGGCCGCGCTCAGAACAACGATGAACATCCTCCGAATCATTCCATGAGCGTATTCCTCGGCTCCGCTTTTAGCAATTCCTTTCTCGGAAAGCGCCTTTTCTTCACTCCCCAAAGACACGTCTGATCACCTCCGCGGTCTTTGCGGCGCTCGCCTCCGCCCCCTTGGCCGGTTCGATCGCGGTGCCTTCGTGCCATTCGTTGAAGGAGGTGATCGCCACTTCCCGGAGAGCGGGATCGAGATGCTTTTTCGCCATTGCGGACATCGCCGCAAACGTGGAGAGAGGTCCCGCCCCGGGCCTGAGCCGTCGGGGGATGACGTAGTGCGCCGCCGCATCGACCCCGCCGCTGTCGAATCCGGGCAGGATCCCGGGAATAAAATGCACCCCCGCTTCCTGCGCAACCCGGCTCCAGCGGGCATAGACCTCGTCGCAATCGGCGAGGAACGAAGTCCCATCCGTGAGACCGGCGTAGCCCGTCGGGCCGTGCATGTTGTACGGCGTCACCGCGTCGTAAAGTCGGATCCGCTCGTGATCGGGTTCGCCCCAGTAGACTTCGTCACCGACGAGATAGAGCTCGAGCCCCCTCGCCCGAACGACCGCCCGGACCTCCGCGAGCGCGCGCCGGTAGTCGCCCTCGAAGGCGCGGCTGAGATAGAGAAACACGACCGGTTTGCCGTCGATGCGGCGATAGGACGGATCGGAAAAATAATTTTCGGTCAGGAATCGGAAATGGTTCGCGAAATCCTCGCGCTTCGCCTCGTCGAAATAAATCCCCCTCTCCGGATCGAGTCCGAGGAGCCCGGCCGCTTCGTAGAACAGGCAGAAAGTCGGCGGTTTTTCACCCGCTTCTCGCGCCGTCGCGAGGGGCGGCAGGAGGTGCTCCCGCAGGGTGACATCCTCCCAACTGCCCGGCCCCCACCACGAGCAGATCCAGTTCCCGATGCCAAACTGGCGCGAGACCTCGAAATGCTCTCGGAGAAGCGCGGGAGAGCGGGAATCATACTCG
The DNA here is from genome assembly GCA_012719225.1 of Verrucomicrobiaceae bacterium. Classification (GTDB taxonomy): domain Bacteria; phylum Verrucomicrobiota; class Verrucomicrobiia; order Verrucomicrobiales; family DEV007; genus Arctic95D-9. The sequence continues at coordinate 18,233 of JAAYAT010000219.1, forward strand.
CCTGCGGCGGGTCCGCCCTCCGTATCGCGCCCCTCGTAGCCCAACTCCCAATGTCGGCCATCCGCGCCATACCACGGATAGTAGTAGGCGCTCACGCAGGTGCTTTCCCCGGCACCGACCGACATCGCGAACAGCGCGAGAGCGAAAATTCCCAGCGCTTTCATCCCACCGGAGGAAGCGGACGGTGTCCCGCAACCAGCGCCGCCTCCAAGGGAAACGCAGCGGCCCCCTCCCCGCCCGCACCTGAAAGGGTCGGATCGGCGGGACTACCCTCCCGACCCGAGACGACGGTCCCGCGGCGCTCGACCGCCTCGAGGATCTCGCGGGTTTCGCGAAGAAAACGCTCCACCGAGAACCGCTCCGCGTTGCGACGAATCCGGGCCGGATCCCAGCTTCTTTGTTCAAAATCCTCCAGCGCGGCACGGAGCGAATCCGCTTCGGGCCGGTCGAAAAAGAGACCGGTCTCCCCCTCGATGACCGTCTCCAGCGCGCCTCCGTCGCGGTAGGCGATGACCGGCTTGCCACAGGCCTGCGCCTCCACCGGAGTGATCCCGAAATCTTCGCTGCCGGGGAAAATGTAGGCGCGGCAGTGCGCCATCCGCTCGGTCACCACCTCGTCGGGAGCGCGTCCGAGGAAGAGGACGTTCGCCCCGGCGAGGGACTCCAGTCGCGCCCGGTCGGGACCGTCCCCGATGATGACGAGCTTTTTTCCCGACGCGGTGAACGCCCGCACGGCGCGGTCGATGTGCTTGTAACCGACCAGGCGGGAGACGATGAGATAGAAATCGTCGCTGCGTTCGCTGACCCGGAAGCGCTCGACATCGACCGGCGGGTAGACCACGAGGCTCTCGCGCCCGTAGCACTGGCGGATGCGCTCGCGGACGTTTTCTGAATTTGCCAGGAAGAGGTCGATCCGGCGGCTCCGGCGCAGATCGCCGCGGCGGAAGAGCGGCATCAACAAACGCACCAAACGACGCAAGAGCGGGTTCCCGATTTCATTGTCGAGATACTCGTCGGGATTCCAAAAATAGCGCGGAGGCGTGTGGCAGTAGCAGATGAATTTCGCGCCGTCCGGCTTGGCGATCCATTTGGAAAAGCTGCTGCTGCTGATCCAAGCGAGTTCGGTGGGTTCCATCCGGAGCGACCGGAACGCGAACGGATAGAGGAAGAAAAGCATTTTGTGAAATCTCTCCATTCCCGGCAACGCCTGCATCCAGGAATTCCGCACCCGATCCGAACGGAACACGGGAAAGAGATTCGCGCCAAAGGTCGCGCTGGTGTAGATCGGTGCCTCGGAAAACGCCTCGGCCATGGTCTCGACAACGCGTTCAGCCCCGCCCATCTGGATCAGGAAATCGTGGACGAGGGTGAGCCGGTGCGGCGGCTTCTCGGGAGGATGGGGTGCGTTCATGTCAGGAGCCGGGAAAGAAGGAGGTATCAACGGGCCGATTTCGGAGGGAAAACGATCTGAAAAACGGTGTCCGCGACGATGCAGAGATCGAGAAAGAGCGACCAGCGCCGCAGGTAGAAATGATCCAAACGAACCCGCTGGCGGACTTTCTGGTCCGTATCGGTCTCGACGCGACAGCCCTTGACCTGGGCCAGGCCGGTGATCCCCGGCTTCGCGAAATGGCGCACCGGATAGTCCTCGACGATGCCGGAGAACTGCTCGTCGTGATCGACAAAATGCGGCCGCGGCCCCACCACGCTCATCTCTCCGTGGAGCACGTTGAGAAACTGCGGCATTTCATCGAGGCTGGTTTTCCGGAGCAACGCGGCCCCCGGGAAAAAACGCGGATCCCCCGCCCTCGCCTGCTGCCCGGGCGTGGTGTTGAGATGCATGCTGCGGAATTTGTAGACCTCGAAAATTTCCCCCTGACGCCCCGTGCGCGCTTGCCGGTAAAAGAGCGGTCCCGGAGAAAAAACGCGATGCAACAACCAAACGCAGAGACACAACGGAGGCAGAATAAACATCGTCACGACGAGGGAGAACACCAGATCAAAAGCGCGCTTCGCGGCCCGGTTCAGGGGATCCTCGAGCGGCTCGCGCCAGTTCGTCAGGAAAAGCCGCGAGCCGGACTGGTGGGCGTCGAGATTCCCCGGGAAATGCGATTCGTGATCATCGACCCAGATCAGTCGCATTCCGAGAGAATCGCAGAGCTGCTGGAGCGAGCGGATCAACTCCGGCTTCGCCTCCAGCCCGAGGGCGAGAAGCAGCTTGGCGTGACAAGTGCGGCAGATTTCGCGGATGTTTTCAAAGTCCCCGAGGACCGGGAAAGTCGGCATCGTCGCGACCGCACCGCCGCCGTAGGACACGTACCCGAGCACTTCCGCCCCGGGCACCGCGCCGCGCATGTGGAGCGCCTCGTCCCGCTCGATCTCGCCGCTGGGAGCGAGGACGAGAGTGTTCCCCCGATGCGGGGATCTTTGGAAAAGGCGGCGATGGAGCAGCCGGTGGCCGACGAGATTCATCCACGCCACCCAGGTCGAATAGAGCAGGAAAAAAGCGGCGAGAAACACGCGGGAGAGATGGTCGTCCTTGCTCATGACCATGACCCCGAAGAGCGCCACCAGGACAAAAAGGACCTCGCGCTGGGTCACCTCCCAGATCTGCGCACGCGAGAGCCCCACGAGCGACCGGCTGCTCCGCTCGCGGATGAGAAATTCGAACACCGCCGCCCCCGGCACCAGAAACGAAGCCCAGAGATAATTCGCCGGTAGCAGATCCCCCTCATACACCGCCAGGTGCAGCCCCCAAACCGTTCCCCAGAAAAGAAGGGACCCACCAGCCAGCTTCAGCAGCTGATGCAGGCGAATCGCCCCGTAATAGCGGTCAGAAATCATCGGATAAAAGTGTCAATTCCGTGGAATTGAATCTCGTTTTTGCAATTTTTATCAATTTATAGCAAAAGATCCGATTTGAGCAACTAATAATGATAAGGATTTTAATTATGATTTTTATGAACTGAATGCCGTGTTCAGGGATTCAGGTGTTGAGGGATTCAGGAAGATTGGCACCTTCCCACTTTTAACCTTCCCACTTCACGAAAACCCATCGAGGAGCAGCGATATCCAAACCACGATCAAAACCAGCCAGACGACCAGCCAGGCGATCGCGAGGACGAAGGCGACCCACCAGGTGAGGCGGCCGCGGGGAACGAAACCCGCCGGACGGCCCCGGTAGCGGAGCAGCAGGTAGAGCGCGAGCGGCGCGGTGAAGAGCGAAAGCGGTGCGAGCCAGGTCACCAGAGCGAGGGCCCGTTTGTCCTGCAGACGGGCCCGGCCGATGTATCCGGGATCTTTTTCTACTTCGCGGAGCCGGTGGAGGCAGGGTGGACAGAGGTCGCGTCCGGCCCAGGAGACGGCGGCCCTCTCCGAGAGGAAGCCACCACATTCGTCACAGACTTTTTCCGCGCGTTCGTCGGGGAAAAAGGAGCAGCCCGCCTCGCCTTCGCCCGCCGGAGCCCCCACCTCCGCAACCGCCCATTCCCGGAAAAGACGGGGAAACATCGTCACGCTGACCTCGCGACGACAAACGGGGCATTTTTCCTCGAAAAACGAAATTTCCCGGCCCACCTGCAAATGGCTGCGACAGCCGGGACACTGCAGGATAGGGCCGTCATTCTCGTGTTCAGGAATCGAAGCGGACATAGGAAAAACGGTCTTTATTTTTTCACCACCCGGGTGGAGGCGATGCGATCGTGGAGAGCGCGTTTTTCCGGGTCGAAGGCCGCCATCCAATAGACCCCCGAGCACAGCGCGAGGAGGGCGAAGTAGAGGAAGAGGCCGGTGATCATCGCAAAAATAAAGCCCGTCGCATTGTTCTCGCTGTTGTTCGACGCCGCCGCGATCACCGCCACGACGAGACCGAACCCGACGCCCGAGGGGATCCAGACGATGAGGTAGTTGAGCGGCTTTTTCGCCAACCAGCGTAGAAAGGCCCGCTTGTAGGTGAGCCGCAAGCCGTCGGGGTTCACCACCTTCGCCCCGATGATCATTTTCCCGGCGGTGGCCTGGTACTTGCCGACCATCCAGGTGTCGTAGACGATGCTCACCGCGAGCACGCCGAGCAGACCGAATCCGTAGGCGAGCATCATCGCCGCGGTGAAACCGGTGAGGCTCTGGAAATCGTCCCCCGCCCCGGCACCCGCTCCCGCCGTGATTCCGCTCGTGAAAGTGACGATATAATAGGGCGCCATGCAGAGCATCGCGGGGACCATCTTGATCATGTAATCGAGCAGGGAAGAAAGGCTCCGCCACCAGAAACCGACGTATTCCGCGCCTCGATGGGTGGCGTCGGTGATCTCCACGGTCGCCCCTTCCATCATAATTTGGAGAAACGTCTCTTTGTGCTCGGGGGCGATGAGGGCCTCGCCATAGGGAAGCATTTCCTCGACCCGGCACACCCGCCCGGAGTGGGCGCAGACGCCGATCTCGACCGGGTCGCCGCCGTTATCCGCCTCGATCAGCTTCCCGGCGACGGCGCGGAAAGGCGTCGGGTCCTCCATTTCCTCGTGCCAGACCAAGGACTTCGCCGTCACCCCACCCGTGCGGTTGAGTTCCAAGAGGGTCGCGTCATCGACCGGACCCTGTTTGGTCGCAAGTGCATCGGTGTAGAACCAGTTCGGCATGAGTGGGGAGGGAGAAGCTCCAGTCTTGGACCGGACCACCCCGATGTAAAGTCCGCATTTCGACCTTCACGACGGCGCTCGAGCACCATCCCTCACCCGCCCTGCACCGGCGGCATCAAGGCCACTTCGTCACCGGCCTGGAGGAGCGTTTCGCGAGTGGCGAATTCGGCGTTCACCGCGAGAAGGAGCCGACTGTCCCAGCTCTTCAGAGCGGGATAGGTGGCGTAGAGGGTGGTCAGGAGAAAATCCAACGAGGGAGCGCCCTCCGCCACCGCGAGTTCGACCGTGAGCTGATCGGCCCCCACGAGTTCGCGGAGGACGGAGAAAAACAGCACCGTCACCTGCATCGTCATGCCTCGCAATGAATCCACTCGTCTTTCAACACCCCGATGACGGGCAGATTGCGGTACTCGCCGCGGTAGTCGAGACCGTAGCCGACGACGAATTCATCGGCGATCTCGAAGCCGTGGTAGTCGGCCTCGATCGGCACGACTCGCTCGACCTGCTTCGACAGGAGCACGGCGGACCGCAGGCTTTTGGGAGCGCCTTCGTCGCGGATCCGGTTCACGATGGCGGAGAGGGTGCGACCCGAGTCGAGAATATCGTCGAGGACGAGGACATCGCGACCCGCGACATCGGGCAGGCGGGCGTCCTGAAAAGTGACCGTCCCGGAGCTGGCGGTGCCTCCGTGGTAACTCGCCACCGCGATGGAGTCGAGGCGCAGGGGCAGCCGGATTTCGCGGACGAGGTCGGCGAGGAAAAGCACTCCGCCCTGCAACACCGCGACGATGGTGAGATCGCCGCCCGCGTAATCCGCGGTGATGCGTGTCCCCATCGCGGCGATGCACTCGCGTATCCTCGCCTGGTCAAAGAGGATTCGCTCCAGCCGGTCTTCGATATTCCTCCCCTTGTTTTCGCCTTCGCGTCCCATGGAGGGGAGCAGACATCGCTCTGATTCATCGTTCAACCAGAATATTTGACGTCTCCGACGAATCCGCTTTCGTAAATGGCTTGTGGAAAGGCTATCCATTCCCATGACAGACTCCGTCTCAGACACCATCGCCCGCATGCGCCAGGACTATCGCGCCGGTCGGCTCCGCCGCGCCGACCTCGCCGAAACCCCGATGGAGCAATTCTCGATTTGGTTCGCCGAGGCGGTACGGGCGGACCTACGCGAACCCAATGCCCTGACCCTCTCCACCCTCGGCCTCGATGGCCTGCCGAACTCGCGCATCCTCCTGATGAAAGATTTCAGCGAAGCGGGAATCACCTTTTACACCAACTATACCAGTCGCAAGGCGGCCGAGTTGGAAGCATCACCCGGCGCGTCCGCACTTTTCTTCTGGGAAGAGCTGGAGAGACAGGTGCGCCTGCGGGGACGGGTCGAAAAAACGTCACGCGAAGATTCCGCGGCCTACTTTTTCACTCGTCCCTACGAAAGCCGCATCGGAGCCTGGGTTTCGACACAGAGTGTGGTGATTCCGAACCGCGCCTGGCTCGATCTCCGCACCGAAGAATTCCGGGCCAAATATCCGGACACCGGCGCGCCGGACTGCGTTCCCCTGCCCGATTTCTGGGGCGGCTATCGTCTCGTGCCGACCACGGTGGAGTTCTGGCAGGGACAACCCGGCCGGAAACACGACCGCTTTTTGTACACGCAAACCAACGGAACTTGGAAAATCGAGCGGCTCAGCCCTTGAGAATCCGGAAATACACCCACCAGGAATTGAACCTGGACCTTCGGCTTCGGAGGCCGACGTAATATCCATTTTACTATGGGTGCCTGAAACACGACACCGCCGATGGGGAGGCAACCGTGAGGGCGGCTAAGATGAGACCGACCGGACCGATTCGCAAGTGCTAACCCGCATTTCTCATCGCTTTCCAGGCCCGAAACTCAACTTTACACTCCCGGGCCGTGGCCATATCGTCACGCCCGTCTTGGAAACGGGCCGTTTCCAAGACAACCGGCACCATGTCAGTGGCATCTCCAGGCAAACGTATCGTCATCAAAATCGGCACCGGCGTTCTCACGAGGAACGCGGGAGGCGAGATCCATCACGCCATGATCGCCCGGCTTTCGCAGGCGATCGCGGACATTCACACCGCCGGCCACGAGATCATCCTGGTCTCCTCCGGGGCGGTCGGGGCGGGCCTGTCGGCCTTCGGGCTGACCCGGCGTCCCACCGAGACAGAGATGCTCCAGGCCTGCGCCGCCGCCGGACAGGCCCGGCTGATGCACCTCTACGAAAGCCAGTTCGGCCTCCACGGGATCAAGGTCGCCCAGCTCCTCGTCACCCACGACGATCTCCAGGACGCCCGCCGCAGCGGCAACGTCCTCGCCACCCTGAACGCGATCCTCCCGCATCGCCACGTCATTCCCATCCTCAACGAAAACGATTCGGTCTCCGTCTACGAACTCAAGGTCGGCGACAACGATACCCTTTCCTCCATCGTCGCCCGCCTCGTCGGGGCGGATCTGCTGATCCTCCTCACCAGCGTCGCCGGCCTGATGGGCCCCGAAGCCCGCTCCCCCGACGACATCATCACCGAAGTCGACGACATCGAGTCCGCCTTCGCCTTCGTCCGGGACGAAAAAGGCACCCTCTCCGTCGGCGGCATGGCCAGCAAACTCCGCGCGGTCGAGGCCGCCGTCGCCTCGGGAATCGAAACCATCATCGCCAGCGGTCTCAATCCCGAGCAGCTCCCCGAACTCGTCGAGGGCCGCGGCACCGGAACCCGCTTCCGCGCCAGGACCATTTCCTCACTCCCCGCCAGTGCCTCCTGACACCATTTCCCTACGATCCGACACCATGACATCTGAAGAAATCGGCGCGGCGATCCGCGACATGGGCAAACAAGCCCGCGCCGCCTCCCACGCCCTCACGAAACTCTCCACGGAAGAAAAAAACGCGATCCTCCTCGCCATGGCCGACGCCGTGGTCGCCCGTGAAGCCGAGATCCTCGCAGCCAACGAAGAGGACCTCGCCGCAGCCGACGAGTTGGGGCTCACCTCCGCGATGAAGGACAGGCTGCGGCTCGATCACGACCGCATCGCCGCGATGGCCCAAGGCATCCGCGATGTCGCCCTGCTCCACGATCCCATCGGCGAGGTCATCCGCGAATGGTCCCGCCCCAACGGACTCGAAATCCTGAAAAAACGCACCCCCATCGGCGTCATCGGGATCATCTTTGAAAGCCGTCCCAACGTCACCGCCGACGCCGCCGTGCTCTGTTTCAAAACCGGCAACGCCACCATCCTGCGCGGCGGCAAAGAAGCCATTCATTCCAACCGCGCCATCGCCGCCGCCCTGCAGGAGGGCGGAGCGCCCGCCGGACTGCCCGACCACAGCATCCAGCTCATTCCCTTCACCGATCGGGAGAGCGTGCGTCACCTCTGCGAGATGGACACCTACCTCGACCTCATCATCCCCCGCGGCGGAGCCGGGCTCATCGAGGCCGTCGTCAGCATGGCCCGCATGCCGGTGATCAAACACTACGACGGCATCTGCCACGTCTTCGTCGACAAAGACGCCGACCTCGAGATGGCCACGACCCTCACGGTCAATTCCAAAACGCAGAAGCCCTCTGTCTGCAACGCCCTCGAGACCCTTCTCCTCCACCGCGACATCGCCGCCGACTTCGCTCCGAAAATCGCCGCCGCCCTCCTCGCCCAGAACGTGGAACTGCGCGGCGACGACGACTTCCGCGCCCTTCCCGGCGTCGGAGGCGTGTCCGCCGCCACCGAGGAGGACTGGACCACCGAATATCTCGACTACATCCTCGCCGTCAAAATCGTCGACGATCTCGACGCCGCCATCGCCCACATCAACCACTACGGCTCCCACCACACCGACAGCATCGTCACCACTGACGCCGACGCCGCGGCCCGTTTCCAACTCGAAATCGACAGCGCCTGTGTCTTCTGGAATTGCTCAACCCGTTTCTCCGACGGTGCCGAATTCGGATTCGGTGCCGAGATCGGGATCAGCACCGACAAGCTCCACGCCCGCGGCCCCATGGCCCTCGAAGAACTGTGTAGCTACAAGTATCTCGTGAGCGGAAACGGGCAGGTGAAATGAGGGAGTAGGAAAGTAGGAAAGTAGCAAAGTAGCAAAGTAGCAAAGTGGCGGAAGATGCCAATCTTCCCGTGGGGGGAGTGCACCATCCCTTATCCCGCCGGCTTCACCCCGCCGGCTTCGGGCCGGTGGCGGCGGGCAGGGTGACATCTTCGATGCGCAGTTGGCAGCGGAGGAATTTCACCTTCTCGATCGGTCCGGGGATGAGAATGGTCGCCTTATTCCAGCGGAAGTGGGAAATTTTGGAGGAAATCATCGACTCGAAGGGCATCAGCGAGGCGCTCCACGCCTGCATTTTCTCGGTGTATTCTTCCTCGGTGGCGCTGTCGGCGCGCAGGGGGAGGGCGTCGCCATAGTCTCCGAGGAGACGGCACTGATTGAGAGTGAAACCGTAGGGGTTGCCGATTTCGAGATGGACCCGGGTCCCGACCTCGCTCTCCTCGATGCTTTTGATGGCGACGAGAAAAGCACCGTATTCCGTCTTCAGGACCGAGGCTGATTTGGAATCAATCTGGATGTGGGCGAACTGGTTGGAACCGCCGCTGCCCTCGGCCATCCGGCGGTTGAGCTGGGCGTTCTCGATGATCATGGAAAAACGGATCATCTCCAGTTCTTCGCGGGTGTCGGCGGCGATCTCGATGTCGAAGGGCGTCCAGGAAAAGGGTTCGATCGCTTTTGTGACCCGGTATTCGAAGGGTTTCAAGGTCTCCTGCCAGGCTTTGATTTTTTCGTTGCGGAGATTGTAGTCCTCGTCTTCGGGCAACTCGGGGGTGCCGCCGCCGTGGTCCCCGCGGAGGGTGAATTGCTGGATTTCGATGGCTTGGGGATTGCCGACGTTGAGGTGGACGGTGTAGCCGCCCGTGGCGAGATTGAGATCGATCCCCTCCATCCGCACGAGAAAGGTCCCGTGATCGGTCAGGAGCGGGGCGTGCCCCTGGAGGTTGGCACGCAGGTAGACCATCTCGTTGTCTCGCGACTTCATCGAGAGCACTTCGCCGAAGGAGCCTTCGAGCAGGGAGATGCGCTCGTCCAAGGTCTTGCCCGAGTCGGAGACCCCGACTTTGGTTTCGGCGGCGATGACGCGGTTTTTCAGCGCATCCACCGAATCGCGGGTGTCGGAGCGGACGCCGCGCAGCTCCGCCTCGAGCCGGTCGACGCGCTGCTGGAGGTCGTCGTCGCAGGCGGAGAGGGCGAAGGCGAGCAGGACCGGCAGCAGTAGCGGAACCGGGCGGGCGTGGAAAAAAAAGGCTCTCATGAGCGGTCAGTATCGCCTTGTGCGAGCTTCCTTCAACAGGGGATGCGGCACTTCGGAAAAGTTCATTTCCTCACTTCCGGGCGAGGATGGTGGGGACGGAAAGAATTCCGGTGGGACCAATGTGGCGGATCGCGACTTGGGACGGGGTGCCCTCCAGACGATAGGTTTCCTGGGCGGCGGGAAAGACCCGCAGAGTCACCCACCGATTTCCGTCCTGCACCTGGATGACCCGCCAGCGGGCCTCCGGGGCGGGCATGAAGGTGAGATGGAGATCGCCACCCTGTTCGGAAGGAGCCACATAGACGGGTCCCGGCGCGGCGGTGCCCAGCCAGGGCGAGGCGGGGGGGATCGCGGTCTCGGCGTAGGCGGAACGCAGTTTGGCACGCAGTCCACCGCGGTCTTTTTTGATCGCCTCGATGCTCCAGTGGAGATGGCCCGGGCCGGAAGGCGAGGGATACTGACGGGTCACGTCGATCTGCCGGATGGATTCGGTGGCGGGGCGGCCTTTGTCCTCGGAACTGAGGATGCGGCTGGAGGCGATCCCGGGCCAGAGGTGGCGGCCTTTTTCGTTTTCGCTGGACCACCAACGATGCAGGGTGGTGAAGTTCTGGTCGGAATCGATCCGCCAGTAGAGCTGCGGCGACAAGTAGTCGAGCCAGCCCTGGTGGAGCCAGTGGCGGGAGTCGGCGAAGATGTGGTCGTAGGCATCCAG
>JAAYAT010000220.1 GCA_012719225.1 Verrucomicrobiaceae bacterium
TACTCAGGAAGGCCGCGTAAAGATCGCCGACTTCGGCCTCGCGAAGAAATTCGGTGAGCACATCGATGTTTCCTCCCCCACCCTGACCCTCGCCAACGTCGCCTTCGGCACACCCGATTTTGTCGCCCCCGAGACACTCGACAGCGATCAGATTCCCGATCACCGCGCCGATCTCTACGCCGTGGGGGTGATGCTTTACCAGATGCTGACCGGCAAGCTGCCGCGTGGCAATTTCCAATTGCCTTCCAGGCTGGATGCCGGAATCGACGAACGATTGGATGACATCGTCAACAAAGCGATGGCGGCCGATCCCGGTCACCGCTACCAAAGCGCCGCAGCGGTGCGGGCTGATCTGGATTTGGTGCTGAGCCAGCCGCTCGCACGGATCGAGACGGGCGAGGCGAGTGGCAATGTCGCCGCTGCCGTGCCCGTGACCACCTCGGTGAGAGGGGGAAAAGCCGCATCGAAGTTGCCGGTTGTTCTCGGCATCGGTGTGGCGGCGGTCTTGGTGGTGGGATTGATCGTGATGGCGACGAAAAAAAGTAGCCCGGCCATCTTGCCCGTGCCTTCAACGGCAAAGACGGCCGAAGCGGAGCAAATGCCCGTCACTGGAAAACCCGGCATCGCACCCGCCGAAAACATCGCAATTGTGCCGATGGCACGGGAAGGAGAAAGTAGCATCGACATCCCACCGACGCCCTCGGCGGAGATAACAGCCGAACCAGAGCAAACGCGCCTCGCTCCCAAACTCGGCGTCGCGCCCCTCGAAAACACGGGCCAGATGCCCGAACCGCAGGAAGAAAAATCCGCAGTACCGGTTCTCGCCGCAGCATCGACCGCGCCCGCAGCACCCATACTCGCAGCGGCCCCGGTGCCCACTGAAAATACGGGGGAGATGCCCGTGCCACGTTCGCAAACGCCACCCGCATCTCCGCCTTTGCCGGTCCCTGCCCCGCCGACCGAAAATCCCCTCTCAGCGATCCCCGGGGTGAAATCCCGCCTCGACGCCTACCACACCGCACGCCGCGCCCAATTGGCCGATCTGGCTGGAAAATACCTCGGTGGACTTGAGGCTCGGCTCGACCAAGCCGCCGACGCCGGCGACCTGAAGCTCGCCACCGCCTACGGCGACGAGAAAACCCGCGTCGAGGCGCTGCAACAGATCCTCGCCGCGCCGCCCGCCGATTCCGTGGTGGCCGTCGATGACGAGAGCGTCCGGACTCTGCCCGCCCTGCCCGAGGGGTCGCCCGAAACACTCGCCGCCCTGCGCCAGACCTGGACGGAGGAGTCCGCCAAAATTCACGCTGACCTCGATGGCAAGCTGGGACAGTCGCTCCAAGCGCTGGAAGTCGAACTGACCAAAGCCCGTGATTTCGAAAGCGCCAACACCGTGCTCGCGTGGCGCGAGAGCTTGGGGGAGGAGAAGGCGAGCGCCCCGCCTGCGGATCTGGCCGCTGCAATGGAGGCAGGCGGAATGGTGGTGCTACAACCCGACCTCGCCTCCGCCACCAAAGACGCGCCCTTCAAGAACAGCTTGGGCATGAAATTTGTCCCCGTACGCGGCACCGACGTGCTGTTCTGCATCCACGAGACGCGGTGGCGGGACTACGAGGAATACGCCACGAAGACGAAGGAAAGCGTCGAGGGATCATGGAAGATGCAGACCAACCAGGGTTTCCAGATCAAGACCGACGGGGAAAACCACCCCGTAACGCATATGAACTGGCACGACGCCCAGGCCTTTTGCCGATGGATCAGCGAGAAGGAGGGCAAGACCTACCGCCTGCCTACCGACCGCGAGTGGAGCCTCGCCGTCGGCATCGGGCGCGGGGAGAATTGGAAGAGAGACACCACCCCTGCGACGGTTTTCCTGGTGCCGGATGAGTTTCCCTGGGGCGACGAGTGGCCTCCACCGAAAGGAGCAGGCAACTACAGCGACGAGAGCCGCCGGACAACGATACCACAGGACGATGCGAATTACGTCGAGGGTGGCTACGACGACGGAATCCCCACCACCGCGCCGGTGATGAGTTTCGAGGCGAATACGCTGGGATTGTTCGACTTGGGTGGCAACGTGTGGGAATGGTGTGAAGATTGGTATTCGGATGAACAGAAGGATCGTGTTTTGCGGGGCGCTTCCTGGCACAACTACAACCGTGAAAGCATGCTCTCGTCCTACCGCGGCCACCGAACTCCCGACGGACGGAGCGGCAACGGCGGGTTCCGGATCGTGCTGGAGATCGCAGCCGGTTCGCCCCCGTCCGCCGCGGGTCGTTGATGAGGAAGATGCTTTGCTGCGGGGATGTTTTGGAGGCGGGGTCAGGGGAGGCGGAGTCAGGAACTACTAAACAGCAAAACGACTAAAAGCTAAACGGCTATTTTGGGGTGCAGGGGTCATGCAACATTCCGTGACAGAAGCTGCAGGTCATGGTGCAGGGGTCATGCAACATTCCGTGACAGAAGCTGCAGGTCATGGGGTGCAGGGGTCATGCAACATTCCGTGACAGAAGCTGTGTCAAAATGCACAGACCTGCCGGAGCCGGGATCCAAAACGCTTGCCGCGCCCCCCGCCGCCGGTGTAGCCTCGCACCATGGCCACCCCCGCCCTCCTCACGCATCCCTGCCGCGTCCGTCCCGGCTCACCAGTCGATCTCACCCGCATCCCCTCGAGGGACGAGAGCCTTTTCCCCATCGACAAGGACGAGGGCGAAGACCGCATGAAAGACTTCGCCAAGGAGATCGACGAGCTTCAGGAACTCTTCTACGCCGAAGGCAAGCACCGGCTGCTGGTCGTCTTTCAGGCGATGGACACCGGCGGCAAGGACGGCACCATCCGCAATGTCTTCGACAAGATGGATCCCCAGGGCATCCGCGTCGCCGCCTTCAAACGCCCCAGCTCCCTCGAACTCGCCCACGACTACCTCTGGCGCGTCCACGCGCAGGTGCCGCGGGATGGCGAGGTCGTCATCTTCAACCGCAGCCATTACGAGGACATCCTCGCGGTGCGCGTCCGCGAAATTTTTCCCGAATCCCGCTGGTCAAAGCGCTACCAGCACATCGTGAATTTCGAGCAGATGCTCGCCGACGAAGGCTGCACCATTCTCAAGTTTTTCCTTCACATCTCCCCCGACGAACAAAAGGAGCGCCTCCAGGATCGTCTCGACGAATCCGACAAACTTTGGAAATTCAATCCCGGCGATCTCGACGACCGCGCTCTCTGGCCGAAGTTCATGGAGGCCTACAACGACGTCTTGTCCCGCACCAGCACCGACGCCGCGCCCTGGTATATCATCCCCGCCGACCGCAAATGGTACCGCGATCTCGTCGTCGCCGACATCCTCGTGCGGACCCTCAAGGGACTCGACATGCACTATCCCGAAATCGATTTCGATCCGCGGGAGATCACGATCGAGTGAGACACGATCAGGCCACCCGAAAATCTTGCCAGCCGTCGGTCTCTTTGGCGAAACTGTCGCATCATGAAACCTCCGGCACTTTTTCTTTCGCTTTTTTGTGCGGTGATCTGGGCTTCCCCGCTGCCCGCGCAGGACTACGACACCCGCGCCTGGTTCAAGGGGAACACCCACACCCATTCCCTCTGGAGCGACGGCAATGATTTCCCCGAAATGATCTTCCACTGGTATCGCGAGCGCGGCTACGACTTCGTCGCGATGAGCGATCACAATGTCCTCCAGGAAGGGGAAAAATGGGTCGCCCTGGAGACCATCCACAAGCGCCAGAAAGCGGTCGGGCGCACCGCCGTGATGAAGGCGGAGGCCCTCTACGGCAAGGATTGGCTGCGCCACGAAACGCGGGACGGCAAGGAGGGGATCGTCCTGAGAACCCTGGAAGAATGCCGCGCCCTGCTCGAAAAACCGGGCGAATTTTATCTTCTTCCCGCCGAGGAAATGTCGAACTCGGGACAAAAAAAGCCGATCCACATCAACATCCTGAACCTCGACAGCGTGATCGAACCGATCAAAGACAACGA
>JAAYAT010000221.1 GCA_012719225.1 Verrucomicrobiaceae bacterium
GCGGCGCCGTCTGCGGCATGTGGTGGCGCGGCAGCTGGCACGGCACCCCCGAAGGCTTCCTGGTCCTCACCCTCTACCCCGACCGCGTCGAATCCGAATATGTCTCCTACGGCTGGCAGTCCCGCCGCCCCGCCGGCCGGTAGCCGTCCCCGTGATCCTCCCAACGGCCCATCCCATAGCGGAATCGCCCGCGCACCGCACACTGTGGATCAAACTGATCTCCCCGCGCATGTCGCGCCGGCCCATGGATTCCGCATGGAAAACCCGCATGTCGCCGCCCCTCGCCCTCCTGGTGCTCGCCGCCCTCACCCCGGACGCCCATCGCGTCACCCTCGAAGACGAAAACATCGAGCGCCCCCGCCCGGACGAATCCCCCGACCTGGTCGGGATCACCGTCAAGGCCGACACCTTTCCGCGCGCCTGCGCCATCGCCGCCGGCTACCGCGCCCGCGGCATCCCCGTCGTCTTCGGCGGCATCCATCCCACCGCCTGCCCGGAAGACTGCGCGGCCCACGCTGACGCCGTGGTCGTCGGCGAGGCCGAACCGCTCTGGGAGCAGGTGGTGCGCGACGCACAGGCCGGCGCCCTCCGCCCCCGCTACCAGGCCTCCGGCCCCGTCGATCCCGCCAGCGTCCCCGTCCCCCGCTGGGATCTCCTGCGCCGCAAGGACTACCTCTTCACCAACACCATCACCGCCGGGCGCGGCTGCCCCTGGCGCTGCGACTTCTGCTACAACTCCTCCCCCAACCTCGACGCCCGCTATCGCGCCAAGTCCGTGCCCCAGGTCCTGCGCGAAATCGAATCGCTCGGCACCGACCACGTCATGTTCATCGACGATAATTTCATCGGCTCGCCCGCCGGCGCCCGCGAACTCCTCCTCGCGCTTCGCCCCCTGCGCCTGACCTGGCATGCCGCCGTCTCCGCCGACATCGGCCGCCACCCGGACCTGCTCGACCTGATGGCCGGCTGCGGCTGCCGCTCCCTCTTCATCGGCTTTGAAACCGTCAACCCGGACAACCTCCTCCGCTGCCAAAAGCGCCAGAACCGGCCCGAAACCTTCGGCCAGACCATCCACCAGATCCACCGGCGCGGCATCATGGTCAACGCCAGCGTGGTCTTCGGCTTCGACGGCGACGGCCACGACGTATTCGATGCCACCGTCGATTGGCTCGAGGCCAACCGCGTCTCCACCATGACCGCCCACATCCTCACGCCCTATCCCGGCACCCGCCTCCACCGGCAACTGGAAGACGAAGGCCGCATCGTCGACCGCGACCTCCAGCACTACAACACCTCCCGCGCCATCTTCCGCCCCGCCCGCATGTCCCCCGCCGAACTCGAAGCCGGCTACCTCCGCGCTTACCGCCGGTTCTACTCCTTCGCCAGCATCTGGCGCCGACGCCCCCTTGCCCCCGCCCAGCGCACGGCCCATTTCGAGTTCAACCTGCTCTACCGCAAGTTCGGCCCCACCACCTCCCGCCTCGGCCTCGCCTTCGGCATGCGCCCCCTCGCCCGCCTCGCCCGCGCCCTCGCCTATCCCTCCGGGCGCAGCTGCGATTAGGTGTACCCTTGGGGTCATATTGAGCGTAGGCGCGCAACGTCGGAGTCGAAATCACTTGTCCCTCCGCCGCGGGATCTGAGCACAATCCCGATGGCCAGCCTGCGGGACCATGCTGAGATCCC
>JAAYAT010000222.1 GCA_012719225.1 Verrucomicrobiaceae bacterium
AGGATCTCAAAACCCACATGCTGTCGCTGGAGAGGGACCGCGTCTTCGCCCTGCAGGACGGTGACACCGTGGTGGTACACGCCATTCCCGTCGCCGTGGTGGAAGAGAAAGTGCCGGTCATGATCACGGTGATCGGGGCGGTTAAAAGCCCTGGGGTCATCGAGATGAATCCCGAATCTCCCTTCGACATCGTCGGGGCCATCGCTTCCGCTGGAGGGTTCTCCGATATCGCCCGGGCCAACAAGGTCGTGGTGCGGCGGGTCTCCGAGGCCGGCGTCCAGACCTTTGAATTGAATGTGACCAAGATGCAGCGGGACGGGAGCGCCCCTTTCATGATCCAGGCCAACGACACCATTTCGGTGCCGGAAAGCTTGTTCTGATCGTGCGCATTCCCTCGTTTCGCACGATCCTGGTTTGTTCTTCCCCTCCCTGGCGACGCCCCGCCGTCTCCCTTTCCCGCCTCCTCCTTCCTCCAATCCAGCATGGGAATCCCCTACCACAACGAAGACGAATTCGCCGACGCCTCGACATTCTCCGATGCGCCCGCCCCCAAGGGGATGCACGACTACTTCCGCTGGGTGGTGCAGCGCTTCTGGATTCCTCTCCTCCTCTTGCTGTCGGGGTGGCTGCTCGGGCTCTTTGTCTACTCCAACACTCCCAAAACCTACGAATCGGCGGCCACCATTGATATCCAGAGGGTCAAACGCGAGGCGGCCGAAGTGGATGAGGAAGGGCGGCTCACCACCTCGGTGACGGCCGAGATGCTCTCGACCGCGGAGCGCTTGAAAACGCCGGCCTTGTATGCCCGCATCGCCGGGAGCGAGGCCTTCGCCGACCGCGAGGACATCGTCTTCAAAAAACTCAAACTGCCCTGGCAGGAGGCGACCGCCGCCTCGACGGCCGAGCTCGGTCCCGAGGACGCAAGCGGGATGATGCGGGACTGGGTCTCGGTGCGCTGGCGGCGCGACACCACCCTGATCGACCTGAGCGCGCGGCACAGCGACCCCGAAATCGCCCGGGATCTCCTCGTTTCCCTGATCGCCGAGTACGAAAAGTCCACCGAGCAACGGGTCGCCGGTTCCTCGGAATACGCCCTCGACTACATCCTGAAAAGCTCCTCGGAAATCAAGGAGCGCCTCCTCGAGATCGAGAACACCGTCCGCCTCTACAACCGCTGTTTAGAACTGAGCACCGAGATACGGGCCGCGGAGAGGGACATCGCCGACATGGAGAAGCGCTATCTCCCGAAGTGGCCGGCCCTGGTGGAGGCCAAGCAATTGCGCGACATCCTGAGAAGCCGCTTCCAGAGCGAGCTCGACCAGATGCTGAAGCTCTCGGAGGAGGAGCGCGACTACTGGGCAGCCAACCAAGCCGCCTTGGAGGGACTCCCGGAGGACGGGCTGGTCGATGCCAAGATCAACCTCGTCTCCGCCCGCTCCACCGTCCTCACCCGCGAGCGAGAGGCGGAGCAGCAGATCTACGACAATCTCATCACCAAGCTCAAGGAGGGCAACCTGCTGCAGGACTTCGAAGGCAAGCAGTTCGAAGTGATCCAGCCACCGACCCCGGCGGGCGCGGTCGCTCCGGACAAACAAAAGATTCTCCTGGCTTCCACCCTCGGAGGCTTCGCTCTCGGCGTCGGCATCGTCATCCTGCTGGGTCTCATCGATCCCACCATACGAACCGTCAGCGATCTGGAGACTTTCACGGAACTTCCCGTGATCGGGGTCTTTCCGAGATGGAAATCCGACCAGCGGAAAGCCGACAAGGCGGAGCGACAAACCATCGCGTCCTCCCTGGAAGACACCCCGGAGAACTCCTCCTCGATGGAGGCCGTCCGGACCCTGCGGGCCGGCCTGACCTTTCTCGGGGACCGGGAGGAACGCTGCACCTTCGCCATCACCAGCGCCATCGCCGCGGAGGGAAAGAGCTGGGTCGCCTCCAATCTGGCCCTCTCCTTTGCCAAACAGGGCGACCGCACCCTCCTCATCGACGCCGACCTTCGCCGACCTGTCCAGGCGCGGATTTTCGGCTACGATGCGGACAGCCCCGGCCTCACCGACCATCTCTCCGGCAACGCCGAATTGAAGAACGTCATCCGCCGCAGCGAAGTCTCGGACCAATTGTACCTGCTCGGGGCCGGGAGCCGCTCGGCCAATCCCGCGGAATTGCTCGCGGGCAAAAATCTCCCCGCCCTGCTCCAGCAATTGGGCAAACATTTCGACCGGGTCGTCATCGACTCGGCTCCCCTGATTCCGGTGAGCGATACCGTTCCCATCGCCCGCTTGGTTCATTCCGTGGTCCTCGTGTGCCGGATCGGGAAAACGCCCAAGGGCGCGATCCGTCGGGCCATCAAGGTGCTCACCGCCAACCGGGCGCTCCCCGTCGGGGTCGTGGCCAACGGCCTCCCCCGCACCAAAACCAAGGGTGCCTATGGATACTATTATTCGTATTACGGCAGCGGGGAAGGGGGCTACGGAGGATACGGGGCGGAGAAATCTTGAAATGCTGAAATGCTGAAATGCTGAAATGCTGAAATGCTGAAATGCTGAAATGGGGAAATGGGGAAATTCTGAAATCCTTGATTGACTTCACTTCGTTCCGCTTCCTCAACGCCTCAACGCCTCAACGCCTCAACGCCTCAACGCCTCAACGCCTCAACGCCTCAACTGCCCTCGCTAAAAAGCTAATAGCTAAAAAGCTAACCGCTAACAGCTCAACCCCTCTCGCTAAATAGTAAAACAGCTAACAGCTAAAAAGCTCAGCACCCGGCCGAGCTCTCTGCACCGCCCCGCCCTCTTCCTCATCGCGGTGGCGGCGTTCTACGCCCCGCTCGCCTACGGCGGCACGACCCGGGAGACGCGGATGATCTTGGACCTTCTCTGTCTGCTGGTGGCCGTGGCCTGGGTTCCCGTGCTGGTGGTCGAGAAACGAACGCCCCGGGCACCCGCCTACCTCCTGACCGCCCTCGCGGCGCTCTTCCTGCTGGGCCTCGGCTTCGTGCTCAATCCCATGTTCCGACACCTCGAGTCCCTCTGGGTCTTCCTTCCGACGGAACGCTCCGTGGCCTGGCTCCCGGGCACCTGCGACCTCGCCGCCACCGCGCCCTGGCTGGGGCACCTCGGCTGCCTCGCCCTGCTGCTCCTCGTCGTGACCGACGCCGCGAGCCGCCCCGGGAACCGCTGGTTTTTGTTGCAAACGATCGCCCTGAGCGGGTTCGCGATCGCCCTGATCGGCATGACCCAGAAGGCGGGGGCGGCCGAGGCGATGCTCTGGGCGACTCCGCAACAGTCGGGCGGGGTCTTTTTCGCCGCCTTCCGCTATCACGCCAACGCTGCCTCCTATTTGAATCTCTGCTGGCCCGCCGCCCTGGCGGTGTGGCTGAGAAGCCGGCACCTCCATCGTCGGGGCTGGATTTCCTCTTGGTGGCTGACGGTCTTTCTCCTGACGCTGCTGGGGGTCTTCGTCAACACCTCGAAAGCCGGGCAGGTCCTCGCGCTCCTGGGCATTCTGATTTCGCTGTGGCTGGTGCGCCGCCTCCTCTTCGACGGCACCCAGTCCCGCGCCACCCTGCTGGTCTCGGCCATCGTCTGTCTCTCGGCGGCTCTCGTGGTCCTGCTGCCGACCTTGTTGCAGTCGGCCGACAACTGGGACAATCTTCTTTCCGAGGGCCAGAGCTGGCGGGGGCGGAAGGCGGCCGCCTCGGCCTGCCTCGCGATGATCGCCGACAACCCCCTCTTCGGGACCGGACCGGGCACCTTCCACCTCGCCTTTCCCTTCTACACCAGCCAGCTCGAAGGCTTCCACCACTTCTGGACCCACGCCCACCAGGACTATCTGCAGACGATGGTGGAATGGGGGCTTCCCGGCTTCGCCGCCTGGGCGGTCCTCTTCGCCGGGGCGATCCTCCGGGGGGGACAACGCAATCGGAAGACGGTCCCCCATGAGAACCTCTCCGACAAATTCGCGCTGCTCGCCCTCGCCCTCGTTCTCATCCACGCGATGGTGGATTTCCCCCTCCAGATTCCCGCGATCCAATTGGCTGCCGCGATCCCCCTCGGGATTCTCTGGTCGTCGCGGCGGACGCGGGCTCAGGGCACAAAAAAGCCCGCTCGAAGCGGGTAGTCCGAAGGGCGCTCGGTTCAGGTGGCTGTGCAGGGCTTGTGGTGGGCTTGTGAAGGGCTTGTGAAGGGCGCTCTAGAAAAGCGCCCCTCCTTGGGGCCGAAGGTGATTGCTGCGCCAGCCCAAGGAACGGGGCTTTTCAACAGTCTCCTAACTCCAATGACAAAAGTTCCGATGCCCGACAAACCGCTTAACGGGTAGTCCTCCGTTGTCCCCCGAACCTCCGAACTCCCGAGAGCAGCAGCGCAAAACAGCTAACAGCTAACAGCAAAACAGCTAACAGCAAAACAGCTAACAGCAAAACAGCTAAAGAGCCCGAGAACGCACGATCCAATCCGCCAGTTGCCGCACCCCGCTCTCGCGCACTTGGCGGACGCGACCGGCGATTTCTCCCGGCCCGGCCGGCGGGGGGGACGCACCGGCGCCTTTGGCTTCCGCGAGCGACCGCAGGTGCCGGGCGAGTTGCGCGGCCTCCCCGGGCGCGGCGCAAAAATGCCCTCCGTCGGTCACCGCCTTCGCCGGGGCGCTCTCCTTGTCGCCCACCCACACCAAGGGGAGGTCGAGCAGCAAGAGCAGCGCCAGCTTGCTGGGCCACAGGCAGCCCCGGGTTTCCGGTCGCTGGGTGACAATCAGACAATCCGCCCCCAGCAGGCTGTCCAGCAGTCGATCCGACGAAGCGTAGTCTCGCCAGCGGCATCGCCGCAGTCCGCAATCCGCCGCGTAGTCCCGGGCCGCCTCCCCTTCGGACCCGCCCCCCTGGAAGACCAGATCGACCGGAGCCCCCTCTTCCTCCAGCAACGCCTGGGCGTCCAGCAGGGTCCGCCACTCGTGGGCCCGCCCGAGGTTGCCGGAATAGAGCCAGGTAAATGTCTCGCCGTCATTTTGATCCTGCGGCGGTCGGCTCCCGTCGATTCCCTCCACCAGTGGGGGCCACGGCGCCTGCACTTCGCTCTCCGTCCCGTAGGCGGCGATGCGGGCCGCCATGTCCTCGTCGAGCGCGACGACACAGTCACAGGCGCGATAGACGCCGCCCATGAGCGAGGCGGTGAGGCGATGGAGGAGGGATCCCGCGCGCACCTCGCCGAGGGCCACCGCCACTTCCGGGTAAAGGTCCATCGCCCAGTGGACGAGACGGGCCCCGCCGTGACGCAACCGGGCCCAGCGCGCCACCACCGCGACGAGGGGAGGGGAGGTCAGGGAGACGATCACGTCGACCCGCCGGACCCGCACGGCCCGCCCCAAAAGGCGCAGCAGGGAGACGGCCTCCCGCAGCGCCCGGCTTCCGAAGAGGGTCTTCGAGCCCCGGTAATCCGCCCCGTCCCCCACCAGCACGACCTCGTGGCCCCGTCGCTCCAGCTCCGCCGCCACCTCCCCCAAAAGCCGCGCCGTCGGGGCGGGATCGGGAGGAACGAACTGGTTTAAAAATAAAATTTTCATCCGTTGGAGAAGTTTGTGGGAACGCAAATGACAGGCGTCCTTTCCCATTCCGTCGTCGTCGTCCTGGTCCCTGTCATTCGTAGAACGGGTCTCCAGGCCCGTTCCCGCGATTTCCCCCCGGCAAAAACGGGCCTGGAGACCCGTTCTACGGATCGGTGCTGTCGGTCCTATTGGAGAGACATTACGAATCAAGCG
>JAAYAT010000223.1 GCA_012719225.1 Verrucomicrobiaceae bacterium
CGAGGAAAAGGCCCTCGCCGCCGAAGAACATCGACTTCAGATTCCCGGCCCGCTCGATGTTGTATTCGATGCCCGGCGAGAAGGCCACGATGCAGCCCGTGTCGATCCGCAGCTTGTCGCCTTTCAGTTCCCGCTCGACGATGGTCCCGCCGGCGTGGACGAAGACCTTGCCGTCGCCCTTCAGCTTTTGCAGGATGAATCCCTCCCCGCCGAAGAAGCCGGCTCCGAGTTTCCGGTTGAAGGCGATCGTCACCTGGGTGCCGTGGGCCGCGCAGAGAAAGGAATCCTTCTGGCAGGTGATCTCCCCTCCGACTTCCGAGAGATTGAGGGGAATGATTTTGCCCGGAAAAGGCGCGGCGAAGGCGACGCGGCGTTTCCGACCGCTGCCCGAGTGGGTGAAGTGGGTCATGAAAATGGACTCGCCCGTGAGCGCCCGTTTTCCCACCGCGAGGAGCTTGCCCATGACCCCCTCGGCGGGATTGGACCCGTCGCCCATCTTCGCGACGAAGGTGATGTCGTCCTCCATGTAGTTCATCGCCCCCGCCTCGGCGATGACGGTCTCGCCCGGATCGAGCTCCACCTCCACGATCTGGATGTCGTCGCCGAAAATCTCATAATCGATCTCGTGGGAACGCTGTCCCGCCGGGGGCGCGCTTTGCGTGACCGGGGCCTGAGCCGGGGCCTGAGCAGGAGCCGGGGTCGCCGTTTGAGCGGGAGCCGCCGTTTGAGCGGGGGCCGAAGTCGGGGCCGGAGCCGCCGCGGGAGCGCTGAACAGCGTCGGCAGCGCGTCGTGAGCGACGGTCCAGTTCGCCAGGCCGGCGCTCCAGACTCTCGTCTGCGGAGTGATCGTGCCGTTGGCGACGAGGCCGGGGAGATCCGCCTCGCTCGCTTGAAATTGTTGGTTGTCGGGAGTTGCGTAGTGCCAGGTTTTCATCGTCTTGTGGGACGAGCATAGAATCGTTTCAGGCGGGGTCAAAGTCAGAATTCAAGATTGAATCCCCGCCCAATCCGGCAAACACTACCGGAGCCAATGCCCCGACCTCCCCGACAAACGACCCGACAGGGTTCCTCCTCCGGTCCGACCCTCTTCGGTCGACGCCTCCTCGTCCCCGCCCTCTTCGCCGTCGCTCTCGCCTGTTCTCTGGTCGGCTGCCGAGGCGAATCGCGGGTCGATCGCGCCACCCGGGAAAAAATTCTCCTTCTCGGCAACGGGGCCGAACCGAAGGCGCTCGATCCGCACATCGTCTCCTCGGTCGGGGACGCCAACATCCTCCGGGCGACTTTTGAAGGGCTCGTCACCTTCCACCCGAAGAACGACATGCTCCACGAACCCGGCGTGGCGGAGCGGTGGGAGCCCAACGAGGACTTTTCGGAATGGCGCTTTTTTCTCCGGAAAAACGCCAAATGGTCCAACGGCGATCCGGTCACCGCCCACGATTTCGTCTATTCCTTCCACCGCCTCCTCCATCCGAAAATGGCCGCGCCCTACGCCTCGATGCTCTATTTCCTGAAAAACGGCGAGGCCTTCAACAAGGGCGAGATCGACGACTTCGCCCTCGTCGGGGTCAAGGCGGTGAACGATTTCGAGCTCGTCTGCACTCTCGAGCGCCCCGCCCCCTACTTTCCCGATGTCGTCAAACACACCACCTGGCTCCCCGTCCATCGCGGCACCATCGAGAAATACGGCGCGATGACCGACTCCTACACCGAGTGGCAGAAACCGGGCAACCAGGTCAGCAACGGGGCCTTTGTCCTGACCGACTGGCGCATCAACGCCCACGTCAAGGTGCGGCGCAATCCGCACTACTGGGACGCCGAAAACGTGAAGCTCAACGGCATCGACTTCTACCCCATCGACAACAATTTCACCGAGGAGAAAGCCTACCGCAACGGGCTCATCCACTACACCTACACCATGCCCGAAAATCTGGTGGAGCGCTATCGGGAGACGGAGGACCCCGAGCTCCGTATCGAGACCTACAACGGCTCCTACTTCTACCGCTGCAACGTGACCCGGCCGCCCACCGACAACGTCGATTTCCGCCGCGCCCTCGCCCACGCAATCAATCAGGAGGTCATCGTGAAGTACGTCACCCGCGGCGGCCAGCAACCGGCCTACGCCTTCACCCCGCCCTCGGAGGACGGCTATCATCCCCCCGATGTGATCCATTACGATCCTGACAAGGCATTGCAATTCCTCCAAAAAGCGGGCTACGCGAGCGGTGCCGAGGTGCCGGAATTCACCATCATCCTCAACACCTCCGAGGCGCACAAGTCCATCGCCGTGGCGATTCAGGACATGTGGAAAAAGACGCTCGGGATCGAGAAGGTGAAGATCGAGAACCAGGAGTGGAAGGTCTTCCAGCAAACCGTGCTCGATCTCGACTACGACGTCGCCCGGGGCGGCTGGATCGGGGATTTCGTCGATCCCACCACCTTTCTCGGGATGTGGGCGAGCGGCGATTCGAACAACAACACCGGCTGGTCGAATCCCGACTACGACAGGCTTCTCCAGGAGAGTTCCCTCCTCAGCGATCCGGCGCGGCGCTACACCACCCTCGCCGAAGCCGAAAAAATCCTTCTCGACGAGGTCCCGGTGCTGCCGATCTACTGGTACACCCGCGTCTACCTGCTCCACCCCGCGGTGAAGAACTGGCACCCGCTCCTGCTCGACAACCGCCCTTACAAACACATCGACCTGCAGGTCCCGGAGAACAAGCCCTGATGGAATCGCTGCGCTATCTCCTCTCCCGTTTTTTGCAGTCGCTTTTCGCCCTGCTCTGCATCATCACGATCACTTTTTTCCTCGCCCGCCTCGCCCCGGGGGGACCTTTCCTCGACGAAAAGGCCGTGCCCGAACACCTCATCGAGCAGATGAAACGGAACTACGGCTTCGACAAGCCGCTCCCGGTCCAGTACGGCCTCTACCTCGGTCGCCTCGTCCAGGGAGACCTCGGCCCCTCGCTGGGCAACAAGGGATTCACCGTCAACGAGGTCATCGCCGAGGGCTTCCCCGTCTCGCTGATGCTGGGGGTGAGCGGTCTCGTCATCGCCCTCTTCATCGGGATCCCGGTGGGAGTCGTCGCGGCGGCGAAACGCAACACCGCGGTCGATTATTTTCTGATGGCCTTCACCATGCTGGGGATCTGCCTCCCCACTTTCGTCATCGCCCCGCTCCTCGGGGAGATATTCGCCTTGAAACTGGGGTGGTTCGACGTCGCGATGTGGGAGAACAGCTCGGCCTGGTTCCTCGGGGCGGCCACCCTCGGGCTCTACTACTCGGCCTACATCGCCCGGCTCACCCGCGGCAGCATGCTCGACGTCCTCAGTCAGGATTTCATCCGCACGGCGCGAGCCAAGGGGGTGGCGCCGGCCACAGTCCTCTTCAAACACGCCTTCCGGGGCGGCATCACCCCGGTGGTCGCCTATCTCGGCCCCGCCCTCGCCGGACTGCTGGGCGGTTCCTTCGTCGTCGAGACGGTCTTCGGCCTGCCCGGTCTGGGACAGCATTTCATCAAAGCCGCGACCAACCGCGACTACTGGCTCATCAACGGAACGGTGACGGTCTTCGCAGTGCTCATCCTCGTCATGAACTTCCTCGTCGATGTCCTCCAGGGCTGGCTCGACCCCAGAACCCGCGGCCACAAATAGCCCGACCAGTCCCCTTCCCCGGACCCCGCATGTCTCCCCAACCCCCCACCACCCCACAACCCGACTCCGGACAGGACCTCCTCACCGGCGTCACCACCGCGACGGCGGAAAAAGGCAGTTCGCTGGGGCGCGACGCTTGGTATCGCCTGCGGAAAAATCACCTCGCGATGGCCAGCCTCTGGTTTTTCATCGCCGTCGTCCTGCTCTGTTTTTTTCTCCCCCTCGTCCCCGCGGTCCCCGATCCCAATGTGACCCATCCGGATCTCCAGTCCCTCCCGGCCTTTTCCACCGCCACCTCGATGGAGGGAGTCGAGGTGTATTACCTGCTCGGGAGCGATCATCTCGGGCGGGACATTTTTTCCCGAATGCTCTACGGAGGCCGCGTCTCCCTCGCCGTGGGATTCCTCGCCACCATCGTCTCCCTGACCATAGGCGTCGTCTACGGTGCGGTTTCGGGCTTCACCGGCGGGCGCACCGACGCGGTCATGATGCGCGTCGTCGACATCCTCTACGCGCTGCCTTTCATGATCATCGTGATCATCCTCACGACCTATTTCGGGAACAAACTCTGGCTCCTCTTCGTCTGCATCGGCGCGGTGGAATGGCTCACGATGTCGCGCATCGTGCGCGGCCAGGTGCGCTCGCTGAAACGCCAGGAATTCATCGACGCCGCCCGCAGCCTCGGTCTCTCCAACTGGCACATCATCCTGCGCCACCTCATCCCCAACACCGTCGGGCCGGTCATCATCTACACCACCCTCACGGTGCCGGCGGTGATGCGGCTGGAGGCCATCCTCAGCTTCCTCGGACTCGGGGTGCAGCCTCCCGACGCGAGCTGGGGTTCCCTCATCAAAGAAGGCGCCGACCGCATGGCGAGCGATCCGGGCCTGCTCGTCTACCCGGCCCTGATCTTCGGCATGACCCTCTTCAGCCTGAATTTTCTCGGCGACGGACTGCGCGACGCGCTCGATCCGAAAAGCTCGAAAGACTGAAACCAGGCGAAGCCGACACAAGCACTTTCCCTCTTTAATCTGTTGCAACTGTGTCTCAATTACGTGACACTACCCTCGACATGGCCAGCATGACAGTTCCGGATCTCCACATCGACAGTCTTCAGAGTCTCGCGCAGGCGGAGGTCGGTTGTGATTTCCAGATCCGCGCCCTGGAGGGGCCGGGCTGCGAACAGCTCCGTAATCTCGGGTTTTGCGAGACCCTGCGGGTGCGCAAGCTCGCGGGCGGGCGCAACCTCATCTGCTCCGTCTGCGGCACCCGTCTCGCGGTGAGCCGCGATCTCGCCGAGCAGGTCATCGTTTCCTCTCTCATCGCCTCCTGAACGATCCTCGAGCATGGAGAAGCCTCCCGAAACGGTCGCCCTGGCCGGCAACCCGAACACCGGCAAGACGACCCTCTTCAACGCCCTCTGCGGCGCGGTGGAAAAGGTCGGCAACTACGCCGGCGCCACCGTCAGCGTGAGACGCGGCCAGTGCTACACGCCCCACGGACGCAAGCTCGAGATCATCGACCTGCCCGGTTGCTACGCCCTCGCGGGCGGGTCCCCCGATCAGCGAATCGCGAGCGATGTTCTCCTCGGTCAGCACGAGAAACACCCGCGCCCCGACCTCGTCGTGTGCGTCCTCGACGCCTCCCACCTGGAGCGTCATCTCCAGCTCGCCCTCGAGATCATCGAGTTGGGAGTTCCCGTGATCCTCGCCCTCAACATGGTCGACATGGCCGAAAAATCCGGCCTCCGGCTCGATCCAGTCAAACTGTCCGAAGAACTCGGCGTCCCCGTGGTCCCCATCCAAGCCGACCGCGGCAAGGGCCTCGTCGAACTGAAACAGGCCATGGGGCACCCTCTCCCGGCGGTTCCCGAACCGCTCTGGGAAAAAGGCGACGCCGCATCGCGCACCCGGTTCGGCCTCGACGCGGCGGAACTCGCGGCGCGACGCCCCACCCTGCACAGCAGCAATCTCTCGGACCGCCTCGACACCGTCCTGCTCCATCCCGTCTTCGGTTGGGTCTGCTTCATCGGGATCATGTTCGCCCTCTTCTGGTCCATCTTTTCCTTCGCCGGCATCCCCATGGGCTGGATCGAATCGCTGCAGGATTTTCTCATCGGCCAGGTGGAAAATGCCATGAGCGAAGGCGACCTGCGCGACCTGCTCACCCAGGGCATCATCGGCGGAGTGGGAGCCGTGGTGATCTTCCTGCCCCAGATCCTGCTGCTTTTCTTTTTCATCGGACTGCTCGAAAGTTCCGGCTACATGGCCCGGGCCGCCTTTCTCATGGACGGCTTCATGGCCAAGGCGGGACTCAGCGGCAAGGCGTTCCTCCCGCTCCTCAGCTCCTTCGCCTGCGCCATTCCCGGCGTCATGGCCACCCGCACGATCGACTCCCCCAAGGAGCGGCTCGTCACCATCTTCGTCGCCCCCTGGATGAGCTGCTCGGCGCGTCTCCCCGTCTACCTCCTCCTCGTCCCCATGCTCCTCGGCGGCAGCGAGGGCGGCTCCATGCAGGCCCTCGTCTTCCTCTCCATCTACGCGCTCGGGACTCTCACCGCCTTTGTCGTGGCGCGCCTCCTCCGCGGCCGTCTCGGACCCGACGAGATCAAAAGCCACTTCCTCCTCGAACTGCCTCCCTACCGGCTCCCCCAGTGGCGCTACATTTTCCGCCACGTCCTCGACCGCGGCTGGGCTTTCCTGAAAAACGCCGGGACAGTCATCCTCGGCATCATGATCCTGCTCTGGGCCGCGACGACCTACCCCAAACTGGAGAGCGACGATCCCGCCGAAGTCCTCGCCCACACCGTGGTCGGACGTGTCAGCCATTTCATCGAACCCATCGTCAAACCGCTCGGTTTCGACGGACGCACCGGCACCGCCATCCTCACCTCCTTCGCCGCGCGCGAAGTCTTCGTCGGCTCCATGGCCCAGCTTTTCCACGTCCAGGAAAGCGACGACGAACAAGCCATGCGAGGGCGCATCCGCACGCAGATGGCGGCGGAAACCTGGCCCGACGGACGCCCCATGTTCGGTCCCGCCGCGGTGATTTCCCTGCTCATCTTCTACATCTACGCCCTCCAGTGCCTCCCCACCTCGGCCGTCGTCGCACGAGAGGCGGGATCGTGGAAATGGGCTGTGGGGCAGTTCCTCTTCATGACCCTCTTCGCCGCGGGCGCCTCCCTCCTCGTCTACCAGACCGCCCGCTTATTCAACCTCGCCTGATCGCCTGATTTCCCATGAACGACTGGCAAAGCTGGACCGCCCTCGGCATCGTCTGCCTCACCGGCCTCGCCTTCGTGGTCCGGGCCTGGCGGCGGAAAAAAGGGAAGTCATCCGGCGGCTGCAACAGCGGATGCGGGTCGGGGAAGTGCGGGTGAGGGGTGGTGGCAGAGTGGATTTGGTGAGCTGGACCATCCGGTATTGGAGGAAAGCGTTTCCAAAACTTTCATTTTTTCGGGAATTTGAGAACCCTCTAATACAATTCGCGGGAGCTTGTCCGAACCAAAAATGCGTGAATTCTTGACCCGACGGGGAAAAACCGGTTTGCTGAGAGGCGTCCGCCGCCTCGGTCCAACGAATGGTGCCGGGAGTAAAGTGAGCTATTTATACTGTTCTGCAAAAATTGAGAATCGTGATTAGGATTGCCGCTGTCATTCTTGCCGGGCTCTGTTTTTTGGGTCCGTTTTTTTATGGCGTTCTTTTCCTTTTTTGCGGGCATTGGTCTGCCTTTGTTGATTTCACCGTTGCGGCATCA
>JAAYAT010000019.1 GCA_012719225.1 Verrucomicrobiaceae bacterium
ACTCATTTTTAACGATTTAAGGTGCTGATTTTTGTCGTGTAGTGTGGCGTGGCACAGGGAAGTCTTTCCGCTGCTACAATCGCGCTACAACAAAGCGGCGGCTCGGATCCTCGGGGACAAAAGCCCCGATTTCTATCAGAGCCCCGAACTGGTGGCACACCTGCTCGAGTCGCACCGCTTGATCTACACCGCGCGCGATCCGAGGGCGATCTACCGGAGCATCCAAGCGGATAAAACCGACGATGTGGCGAAACGCCACCGCTGGGAGGCCTTCCGCAAGAATGTCGAAGTCTGGAAACCTTTCCTCGACGATCGGGCCCTGTTGGCGGTCCGCTACGAAGATCTCGTCGCCGATCCCGAAGCGACGATGGCCCGAATCCACCGGCATCTCGAACTGGAGGACTCCACCGCCTTCCTCGAACCCGGCCCGAGAAAATACGCAAAACGTTTCCTTTGGAGAACCAATGTCGATATGAAAACCGGAGAAGTCCGCCCGATAGACTCCGCCAGAACGGATCGGTGGAAAGAGGAACTCTCCAGAACCCAATTCGACCGGATCGGATCGGACCCGCTCGTCCGCGACTATTGCGCCACATTCGGCTACGAAGCCACTTGGCGCGGATCCCGCCACGCGATTGCGGGAACCACCATTTTCCCGAAAAGGAATCCCAAAGGGGCCGCTTTGATTCTGGATTGGGGAAAAGGCCCCATCCTCGACAACATCGCGGAATCGCTCAAAGCTTTGGGCCACGATGTGTTCAGACAGGGCCGCTCCGCCCAAAGCATCCCGGAAATCGTCCGCAGGATCGAGCGTCATCAACCTGTCCTGTGCGTGGCTCGGCAGCGGCTCTACCATGACATGGAACAGGTGGCCCGCTCGCTCGCCTCCATTGATTGCCGCACACTGTTCGTTGATTTCGGAGTGTGGCCTCACTACAAAACCTACCTCATGGACGTGACTGGCGAGAACGCCGCCTCGTCCATGGTGGGGAATCTCCATGCGCTGGATGCGGATTCCGAAATCCGCGCACAGGTGGACAGCTACCGCGACGAAGTCTCCCGGATAAGAGACACCCTCCTCGAACGGGCAAATGCGGCTTCGTCACGGCAGGCGACACTCGGTCTTGAATCCCTCGGTTCCTACTCCTTGCTGATTCTGCAACGGGAAGGCGACCAAGTCCTGGTCCACGATTCGCCGAAGTGCTGGCGCGATCCGAGCGCTCTCGCCAAAGCCGCGGTCGCCGAAGCGGAGCGGACCAACCGCTTCGTCGTCGTCAAGCCGCATCCCATGACTGATCCGGATCTCGGATTGCCGAGCGAAGGCCCGCACCACCGGGTCGTTTCCGGACTCAAGAGCGGTTCGGACAACGACCTTCAATTGGCTTGGCTCATGGCCCATGCGCGGAACGCCGTCATGGTGAACAGCACTTGCCATTTCCAGACGCTGGCGCTCGGAATTCCGACCGCCTGTTTGGGTCGAGGATGGTTTTCGGACAACGACGTGGTGACCGAGACGGACGACCTGGCGGCTGCTTTGGCGGTGGAATCCGTGAAGCCGGGCGAGCGCTACCTATGCCATATGATGAGCCGACAAATGCCGGTCCCGCAGTTCGCGAATCCGTTATCTCTACGCAAGCTGATGCAGTGGCTCTGGCGGTGCAGCATGGCGAGCAAGCATGTTTTCTGAAAAGCAACCCTGCCCGGCGCAAAGCGAACGCTAGTCGATCCAGTTGCGCAGCAAATGCACGAGGCAAATGAGGTTCTTACTCTTTTTTGCGCATATTCACCACCTTCCGAGAACCGTTCCGAGGGGGATGGCGGTGCCGCGGAGAAATTCCGCCGCGCCGAGTCGCTTGCGGCCCTCGAGCTGGAGATCGCCGGTGAGGGCGAGAACGCCGTTCCCGCAATGGACGACGAGGCGGGTATCGCTCTCCAGCACCGTTCCCGGCGGACTGGCGTCACCCGTGGCGAGGGTCGCGAGGATCGCGGGGGGGTGGACTTTGAGTTTGCGTCTTTCCCCCCCGAGGGTCACGGAGGTGGTGGTGCCGGGCCACGGATGGTAGGCTCGGATCAATCGCTCGAGATCGGCCGCATCGAGGGTCCAGTCGATTTCCCCGTCCTCGCGGAGGAGCTTGCCCGAGTAGGTCACGAGAGCTTCGTCCTGCGGTTCCGCCGTGGGGAGACCGTTGCGGAAAAGTGGCAGCCCGCGCTCCAGGAGGCGGGGGCCGAGAATGGCGATCCGGTCATGGAGAGTGCCGCCGGTGTCGTCGGGGAGAACCGGGATGGACTCTTTCAGAATCATGTCGCCGGCGTCGAGTTTCGGGACGATGTGCATCAGGGTGATCCCCGATTCCGCGTCGCCTTCCCGAATGACCGCCTGAACGGGCGAGGCGCCGCGGTGCCGGGGGAGGAGAGAAGCGTGGAGATTGACGCAGGCGAGGGTGGGGGAGGAAATGACGGCCTTCGGGAGGATCTGTCCGTAGGCCATGACCACAACGAGGTCGGGACGAAAGGCGGCGAACTCCCCGAGAGCCTCTTCGTTTCCGCGCAGATTCTCCGGCTGTCGCACCGGAATCCCGTGTGCTTCCGCGAGGGTTTTGGTCTCCGGTGCGGTGAGCACCTGACGCCGCCCGATCGGCTTGTCGGGCTGGGTGTAGACAGCGACGAGCTCGTGTCCGTCCGGGCCGGACCCTTGTCGTTCGATGAGCCATCGCAGTGCGGGGAGCGCGATCTCCCCGGTTCCCATGAAAATGATACGCATACGTTCCCCCACTCAAAGGCCGGAGCGAGTCAGGTCAAAAGAAATATGCCGCTTCGCGATGGCTTGCAATCCGACCGGTGGAGGGTAAAAAGAAAAGGGCGGGGAGGGGATTCCTCTCATTTTCCCGTCTTTGCTACCGTGTTACCTTGGGAACTCGCCTCCATCATGAAAGGATTTTTCGTCACGCTTCTTGTTGTCTGCGGCCTTGTCGCCGCCGGTTGGTTCCTCTACGAACCGTATCTGAAGCCCCTCGTCACCCGCTTCACCTCGGTGCCGACGATGGTGGAGCGGGACCGGGTCATCGGTGCCGACGAACCCTCCGCGACGTCCTCCAAGGCCCCGACCACCTCCGCCTCGGGAACTGCTCCGATGGCGACGACGACCGATTCCACCGCGACCGTCGCGGCTCCAGCACCACCCGAGTCCGAGTTGGAGCGTCTCCTCAAAGTCCGTTATCCCATGCCCGAGATCCTCCCGCTCCTGACGATCGTGGACCAGTGGCGCAAGGTTCCGCCCAACGCCTTTCCCGCCGAGATCACCGCCAGGGAAACGATCGTGTTTGAACTTGTCATCGACGGGCAGGTCGCCGGTTCGAGCCAGGTCTCGCCCGGGACACCGCTCAAACCGGTGCGGCTCGAGGGGGAGGAAATCGTCGTCGCCAGCCTGGCGAATCCCGCCATGAGCACCCGGCTCCCGGTGCGCTTGACCGACTTCCGCGAGCGCATCCAAGCCCGCTACGACCAGTTCGTCGCGGCGAAGACCGCCGAGGTCGAGGCGAAGCGGAACCGCGCCCGCGCCCTCGTCGAGGAGGAACCCGCCCGTATCGCCCTGCTCAAGGGGAAATCATTGGCTTCGTCGCCGCCGGATTCCCAGGACGATCCGCGTTTTGCTCCGGTGAAGGAGAGTCTCCGCCAGGGGGAGGTCGCCAGCGTGACCCTCGGAGAGGCGGTTTCCTATCGCTGGAACGGACCCGAGACAGTGGGCGGCGACTATGCCGGTTCCTACGACACCGTGACGGTGAATTTTGAAGTTTCGACCATCTTCGGTCGATTCCCGGTCGAGTACAAAGCCCTCCTCAAAGGCGGGCGCGTCTTCGCCTGGATTGACCCCGTGACGGAGGACCGGATCTGATGAGGGCTTGCGATCACATCCTCCCGGCGGCGGCCCTGCTCGCTCTCGTTTCCCCGGTGATCCTGTCGGCCGCTGAGCCGATCGCTCCGATCACACC
Organism: Verrucomicrobiaceae bacterium; assembly: GCA_012719225.1. Lineage (GTDB taxonomy): Bacteria > Verrucomicrobiota > Verrucomicrobiia > Verrucomicrobiales > DEV007 > Arctic95D-9. The sequence continues at coordinate 3,990 of JAAYAT010000019.1, forward strand.
GATTCCAAGGCGGCTGCCCCCGCCGGGCACGGTCGTATTGCCGGAGACCGTGCGGGCTTCTCTGGAGGAGCGCGTCGCCGCCTACGGCGAACGCGTCTGGGAGATCGACCACAAGGCCCATGCCGCCGATATCGCCGTCCTGGTGAAAGCGGTCGATTTCGCGCTGCGCCACAACGAATTTTATTCGGAGAAAGAAATCCCCCTCGCCGCGGAAATCTTGGATCTCGCCGACCGGCGCTACGCGGCGCTCGCCGAAGAGGACGAGCGTCCCTGGCTGGACGAAAAAGGACTCGTCATCCGGGGCTATCGTTCGAGCATTGATGACTCCTACCAGCCCTACGGCCTGGAAATCCCCGAGAGTCTCGACCTCTCGCGTCCGGTCCCGCTGCTCGTCTGGTTGCACGGTCGCGGGGACAAGACGACCGACCTGCATTTTCTGCAGCGCTGCCGCACGAAAAGCCAGGCCTTCGGCGGACTCGTCGGGGACCAGCAGGAGGCCGTCGTGCTGCATCCTTTCGGGCGTCATTGCGTCGGATGGAAACACGCCGGGGAAATCGATGTCTTCGAAGCGATCGAGGCGGTCAAGGCCGACTATCCCATCGATCCGGAGCGCATCATCCTGGCCGGATTTTCCATGGGCGGGGCGGGGGCCTGGCACATCGGAGCCCACTACCGCGACCAATTCTGCGCGGTCCACGCCGGCGCGGGTTTCGCCGAGACCAAGGAATACACCAAGCTCGTCCCGGAAAATTTTCCGCCCGCCTACGAGCAAACTCTCTGGAAAGCCTACGACGTGCCCAACTACGTTCGCAATTTCCAGAACGGACCACTTCTCGCGTATTCCGGGGCCGAGGACGGCCAGAAAGCCGCCGCCGATCTCATGGCCCGTGAACTGGCGAAAGTGGGGCACACCCTCCGCCACGTCATCGGCGAGGGCATGGGACACAGATACAACAAAGAATCCGTCCAAGAGATCCGCCACTGGCTCACTGAATCGTGGGCGGCGGGGCGACAAGATCCGGCCCGGCGCATCGAATGGCAGACCCCGACGCTGCGCTACCCCTCCTACGACTGGCTGCACCTGACCGGTCTGGAGGCCCACTGGGAGGGGGCGCGGGCGCTCGCCGAACGGGATCCGGAGAAGAAGCAAATCACCCTGCAACTCGAGGGCGTCACTGCCTTGGAGATCTCGGCGGGTCGCGAGGGGAACCTCGCGGGTTTCACCGTCCGCATCGGGGGTATCGGGGGTATCGGGGAGGAGAGCGTCCTCGTCGAGGATCCCGGTTTTCCGGTGAACACCGTTTCCCTGGTTCGCCCGGGGGAAGAGGGGGCGAAATGGACCTTCGGAGAACCTCGCGCCCTCGCCAAACGACCCGGCGTGCAGGGTCCCATCGACGACGCCTTCCTCTCGCGCTTTCTCGTGGTCCCGCCCGATTCCCTTCCTGCCGAGGCCGGGGCGTCGCGCTGGCTCGACTTCGAGCTGAACCATTTCCGGGAACGCTGGCGCGCCCTCATGCGGGGGGAGTTGCCGGAAAAATCGGCCGACGAGGTCGACTCGGACGACATCTCGACGTCCAACCTCATTCTCTGGGGCGATCCCGATTCGAATCCACTCATCGCGGAGATCGCCGACCGTCTCCCGGTGCGGTGGCGGGACGGTTCGTTCACCCTGCGCGGAGAGACCTACGCGAGCGACGCCCACGTCCCCGTTCTCATTTTCCCCAATCCGCTGAACCCGGATCGCTACGTGGTCCTCAACAGCGGTCTGACCTTCCGCGAAGGGCACGACCGGACCAACTCCTTGCAGAATCCCAAACTGCCCGATTGGGCGGTCATCGGACTCGACCGCGATCCCGATGCACTCGCTCCCGGTCGCATCGTCGAGGCCGGATTTTTCGACGAGTCCTGGGAATGAGAACCCGGGAGCTTCAGTTATTCAGCACACCGCGGGCGACGAGATTGTTGAGGCGGCGGGTCACCGAGACCAAGCCGTCGATGACCGCCTCGCTGTAGTCGCGGCCATCGAGCGTGTCGATCCCGTGCCCGGGGTCGAGGCGGCGGAGGCCCTCCAGCGCGGCATCCTCGTGGTGGAAAAGTTCGACGAAGACATACTCCAGCTTGCCGGTCTTCGCGGCGGCGGCGAGGAGCGCACCGATCCAGCCGTCATCGGTGCTGAGGCAACCGCGGGTCGTCTTGGAGGAGGCGTGGAACATGCCCATCTCGTCGTTGGCGGCGATCTCGGCGATGAGCGCCTCGTTCTCCGGGATGCTCAGGGTCGAGTCCCCGCAGTGGGCCGCGTCGACCATGATCTTGAAAATCTTCGCGCCCAGTTCGGCGTTGGCCGCTTTCACAAACGCCCAACATTTCCGCAGGTCGGTGAAGGTCTGGAACTCGCCGCCGCGGAGAAATTCGATGTGCCAGTGTTTCACGCAACTGTTGGCGAGGTCCGTCTCGCGACAGGCCCGGCAGTGGGCTTTGACATTCTGCGCCACCGCCGCGTCGAAATCGGCGCCGGTTTTCGGGGTGGCACCGGGTTTCATCCACTCCTCGATCGAAGTCGAAGCGATCTGGGTGATCCCGTGTTTTTTCGCCACTTCGATCCCGGCCACCAGCATGGCCACGACGGCGTCCTCATCGGCCGGATTCATCGGGTCGGCTCCGCCCACCATCAGGATCAGATGCACCTCGAGACCGAGGGCGCGCAGACCGCTGACGAGTTCGTCGGTATCGCCCTCGTGGACTCCGGGAAACACCGTGACCTGGGCGCTCTGGATCCGGACCGGGGAGGCCTCCGTGAGACGCGCCATCTCCGCGACGACGCGTAGGACGCCGCCTTCGTCCCGGGGGAGACGGCCTTCCCCGTCGGGGGCGAGTCCACCGGCAAACTGGATGTGGGTGGGAACCACTCCGAGTTCCACGTTCGTCTTCAGTGGGATCGCTTCAGGCATGGGGAGGAGGGGTCGGAGGGTGAAAAGACAAAAGAAATCCCCGGGCCGGGATCAGGCGAGGGCGGGCTGGAGGCTCCGCAGGAGAGTCAGTTGCTCGCCGACTTCCGCACCGGCCTGTTTCCAGCGTTGCAGCATGTCGCCCGAGATTTTGATACGGTCGCTGATCGCTTTCTCGAGTTCCACGTAGCTGTCGCTGAGTTGCTGGGAAAGTTCGAGCAAGGTCTCGTAGGCCTCCTCCCGCGTGGGGCAATGGATTTTCCAAGTGTTCCCGGTGGCGATCTGGGCTTCGACACGCATTTTCATCTCGCGCAACTCGGCGAGGACGATCTTTTCCTCCGGGACGCGCCGCAGGTCCGTGACCAGGCCGAGTTTGGAAAGGGTCCAGATGGCCCATTTGGTGGGATCCCACTGCCAGGGTTTCACCCCGTTGCGGTAGTCGTGTTGGAAGGAGTGGTGGTAGTTGTGGTATCCTTCACCGAAAGTGGGGATGGCCATCAGCCAACTGTCCCGCGCACTGGTGCGCGAGTCGTAGGGGCGGTTTCCCAGGGTGTGGCACAGCGAATTGATCAGGAAAGTGCAGTGCTGCACACAGACGACGCGGGTCACTCCGGCGATGAGGAAGCCCCCGAGAGCGGAGACCCAACCGCCGTAGAGGTAACCGATCACCGCGGGCAGGACCAGACCGACGAGGACGGCGATGCGCTGATGATGGGCGTGCTGCCACATCACGAGGGGATCCTTCTTGAGGTCGCCCACGTTGGCGAGGGGACGGGGGTACAATTTGAAGAAAATCCAGCCCATGTGCGCCCAGAAGAAGCCGCGCGAGATGCTGTAGGGATCGTCCTCGTCGTGATCGACGTGCTTGTGGTGCTGGCGGTGGTCCGAGGCCCAGTCGAGAGCGGAATCCTCGAAGGCGCTCGCCCCGAGCAGCAGGGTCGTCAGCTTCACCGTCTTGCCGGCCTTGAAGGCCTTGTGGGCGAAGAGACGGTGGTAGCCCAGCGTGATGCTCATCCCCGTGCCGATGAAATAGACAAAGAACAAGGCCACTTGGAAAAAATCGATCCCAAAGTGATAGATGTAAATCGGCGTGCCGATCACGGCGGTGAAAAAGGTGACAATCAGAAAGACACTGGATAGCCAGTTGATGCGGTCTAGCGGCAGTTTCGGAATCATACGAAGTTCGAGTAAAGAGAGAAAAGGAAGAGGGTGTGTTGCAAAAAAGAGAGGGGACGGGAAAGGTTTTACCCGAAAAGCCTCCGTGCGAGGGGAGCGCACGGAGGCCGAAAAATCAAGTGCCCGGAAGGTGGGCTAGAGACTGCGATAGCGTTTGCCGCCACCCCGTTCGTCGCGATCCCCGCGGTCATGCCGGTCTCCGCGATCGTAGCGATCCCTGCGGTCACGGTCATGACGGGGACGACCTCCGTCGCCCCGGCGATCATAACCACCGCCACCACCACCACCGTAGCCGCCACCGCGGGGAGGACGACCGCCTCCACCACCTCCACCGCCACCCGGGGCGCGGCGATCTTCGGCCTCGCGGATGCGCAGGCTCCGGCCGCCGAGGTCGGTTCCGTCGAGTTGGGTGACTGCGGCTTCTCCCATCTCGCGACTGGAGAGAGTGACGAAGGCGAACCCGCGTTGACGACCCGTTTCCCGGTCGAGCGGCATGTGTAGATCGACTATGGGTTCGTATGCCGCGAGAAATTCGCGCAGGTCGGATTCCGTGGAGTCGTAAGACAGATTTCCAATATACAGTTTCATCAATTCGTAGCCGGTTGCTGGTCCCCCGTTTTCCGGGCAGTGGTCTCTTTGTCCGGGAAAAACGGATGACCGAGGTCAGAATCGAATTGCCAGGGAGCGATCATGGATGCCCGGGTAGGTTCAGGTTAAGGGTTCCCCATTTTTAAGAAAAACCAACTTGTTTCCAAGAAAAATATTGCGCCGGATACCCGGAAATCGGAGACGCGAAAGCGCCTCCGGCGCGATTCGGGAGATCAGGTTAATCCGAGAACGAGGTCCATGCGGCGGGCGATGTCGGCGAGGCGTTCGCGGTTGCCTCCCGCGACTTCGGCGGCGGCCCAGCCTTCGTAATCGATCGCGAGGAGCGCTTTGCGCACGGCTTCCCAGTCGATCGTTCCCTCCCCCAGTTCCGAGCCGAAGCCTTTGCGGAGCCCCTCGGCCTGGTGCTTTTTCTCGTCCCATTCCTTCACATCGAGTTTTCCGATCCGGGGACCGAGGATCTCGATCCAGTGCTCCGGGACACCCCAGCGCACGTTGTTGCCGATGTCGAAATAGGCTCCGAAATTCGGGTGATTGATCTCATCGACATAGCGTTGCATGTCCAGCGCGCTGATGAGGAAACTCGCCCAGACATTTTCCACGAGGATCTGGATCCCGTAGCCCTCCGCCACCGCCAGGCCCTTGCGCAGGATCGCCTGGGTTTCGTTCCAGCTTTCCATGAGCGGGCGCTTCCGGTCGTAGCGGGCCACGTAGAGGACGGAGGTGCCGCCGACGTCGTGGGCGAATTTCACCGCCGTGGCGAGATCGGGATTGTCGGCGTTGACGATTCCGTGGACCCGCAGGCCCGATTTGTCGACCGCCTCGAGATAGGATTTCAGTTCGGTGTGGTCCGTGGTCCGCAACTCGGTGCCGTCGAAGCCGACTTCCTTCAGCATCTTGAATTGATCGAGGAGGGACAGGTCCGGCTCCCTGACCATGCTGAATTTCAATCCCTTTTTGATGCGGCCGGTCAGCTTCGTGACTGCGGCCGGGGTCGCGGCGGAGTCGGCCGACTTGCCAGCGGCGGAGGAGGCGGCTTGCGCGAGCAGGGCGGGGGAGAGGGCGGAGGCACCGAGAACCGGTGCGGTACGGGCGAAGAAATGACGTCGATTCATGAACCCTGCAAGTAACGCAGAGACCGCTCCCCTCCGTCAATCGGGAAAGCGCCGCGATCAGGGAGAAAAAGCCAAATTTCTAGACGACACCCTGGGCCAGCATCGCGTCGGCGACTTTGACAAAGCCGGCGATGTTGGCGCCGTCTAGGTAATTGATCGAACCGTCCGGGCGGGTGCCGTATTCGACGCAGGAATGGTGGATGTTCTGCATGATGGCGTGGAGGCGGTTGTCCACATCGGCGCGGGTCCACGGCACGCGGACGGCGTTCTGGCTCATTTCCAGCGCGCTGGTGGCGACACCCCCCGCGTTGGCCGCCTTGCCGGGGCCGTAGAGGATGGCGGCGCTTTGGAATACCTCCACCGCTTCGAGGTCCGACGGCATGTTGGCGCCTTCGGCGACACAGCCGCAGCCGTTGCTCGCGAGCGTCTTGGCGTCCGAGCGGTTGATCTCGTTCTGCGTGGCGCAGGGCAGCGCGATGTCGCAGGCGAGATGCCAGGGCTTTCCGCCATCGAGATAGGGTAGATGAAAATGCCGGGCGAATTCCGCGATGCGCCCGTGGCGTTCGTTTTTCAACTCCATGCACCACGCCAGTTGTTCGGATGTGAGGCCCTCGGGGATGTGCACGGTGCCCCCCGAATCGGACAGCGAGATGACGACAGCCCCGAGGTCGAGGCATTTTTCTGCGGCGAACTGGGCGACGTTGCCCGAGCCCGAGATCACCACCTTGCGGCCTTCGAAGCCCTGCCTTTTGCGACCGAGCATCTCCTGGGCGAAATAGACGCAGCCGTAGCCCGTCGCTTCCGGACGCATCAGGCTGCCGCCGTAGGAGAGGCCCTTGCCGGTGAAGACGGAGCTCGACTGGTTGGTGATGCGCTTGTATTGCCCGAACATGTAGCCGATCTCCCGCGCCCCCACGCCGATGTCGCCGGCCGGCACGTCCAGGTCCGGCCCGAGGTGGCGGTAAAGTTCCGTCATGAACGACTGGCAAAAGCGCATCACCTCGCTCTCGCTGCACCCCTTCGGATCGAAATCGGACCCGCCCTTGCCGCCGCCGATGGGCAGCGTGGTGAGGGAGTTTTTGAAAACCTGTTCGAAGGCGAGGAATTTGAGGATGCTGAGATTGACCGAGGGATGAAAACGCAACCCGCCCTTGTAGGGTCCGATCGCGCTGTTCATCTGCACGCGGTAGCCGCGATTGACATGGGTCTCCCCCGCGTCGTCCACCCAGGGAACGCGGAACAGAATCATGCGTTCGGGTTCGATGATGCGTTTCAGCAAACCGTGCCGGGAGTAGCGCGGGTTTTTCCGCACGAAAGACCACAGGCTGCGCATCACCTCCTCCACCGCCTGGTGGAATTCCGGCTGCAAAGGATCGCGCTCGCGCAGGTAACGCAGGAAAGAATCGAGATCCTGGGGGGATCGGGAGGATGTCGTGTTGCTCATGGAGATCTCGTGGGTCGCCGTCGGCGCGGGAAGAGGGTCTGATACGGGAAGTCTGATCGGTTATACGAACCCGGATGTCGAATCCCAACCACAATTTGCTGGCTCATCCGTGCCCCTTTGCTCAAATTTGTGCCTTTTTCGGCAAAATGGGCTTGCTGGTGCGGAGATTCCCAGCCCCTCACAACAGGCTTGACGAAGGGGCCGCAAAAAGAGTTTCCTTCACATCATGAACACGATCCGCTCTTTCTCCCTCCTCCGCTTTTTTTGCGAACGATGGGCGGTCCTCTGCGGCGCGGCGGTGGTGATGGCCGTCCCCGCCTCCTCCTCCAGCGCCGCCGACCCGGTCCCGCAGGACATCCGCGACACCGTGGCGGCACTCGACCAGCGGGGTGGCGTGGGTGCGGTGCTGAAGCGCGCGGAGGCGGAAAGCTTCCGCGATCTCCCCTACGTGAAGGATGGGCACGAGCGGCAAACGCTCGACCTCCACGTCCCCGGTGGCAAACGAGGCAAGGCCGTGCCCGTCGTGGTCTACATCCACGGGGGCGGTTGGCGCAACGGCAAAAAGAGCAGCTCGAACGCGATTCCGCTGATCACTCGCGGCTATGCGGTGGCGGGGATCGGCTACCGGCTCAGCGACGCGGCGTCGTTCCCGGCGCAGATTCACGATTGCAAGGCGGCGATCCGCTGGCTGCGGGCGTACGCGAAGGAGTATGGCATCGACCCCGACCGCATCGGGGTGTGGGGCCAATCGGCCGGAGCACATTTGGCGGCCTTGCTCGGAACCTCGGGTGACGTTTCCGAGCTCGAAGGAGATTTGGGAGAGCATACCGGCGTGTCGAGTCGGGTCCAGGCGGTGTGTGATGTCTTCGGACCCGCCGATTTTCTGCTGAGCGACGTGGGCGGCAAGTCCGACAATCCCAAGGGCCCCGTCGCGCTCTTCTTGGGCGGTCCGCCGTCGGATCGCCGCGACATCGCGCGTCGGGCCAGTCCGGCCCACTGGATCTCCTCCGACGACGCGTCGGTGCTGATTTTGCAGGGAGGTCAGGACCGCACCGTGCCGCCCGTGCAGAGCCGGGACTTCGCCGAACGGCTCGAAAAGGCCGGGGTGGATGTCGGGCTGATCGAATTCCCCGAAGCCGGTCACGGCGGTCCCGAATTCAAGAGCGCGGAAACCATTGCCAAAATCGTCGCCTTTTTCGACAAGCACTTGCAGGGCGAATAAACGGCGATTTCGGGGCCACGCATTCCGGGACGCGTCGTCAGGGCCACCCGCGACAGGCATCCGTCCGCTCACTCCCGCGTGATGAATTCATCCGTGTTCATCAGTGCCCTCGCCACTGCGGTCCAGGCGGCGGAGGTCGCGGCGGGGACTCCTTCCGCTCTTTTCTCGGAGGCGACCGTCTCGGCGGCGGCGGGATCGGCTCGGAAGGAGGCGAGCTGGGTTTCGCAAAAAGAGGCCACGGCATTGGCTTCGCTCGCCGAGGGAGGACGCGAGTAGCAGAGCAAAAAGGCGCGGCGGATCCTCGCGTCGTCATCGTCTGGAACCTCGCGGAGGAGGCGGGTGCCGAGTCCCCGGGCCAGCTCGAAGAGGCTCTCGTCGTTGGCGAGGGTGAGGGATTGCAGAGGCGTGTTGGATCGGACCCGTCCGGTGCAGACGCTTTGGAAATCGGGCGAATCGAAGGTCGTCAGGAGCGGGTAGGGGGAGCTACGGTAAAAGAGGGTGTAGAGGGCGCGGCGAAAGCGGTCAGGTCCCTCCGAGACGGTCCAGCTTTTTTTGGTTTGGGTGAAGGCGAAGACGCCCTCGGGCTGGGGCGGGCGCACCGGCGGACCGCCCAGTTCGGGGTGGAGCAAACCGCTCGCGGAGAGGGCGGCGTCGCGCACGATCTCGGCTTCGACGCGGAGACGGTTTTGCCGGGCGAGGAGATGATTGAGAGGATCGGTTTCCTCAAGATCGGGGCGGGCGTGGGAAGAGCGCCGATAGGTCGCCGAAGTCACGATGAGGCGGTGGAGCCGCTTCATCGACCAGCCGTTCGCTACGAAGTCCCGGGCGAGCCAATCGAGCAGGGCGGGATGAGTGGGAAAGGAACCCTGGGTGCCGAAGTCGTTTTCCGTCTCGACGATGCCCTTGCCGAAGTAGCGCATCCAGACGCGGTTGACGGTGACCCGGGCGGTCAGGGGATGATCGGGTCGCACCAGCCAGCGGGCCAGGTCGAGGCGGTCGGGCCTTTCCTTTTGCAGCACCTCGTCGGGCAGCTCGGGGAGGGCGGCGGGGACCCCGGGCGCGAGCGGTCCGGTGGCGAGGTCGTGATCGAGGAAACTGCCGCGCAGGTGGATGAAGGTCTCGCGGGGCTCCGCCAGGTCGCGCATCACCATCGTTTTCACCGGCGCCCCCAGGCCGAGGGCGGAGAGAGCCTCGCGGAAGGCCCGTTCCGCGTCGCTTTTTGCCTCATCGACCACCGCGAACTCGGATGCGACCAGTTTCTTCTGCCGGGTGTCGCGTTGGTCGGGAGGCGTGTCGAGGGCGGCCTGAAGGGGCGTTTTTTTGCTCCCCGGCGCGAGGCCGACGAGTTGGGCCTTTTCCCATGCCGCGCGGCGTTTGGCGGTGCCGGCCGTGATTTTGGCGAGGCCGGTTCTGGCCTGTTCGAGAGCCCGCATTTTGGCGGGGTCGGGATTGTCCAAAAACATTTCCCCTTCACTGACTTCGACGGTCGCCCCGGTGTTGTTGATGTCGGTGCCGTGGTTGAAAAAAGCGAAGAGTTCGAAGTACTCGCGGTGGGTGATGGGATCGTACTTGTGGGTGTGGCATTGGGCGCAACCGAGCGTCAGTCCGAGCCAGACCGCGCCGGTGGTGTTGACCCGGTCGACGACTTCTTCGTTGCGGAACTGCTCGGGGTCGGTGCCTCCCTCCTGGTTGATGAGGGTGTTGCGGTGAAATCCCGTGGCGACGAGCTGGGCCTTCGACGGATCGGGCAGGAGGTCGCCGCCGAGTTGCTCTATCGTGAAGCGATCGAAGGGCATGTCCTCGTTGATCGCATGGATGACCCAGTCGCGGTAGGGCCACATCGCCCGGACCCCGTCGATGCTGTAGCCGTTCGAGTCGGCGTAGCGCGCCTGATCGAGCCAATTCCGCCCCCAGCGCTCGCCGTGGTGGGGCGAGGCGAGCAACTCGTCGGCGAGAGCGGCGACGGCATCGTCGGGGTTTTTATGGTATTCCGTCAGGAACTTCGCAACCCTCTCGGGTGCGGGAAGCAACCCTGTCAGGTCGAGGGAAAGACGGCGGATCAGGGTCGCGGGATCGGCCTCGGGGGAGGGACGGATCCCGCGCGAGGCGAGGGTGGCGTGAACGAAATGATCGATGGGATGTTCCCCGGCGGGCGGTTCGGTCACCGCGAGAGGTTCGAAAGCCCAGTGGCCCTGGTATTCCGCCCCTTCGGCGATCCAGCGCCGCAGGGTTTCCGCCTCGGCGGGCGTGAGCGGGTTTTTCACCGTGGTCGGTGGCATGATCTCGTCGGGGTCGTCGCTGAGAATGCGGGCGAGCATCTCGCTGGCCTCCGGTTGGCCGGGGACGATCGCTTTCGCGGAGACAGCCGAATCGCGCTGATCGAGCCGGAGATCGGCCTCGAGGGTGTTCTCATCGGGACCGTGGCATTGGAAACACTTGTCCGAGAGAATGGGGCGGATGTCGCGATTGAAATGGAGCGTTTTTTCCCCGGCCACCAGCGGGGGCGACCCCGGCAGGAGGGGACAGAGCAGTGGCAAGAGCAAGAAAGTGATGCGGGGGGAGGTGGACATCCTCGTCAAGACTACCGGAAAAACGGTTTTTTCCCAAGCCCCGTGTCTGCGCCTGAGGGGTGGGAGGAGTTGGATCACGGCTGAGGGATGAGGTCTTTGAGGTTCATTCGTCGCTGTCCAATGGCGTCGTCAGGTCTGCCTCGCCCATTGCGGCGGGCCAAACGCGGCCGACGATGAGCGCGGATTCGCGCACGGTGTAGATGATCTTCCATCGGCGGTAGATGAGCTTGCGCCATCCACCTTCGCGCAGTTCGTCGAGGGCGCTTCCGGCCTCCGGGTACTCGAGCAGGATCTGGACTCGCGCGTAGATGCCGCGGCCGATCCTACCCGCAGCCTCTGGATCGCGCCGGACGATGTAGCGGACGATGGCCTCGATGTCGGCCGAGGCGCGCTCGGTCCATAGAATCTGCCCAGGATCAGGCATCGAGCCACTCGTCGAGGCGAGCCTTCATTTCCTGGTTTTCGACGAGGCGTCCCTCGCGGATGTCGTCCTCGGCCTCAGCCACCGCCGCGAGCAGGGCGATCTCCTCGCTCACGTCGCGGAAGTCGGCGTCGTCGGGCAGTCGGTGGAGAACGTGCAGTACTTGTTCTTTTACGGTTTGCATGGACTCAGGATACATGATCGGGCGGGATTTGGCAGCTCCGTTTTTGTGGATGGGGGGCCGAATATCGCCCGTTTCGCGGAGCGGTTTCGAGCGTTAGCCGAGGTTTTCTCTGAGGAGAAAATCCTTTCCCCAAAAAACTTGCGAGAAAAGAGCGCTGACGCTTCCTTCTTTGGGTATGAGTTCTCTTTTCCCTCACCCCGCGGTCTTTTTCCCCTGCATCGCTCTGATCGGTTTGCTGTCTTCCGACATGACTACGCAAACCGCCCGCGCCGAGGATAGCGAGGCGGCGGTAAAGCAGATCCGGGAACGATACCAAGTCATCGAGGCTGCCAAACTGAGGCCGCAGGAGATCACATTCGCCTCTGAGACCGACCCGCTCACCGGCAGTCTCACCCGCTATTTTCTCGGAGACGAACTCGTCAAGATCAAGCTGGTTTATGTGCTGGGGGATCACAGCGAGAGGGAAGCCTATTTTTATTACGACAGTGGCGCACTCGTTTTTGTCTTCGCCACGGACACCGTCTGGAAGTTTTCCGGTGAACTCCTGCCGAGCGGCGACAGCGGCACGATCGATAGAGCCGTACAGCATCGCCTCTATTTTGATAAGAATGTTCTTGTGAGACATCTTTCCCGCGAAGCGGTTTCGAAGGACCCGAAGCGCATTGCCACCCTGCTCAACTCTGCATCCAATCGGCCCGGAACCGATTCGGAACGAGCGGGACAGCTTGCCCGGTTGGGGCGGGACCTGTACCGAGTCCGCGACGAGGACGCCGTGATGAGGCTCATTTTGCAATAAAGCGTGAGGCCGTGCCATGCATCGTCGAGATGCATCAAAGAGGGCACCCGGTCCCTCCGTCAGCCACCAATAGACGCCCAAAGGGACACTGAGAAAGATCGTGAAATTTTTAAAAACTGTCGAGGTTGAAGGCATGGTATGAGTCGTGACCAACTCAATATAGGCCCAATAGATCAGGTAGCTGAAAACGAATGCCGTCGCGAGCAAGGTGACGTCATTTCCCTCTTCACTCTCGCCCCCATCTGGGCCACATAGCGCGGACAGGGCGGAAGCGGGCGTCGACAGGGGCGCCGGAATCGGGAAGACTCGACGGCATGAGAGCGCGCGTTTTGGCTTTTTGGATCCTGTTCTCCGCCTTGTCGGTGTTGCCCCTTTTCCCCACCGGGGCGGAGGAACTCCTTGCCGGGGTGGGCCGGGTCGATATCACCCGGCCGGGAACCGATGCGGGGGAAAATCCGCCCATGGTCAAGGCGCTGGCGCTGTCCCGTGGCGGGACGGAGGCGGTCCTCATCACGGTCGATGCGGTGGCGGTGGCGGGGATCGGTTCGATCCGGGATCCCTACCTCGCCGATGTGCGGACGGCTCTCTCCGAATCGTTCGGCATCGCGCCGGAGTCCGTCCTCGTCAATGCGAGCCACTGCCACGCTCTCGTCGCCGAGGACATCGTGGCGCGAACCGTGGCAGCGGTCAAAGCGGCTTGGGAAAATCGCGTTCCGGTCCGGATCGGGGCGGGGGAGGGACACGAGGACGGCATCATGGAAAACCGCCGCCTCATCCTGAAGAGCGGTGCGGTGATCGACGTGCGTCATGCCTACGCCCTGCCGCCGGACGACGAGGTCGCCGCGGTCGGTCCGATCGATCCCCGGATCGGACTGCTGCGGATCGACCGCATCGACACCGGCCAACCGCTCGCGGCGGTATATCAATTCGCCTGCCATCCCATTCAGGGCGTACCGAGCGGCGGGAATACCGCCGACCTCACCGGATTCGCCTCCCGGGTGATCGAGGCCAATCTGGGGGACGGCAGCGCCACCGCGCTGTTTTTGCAGGGCTGCGGGGGCGACATCAATCCCGTCCTCTACAAATCCGTCACTCTCCCGCGCGACGGGGAGATGCACGGCAATCGCCTCGGTCTCAGCGCTCTCGCCGGGTTGCGAAAAATCGAGACGAGCGCGGAGGCATCCCTCGCGATCCGTCGGGAAATCCTGACATTGCCACGGGCCGACCACGCTCCCCGCATCGCGGAGATGGAAGCGGAGATCGACGCGCTGGTCGATTCGCTCAAGGGGACGAAGCTGAACTTCGAGACCTTTCTCCCGCTTTATGTGAAGTACCACGTCAACAGCGACTTTCCCTCGGAGGCCTCGCATCGCTACCTGCAGGACGAGTTGCTGAAGAAGGAGGATTGGAAAACGCTCGACGCCAACAACGAGGCCGCGATGGCCGCCTACCTGCGCAACATCCGGGTGATGGAGGACCTGACCCGGCGGCAGATCAACCTCGCCCTGCTCGAACGGCACCAGGCCGACACTCGCAAGGTCGGGAAAACGGTGGAGGCGGAAGTCGTTAGCCTGCGGGTCGGAGACTTCCGCCTGGTGACGTTTCCCGCCGAGTTGACGGTGGAGGTGGGATTCGGGATTCGGGAAAAATCCCCCCATCCGCTCACCTTCGTCTCGGGCTACACCAACGGGTATCTCTATTACGCGCCCACCGTCGAGCAGATGAAAAATCGCGGCGGAGCGCAGGAGGACAGCGATTGTCTCCTCGGCCCGGGGTGGCAGGCGATCTTCGAGGAGGCCGCGGTGCGGATGCTGGCAGAGTGACGCGACCGCGAAGGGCGGACGGTGGGGCGGAGGCAAAAAAAGGGACCGGGAACCTCGGCTAGACCCTGACTGAAGACCTCAGGACGATGCCCTTCCGCGCGGAGGCGGGCCGGCAACGTTCCGCTTTGGAACAAACTAGTCCGGCTCGAGGAACCCGGCGGGACAATCTCGCCCGGAAGGAGCGGTTTGGCCACTTTTCTTTCGTCCGATTTTCGGGCGGGAGGAGAGAGGCGGGGAAGGGTGGGGGATGGGTCTTGCTTCCGGAGCGCTTTTGCGGGAAACTTTCGGCGAATGGGCCGGTTTAACGGCTGTAGTACGAACGAGACGAAACAATGGCGCATCGCACCCTGGCTCTTCCGGCTCCCGACCAGGGCTGGATTCTCCGCACCGACGGTTCTGAAATCGCGCGGGGAGACGATCCCGGGTCGCTCGTCGGAAATCGCGGCGATGTGCTCGTGGGGCTGCCGGCCTCGGCGGTATCGACCTTTGTCGTGGATTTGCCTCCGGTCGAGGAGGCCTTGCACGAGAGCATGATCCACGCGCAGGTGGAAAAGCGGGGCCTGGCGGGCAAGCCGGGATCCTTTTTTGATTACGAGCGACTCCCTCGCGGCGACGGGGGCGAAACCTTCGCGGTGCGGGTGGTCACGGATCCGCCCGAGAGTCTGATCGTGCCCTCGGCGGCGGGCTACACCACCTCCGCAGCGCTGCGGGAGGCGACGGCAGCTGCGGCTCCGGGCGCGGTGATGCTCTGGCGCGAGTTCGGGCGGCTGGTGCTGGCGGTTTTCGTCGAGGGATCTCCGGCGCATGTCCAGGTGTTGAGTGGTCGGCCCGAGATCGAAGAGGCCGCCGCGAAGGAGATCAATCTGCTCCTCCTCGGCTTGCGGGGCGAGGCGGTCTTCGTGAATCATCCGCCGCGCGAACTGATTTTCGCGGAGGCAGACGCGCGCGATGCGGACGAAACGGCAATGGCCGCGTTCGGAGAGGCGCTCTCCCTCCCGCTGCGGGTGCTGCCGGGGACCGCCGTCGCCCGCGTCGGCGAGGGGCGGGAGCGCTTGCTCCCCGCTGCGGTGGTGCGCTCGCGTCGGAAACGCCGCGCCGCCGTGCGCCGCGCCGCCCTGCTCGTCGCGGGCCTGATCCTGTATGCGGTCGCGGGGGCCTGGGTGTGGAAGGACGCCCAGGTCACGAAACGCGAGATCGCCTCGCTGGAGCATCGCATCGCCATCATCGAGCCCGATGTCGAGCGCGTCCAACTCGCCGAGCAACGCTGGCAGGCGCTGGAGCCGGCCTTCGACAAAAATCTTTTCCCCGTGGTGCAGCTCAGCCGCATCACCGCCGCCCTGCCCGGCAGCGGCGTGGTCATCCGCGAGTACCGCACCGCCGGTCGGACCATCCGGGTCGAGGGCCAGGCCCGCGATGTGCAGTTGGCCAACCGTCTTCTCGAAGATTTGCAGAGCGCCGAAGGTTTCGAGCGCTACGATTGGAGCATGCCGAATCCGAAGGTCGAAAAAAACAACACCGCGACATTTGTCATAGAAGGAAAGCCGAAGAATGCGAGCGCTGACAGTTAGAGAAAAATGGCTCTTGGGGATCTGCCTGGGCGTGATCTTCGTGGTCGGCAACGCCTTCGCGGCGCGGTCCGTGCTCAAGGTGCTGCGGGGGAGCGATGCGAAGATCGCCACGCTCCGGAGCACCCTCGCCGACCACGAGATGTGGGTCGAGGAAACCCCCAAAGCGGCCGCCCGGGAAACGTGGCTGGCGGAAACGATGCCGCCCCTCGGCGGGGCCTCGATGGGAAAACTGCAGGGCGAGCTGATCCAATCGCTCCAGGATGACCTCTTCGAGAGAAAGCTCCGGATCGAGCGCCAGAGTTTGCAGGACATCGTGAATTCGGCTTTCTACACCGAGGTCTCGGTGCGGCTGGAGGTCAAGGGTGCCGAGAGCGCGGTCCTCGAATGGCTCACCACCCTGCAGGGTCCCGAAAAATTCCAGGTCATCAAGTCGCTCGAACTCGAGCTCGACAACCGCTCCAAGGAGATCGAGCCGCAGGCCGAATGTGAAATCACGATCGCGCGTTGGTACCATCCCGAGTCGGGGGAGCCGCTCACTTCCCAGGAGGTGGCGAGCGCTACAAAAGCGTCGCTGCTTGGGAACAACCGTGATCCCGCGCCAGCTCAAGGAACGGGGCTTTTTTAGCCCCGATGAAGCCTATCGGGCAAGCTCTCAAAACATCTACCCGGGCACATGGCGAACCTCGCCTGCGGCAACCAACTCCACCGCCTCCACCAACTCCATCCTCATCGGCTCGATATCCTCCAACCGGTTACTCATTGCATGGATCACGACGATTCCGAAAGAAAGACCGCTGAGATTCTGCTGGTACTCAAGATTTGCATCGATCGTGACAAAGACATCAAAATGGCCGGAAATGGCCGCGAGCAGCTTCCCGTTCTTGCGTCCGGCGAGACCTGCTTCAGGAACGGTTTGAGCCTCGGCCCGTGGAATCAGCCGCTTCAGCCTCTGCGGAAGGCACTCGTCGATGATCACCCGCCTCGTCTTCACGCGGCGACGGGGTTATCGATGGCATGCTCTGCTTCGGCCAACACCGATTGCACCTGCGCAAGGGTCACGGTCGGAAAATCATCAAGGAACTCGGGGATCGTGTCCCCGCCGATGAGCGCATCGAAAAGATTTTTGATCGGCACCCGTGTCCCTGCAAAAACAGGCATTCCACCCAAAATCTCGGGATTTTTGACGATCTCGCTCATAAGCCAAATCTATCCCCACCTCTTCGCCTGCGCAAGGCGAGGTTCGTTCCCTGTCAAGCCCCAAAGAGACTTTTCAAAAAGGACTCTTTCTATCACTATGGGATTCCGCTCGCCCGGTTGCGAAAACGGGGATTCGGCCCGAATTTCCCTTCGCCCTCGTCACTTGTCTCCCCACGGATTCCTCGAACTCATGAAAATGCTGGCTCGAACCACAAATTCCCCGCACGAATATTCTATATTCCACCGCACTTTTCCCCTCGCGCTCCTCGCCGTCCTTTTCTCCCTCGGGGGAACGGGGGCGGGGCTGTTCGCCGGGGATGGCATCCCCCCGCCGGAGACGCCCGAAGCGCCCAGCGAGAGCGATTTCGCGGCTCTGCGGAAAACGAGTCCCTTCACCCGCGTCCTCAGCCTGTCCGAGACCTATGCCTTGCGCGGGGTGGCGAAGATCGACGAGAAGCAGGTCGCCACACTCTACAACCGCGAGACTAAAAAGACCATCGTGGTGACGCCCGAGGGCGACAACGAACTGGGGCTCGCTCTCGTCGAAGTGGTCCCGGCGTCGGAGCTGGAAGAGGTGGCTGCGAAAATTTCTTTCGCCGGGGACGAGGCGGAACTGAAGTATGCGCTGGACGAAATTTTTCCCCAACCGGGTGCGTCGGGTAGGGATAGGGGCAGACGCGGGCGTCGCGGTCCGTCTCCGCAGGATATCGAGCGCTACAAGTCTCTTTCCGAAGAAAATCAGGGGAAGTTGCGCGAGTACATCGGTCACGTCATGCGGAATTACCCGGAGATGTCGCGGCAGGAGAAGGGCAACCTCATCCGCGGGGCGATGATCCGGCTCGGGGACGGGCGCGACATTGAGGTGCCCCCGGCTCCGGCGGAGGCGGGTTCCAACGACGGCGGGGAATCGCGCTCGCGGGAGCGTGGCGGCGAATCGCGTTCCCGGGAGCGTGGCGGGAACCGGGAGCGGCGTTGAGCCGGGTCACTCTTTGACGAGACGGATCGCGCCGATATCCATCATGCGGGGCTGGACGTGATCACCGGCGGTGAGAACGAGGGCATAGATCTGCTCGGGAACGAGGTCGACGGGTTCGGTGAGACGCACCGGAACGAATTTGTCCAGTGTCGGGGTCGTCTTCGATTCGCCGCGGAGGGTTTTGCCGACGAGATGGATGAGAAACTGGCTCGGTGTTTCGTGGAGATAGGCTTGGTCGACTTCGATGAAGTAGCGGCCCTCTTCGGCCACCTTGAAATTCCAGAGGAACCAGGTCTCGGGAGAAACCCAGGAGGTGAGGGAGGAGAGGCTCGAATTGATCGCGGCGCGGTTGTCGCCCTGAACGCGGGCCTTGTTGCCTTTGAGGGTATCGCCGGGTTTCAGTTCGGGGATGCTCGGGATGGTTTTTTCCACGGTCGAGGCGGAGCTTTTGGCCAGGGTGCCGTAGGTCGCGTGAGCGCTCCATTCCTTGAGCAGGGCGAGGGTCTCGGGAGCGGGGCGCTCGACCAAGGCGGCGATGAGCCGACGCGCGTCGGTGGGATTCCGCGAATACTCGAAGGCCTTGCGCCAGAGCGGGACCCGCTCGGCCAGAGGTTCCGGACCGGGGAGGTTGGCGAGCCGAACGTAGGCGCGCTCGGCGGCGGATCGCAGAGGGACGTCCTCGGTGGTTTGGATGATTTTTTCGACATCTGCGAGGACGGAGCGATTCTGCCAGTTGAGGTAGGCGGTCATCGCGTCGCGCTGGTATTCCTGATTGTCCTCGCCGCTGTAGATGGCGGCGAGGCGGGTTTTGACGTCGTCCCCGCCGAGAACTCCGAGGATGCGGAAGAGACTTTTCCTTTCGTTCCCGCTCGTGGTGGAGACCTTGGTGAGGATGGAATCGACGACGCCGCGGGTCTTGGCGGCATCGCCGGTTTTCCGCAAAACGGCGAGGACCGTATCCTCGAACACCTTGCGCACCGGAAGAGTGTGGTCGCCGCGGAGGGCACCGAGGATCTCGTCGATGCTGTCGAGTCCGGCGAGGGCGCGCACCGCGTCGAGCAACTGGACGCGCTGGTCGTCGGTGCCGACCGAGCGGAACGTATCGATGATGGTCGGAACGGCGGGGGTGTAGTGGCGCTCGGCGAGAATGTGGGAGAGGCGGATGCGCAGGGCCATGGTCTTGGCGACCTTGAGTTCTTCGTGGACCTTCTCGCTGATCCCCGAACCCTCGAGGGTCGCGAGAACCTTGGCGGCGTCGTCTCTGAGCGAAGCCGAAGAATCCGCGTCGCCGAGCAGCGTCACCGCGAGGGAGACGTCGGCGGTCGTGCCAGTGGGGATTTCCGCCGAGGCAAGGGAGACGATGCGGGCTTTCTGTGCCTTGGCCTTATTGCTGCGGACGGTGGTAAAAATGAGGAAGAGGAGTGCCACTGCGGCGCAACTGCCAAAGAGGATCCACTTCGTTTTGCTGTTTTCGGCGGAATCGCGGCGGGTGTTCCGTCTCACCCCGCCGGTGTGACTGGCGAGGGGACCGGTGTGGAGCCGACCCGTGGTCGCCCCTCCGGTGGCGAGGCGTCCGGTGGTGCTGCCGCCGGTGCGGACGAGGACCGGGGCGCTCCCGGTCTGGTGGGAGAGGATCAGCGCGGGCGGGGCGGTCGCGCCACCACCGGCGCGGACGATGGTGACTTCGCTGGTGGAAACGCTGGGGGTCGCCTCGACCGGGAGGACCTCGACGGGGACCGCGCCGGGCGGCTCGGGGTTGCGCGGCCAGCGTTTCAGCGCGTCGCGGGCGTCGTCGGGCCGGTGGGCGATGTCGCGGTTGATCATCCACATGACCCACTGACAGATCGAGGGGGAGAGGTCGGGGCGCACCTGGTCCAGCGGGATGACCTTGTGCTGGAGATGGGCGTTCATGACCTGCGGCGCGGTGTCGCCATTGAAGGGATATTGACCGGTCAGGGCGTTGTAGTAGACGCAGCCCATCTGGTAGAGGTCGGTGCGGGCGTCGAGTTCGCCGCGTTCGAACTGCTCGGGAGCCATGAAGAAGATGGATCCCATGACCGATTCGTCCTGGTCCATCGTCTGGACGGAGGGTGCACGACTGAATTTGGCGAGGCCGAAGTCGAGGATCTTGAGCTGGAATTTCCCCGAAGCCTGCCAGATCACCATGATGTTGGTCGGCTTGATGTCGCGGTGGATGACGTTGTTGGCCTGGGCGGCGATGAGGGCCTCCATCGTCTGGTAGACCACCTCGGTGAAATCCTCCTGGGTGAGAACGCCGCGCTCCACGGTCTCGTCGAGGGTCTCCCCCTTGAGCAGTTCCATCACGACGAAACCGCCCGATTCATCCTGACCGACATCGAAGACGGTGACAATGTTGGGGTGGTTCAGGCTGGAGAGCGTCTGGGCCTCGGCCATGAGTTTGGCGGCGGCCTCCTGGACCTCCTCCTCGGTGGCCTGGTCGGCGGTGAGGACTCGTTTGATCGCTACCTCCCGCTGGAGCTGGGTGTCCAGTGCCTTGTAGACAGCACCGAGGCCTCCTTTGCCGATTTGCTCGAGGATTTCGTAGCGATTGCTCATAGATGACTGCGATCCCAGGGCGCGGATTTTCTCCCCGCAGATCCGTAGAAGGGCAAATATAGGGGACAACCCGAAAAATATCACGGATTTAAAACTCCTTTTTCCGCACCTGCCGAAACCCCCGAATCCGCCGGGAACCGGTGAGGCATCGGAGGGGAAGGGGAAATCCCGCAGCGCGAGGACGCCGGGGCAGGGAATTTGGTGGCGCGGGAGGGCGGGAGGTTTTAGGATGCCTCCTCGCCATGACCCGTGAAACCCTCGCTGAAACGCTCGAAGACATCGCCTTGCTTCTCGAATTGAAAGGGGAAAATCCGTTCAAGATCCGGGCCTACCGCAGCGGGGCGGATACGGTCTTGCAGTTCCCCGGCGACATCGTGGCACGGGCGAGGGAAGGGGACCTCAACGGCATCAAAGGCATAGGGGAGGCGCTGCGGCAGAAGCTCCACGAACTCGCCGCCACGGGAACGCTCGAATTTCACGAGAAGCTGAAAGCGGAATTCCCACCGGGGCTTTTCGAACTGTTTCGCATCCAGGGGCTCGGGCCGAAAAAAATCAAGGCGCTCTACGAGACTCTCCAGGTGGATTCGGTGGCGCGGCTCAAAGAAGTCTGTGCCTCGGGGGAAGTCGCCACGCTCGCCGGATTCGGCAAGAAAACGGCGGAGAAACTCCTCGAGGCGATCGCCTTTCGCGAAGCGAACGCCGAGCGTTTCCGGCTCGGGGATGTCGTCGCTCCGGTGGAGGAAATCCTCGCCTCGTTGAAGGAACACCCCGATTGCCTCCGCGCCGAGGTCGCGGGCAGCTACCGGCGGGCCAAGGAGACGGTCCACGATGTCGATTTTCTCGTCGCGACGGGCCAGCCGGAGAAAATAATCGAGCACTTCGTCTCCCACCCCCGCGTGACCGGCGTGATCGCCCAGGGCCCCACCAAGGCCAGTGTGCATTTGGCCGACGGACTCCAGTGCGACCTGCGGGCGGTCGCCAACGACGAGTTCGCCTGTGCCCTCGCCTACTTCACCGGGAGCAAGGAGCACAACGTAGCGATGCGCGGCCTCGCCCTCAGTCGCGGCTACACCCTCAACGAATACCGGCTCGCCCCGCGCGAGGGGAGCGACTCGCCCGAGGCGCCCGTGTTTGAGGACGAGGCTCAACTCCACCGGTTTCTCGGACTCGACATCATCGCGCCCGAGTTGCGGGAAAACACCGGTGAAATCGAGGCCGCCGCCTCGGGGGAACTGCCCCGCCTGCTCGAACTGGAAAACCTGCGCGGCACCTTTCACAACCACACGATCGCCAGCGACGGGCGCAATACCCTCGAAGAAATGGCGGAGGCGGCGCGGGAACTCGGTCTGCAATACCTCGGAATCGCCGATCACTCGAAGAGCTCGTTCCAGGCGAACGGCCTCGATGAAAAGCGGCTCCGTCAGCAGATCGCGGAGATCCGCGAATGGAATCTCTGTTGCCGCGACGAGGGCGGGGGCTTCCGCCTCTTCGCCGGGAGCGAGGTGGACATTCTCAAGGACGGATCGCTCGACTTCGACGACGAGCTGCTCGGCGAACTCGACTACGTCGTCGCCAGCGTCCACAACGTCATGAATCTGCCCGAAGCGGAGATGACGGCCCGGATCATCCAGGCGGCGACCCATCCCCGGGTGACCATGTTGGGGCACCTCACCGGGCGCCTCCTCCTCGAGCGGGAACCGTATCCCGTCGATGTCCCCGCCGTCATCGAAGCCTGCGCTGCGAGCGGCACCGTCATCGAACTCAACTGCAATCCCTGGCGTCTCGACATGGACTGGCGCTGGTGGAAATACGCGGTGGAGCGCGGAGTGAAATGCGCCATCAATCCCGACGCCCACCGCACCACCCAGCTCGATTATCTCTGGTTCGGCGTGCGCCTCGCCCGCAAGGGCTGGCTCACCCGGGCCGATGTCATCAACACCCTCGACCTCGCCGGGATGGAAGAATTTCTCGGACTACCCCCCCTCACATGATCATGAAAAAATACCTCCTCGAACCGCGCCAGGAAGCCCCTTCCGCACTCGTCCTCCGCGAGGCCGAATCCGCTCCGCTCGCTCCCGACGAGGTGCGTGTCAGGATGGAAGCCTGTTCCCTCAACTACCGCGACCTGCTGATGCGTTCGGGCCTGTCCGCCTCGGGGGGAGGCGACCCGGTCATCCCCCTTTCCGACGGGGCCGGGGTCGTCGCAGAGATCGGCGAGGGCGTCACCGCCTGGAAAATCGGAGACCGGGTCGCCCCGATCTTTTTCCGGGACTGGGAGTCGGGTCGCTTCGAGATGACCTACCACGACGCCGCCCGCGGAGGCTCCTGTGACGGAGTCCTCGCCGAGTCCGTCGTCGCTCCGGCGCACAGCCTCGTGCGGGTGCCCGGTTATCTCTCATCGGCGGAGGCCGCCACGCTGCCCTGCGCCGCCCTCACCGCCTGGCACGCCATGATGGAGCGAGGCCATCCGGTCGGTCCCGGCGATACCGTCCTCTGCCTCGGTACCGGCGGAGTCTCCATTTTCGCCCTCCAGATCGCCAAAGCGGCGGGAGCGCGGGTGATTCTCACGAGCAGTTCCGACGAGAAGCGCGCCCTCGCCAGAGAACTCGGTGCCGACGAGACGATCCACTACCACGAGGCGCCCGACTGGGATCGCGAGGTCTGGCGTCTCACCAAAAAACGCGGCGTTGATCTGGTCATCGAGGTGGGGGGGCCGGGCACCTTGGAAAAATCCATGAACTCCGTCGCGGCGGGCGGGAGGATCTCCCTCATCGGTGTGCTCACCGGCTTCGAGGCACCCGACGCCAGCCTCTTTCCTATCGTGACCAAAAACGTCGATCTCCAGGGCATCTACGTGGGCAGTCGCGCCATGTTCGAGCGGATGAATCTCTTTCTCGAAGAGCATCGCATCCGGCCGGTCATCGACAGCACCTTTGCATTTGACCGCGCCGGGGACGCCTACGCCCGCTTGGAGGGCGCGAAGCATGTCGGCAAGATCGTGGTGGAAGTCTGAGGCGGGTGGAGGTAGAGGCGGATCGCGTTTGTTCATCTGCCCGATCCCGATTTTAGAGGGTGCGCCTTTTCGCTTTTTCAACAGGCTGCTCTCCGCCTGCTGAGCGGCGGCAAAAATAATTCCCAAAACGAGAAAAAGAGCTTGGCAGGAGGGAGGTATTTCGCATATCTAAAGTATTATGATCATTCGATACGTGTTTTTGCTGTGCCCGGTTCTTTTTCTCATCGGTTGTGAAACCACGGAACCGGGGGTGAAGCGACATTACATCAGTTCCTACCGGGGGATGTCCGAGGATGCCAGCTCGGTGGTCAACAAGGCACTCGTGAAAAAGAGCGATCCGGCCGTGCTGAAAAAATATACCAAGGTGATGATCGAAGACGTCAAAGTCATCCCGGCGAAAGATCTGCCCGAAAACCAGAAAACGGCGACGCGCGAGGAAGGCGAGCGCCTCGCGGAAGCCTTCGAGGAGACCCTGAAGAAAGAGTTCGGCAACCACTACCAGATCACCAATCGCCGCGGTCGCAACACCCTCCGCGTCCGCGCCGCGCTCACCGATTTGCAGCCGAGCAATCCAGGGGTTTTTGTGTTCAACT
Source organism: Verrucomicrobiaceae bacterium (assembly GCA_012719225.1). Classification (GTDB taxonomy): domain Bacteria; phylum Verrucomicrobiota; class Verrucomicrobiia; order Verrucomicrobiales; family DEV007; genus Arctic95D-9. The sequence goes on from JAAYAT010000019.1 coordinate 28,216, forward strand.
ACCTTCCCTACGCTGGCGTGCTGACCACCGGGATGACCCTCGCCACCGGCAAGACCCCTGGAGCGGGCAGCACCTCGATGGAGGCCGAAGTGCTCGACTCCCGCTCGCGTCGTCAGCTCTACGCGATCATCGACCAGCACAAGGGGAGCAAGTTCCAGCCGGGGGGAATCGAAAAATGGGGCCAAACCGAAGGCGCCATGCGGACCTGGAGCCGCAAGATCCGTCTCGGCGTGCAGGCCCCGCCCGACAAACCGGAAAAGGTGGCGAAGGTGGCGAAGCCGGAAAAGGATGCGAAGAAGGCGGAAAAGCCCGTCGCCAAAACCACCACCAAGAAGGCGAAGAAAGAGAAGCCCTCTCCCAAGTCCAAAGACTCCGACAAATCGAAAAAGACCGATACGTCGGAAAAGGATGAGAATAAGAAAAAGCTCTGGGTATGGAACACCACGAGCGAATCGGACACGAGTTCCCGATAACGATCCTCCGTGTCTCATCACCCTTTGGTGAGCGGACTCACGCCCGGAGCCGTCTACCAGTTCCAAGCCCGCGCCATCGGCGGCAGCACCGGTGCCAGCTACTACGGCATCTAGCGTTGGATCACTAAAACAAAAAGGCAAATCTATGCTGGAATTTTTCACAGAGATGCAGGGCCGCTATCGGCTCATATGGGGAATCGGTCTCATCGGCGTAAATCTCGCACTGCTCTGGATCGTTGGTATTGTGTGGTTCTGGTTGTGGGCGATAGCAGTCGTGATCCTTTTCTCAGCGTTTTATGGAGAGTTCTAACTGGGACGGTTCGCCCTATCTTCGCCAAACCTGCTTCGACATCGGCGATCCCCTCTCTTTCGGATCCGGTCTCGCTTGACTTCCGTGTGGCTCTCGTCGCCGCGAAGGCCGCCGACAAGCACAACCCGCGCCGCGCTCATCGCCCCGCCGCGTCGACTCGCCTGTGCAAAAAGACCGGTCAACAGGGTATCGCGCCACGCTTGATCCTGTCGGATGGGCTTCGTCGCGGGTTGGAAAACCCGCGCTCGTGCGCCATGGAGCGTCACGACCTTCCGATGTGGGAAACCTCGGCCATCTGGACCCGTATTCTGGATGAGAACTTGAAGTAACTGCGTCGCCGCGAGGCGGGGTGGAGAGCAACGGAAAGAACCTGATAGACCGCAACGAAAGTGAACACGATTCGG
>JAAYAT010000224.1 GCA_012719225.1 Verrucomicrobiaceae bacterium
AAGCCTCACAAGACAATGAAATGCGGCGGGGCGGCGCTGGCGGTTTGGGAAGGACTCAATTCCTTCGCGGTTTTGAGATGGGATTGGAGTTTTGGGAGCGTTGCCCCGGCCCACTTTTTCAGTTCGGCATCGGGGGAATCGGTCGCGGTTTTTTCGAAATTCTCGACCCTGTCCTTGTGCATTCGGACCATCAGATCGATGAAGGCGCTGTCGAAGTCGGGACCTTTTTCCTCGCGCAATTGGTCGAAGTGGGCTTTGTGTCGTTCCATGTCGCCGGACGCGAGATCCACGGCTCTCGACTTCGCGAACGCGGCGAGTGCGGCGCTGGATTCCCGATGGTCTCTCACGAGGACGCGGGCGAAGGCACGGACTTTCGCGCTTTCGCTCCTCGCGGCGGCTTCATCAGCGATCTTGGCGATGGCTTTTCCGGCGGCCGCTTCTTCTTGGATGAATCGTGCGTCGACGGGACTGAGGGGCTCGCTTTTTTCAGCGGAATGACTCGGCGGAGCAAGGAGGAGGAATGCTCCGAGAGCCAGCGCGGAACCAGCGAGAGGGTGGGGGAGAAATGTCATCGGAGATCCGGTGATAAGGGTTGGCCCGGGGAAACGGGTCGTTCCCGGTGTTGCCTCCCTGCTGGCGCACGCCCTGTGCCAGCGGGGAATAAAAATCACAATGCCTTGAAAGACAAAGGAATGGGGAAAAGGGGAATCACCCGACGCCCCGCTTCGCGCCCGGAAAAGTTGCAAGATGCCGGGGGCGTCATGCAAAGAGCAAGGGGCAACAGGAACGACGGATCACGGGTCGGTGTATCCGACGACGCGCGGGCGGAGGGCCGAGGGGATCGTCTCGCCGGGAAAACCGACCCATCCCGCGCGGGTCGAGCGTGCGGACACGTAGTCGAAGGACACCTCCGAGCGGAGCGTTTCCCCGTCGGCGGTGCCCCGGACCTCGATTCGAACGTCGATGGCGGGGTGGTCGCCCTCGTTGGTGACCCGGATGGGGATACGGATCGGGTCATGGTCCGCGAGCGGGGTTCCCAATTCCAGGACGAGGCGGGCCGGTTCGTCGCCGCCGGTGAGGGCCTCGTGGGCGAGGATGCCGAGGACCCCGGCGAGGATCGCGAGGCTGAGGCCGAAGATGGTCCACTCCAGCGGGTTTTTTTTCGGCGGATCGGGCGGGGTGTCGGTGGGGCTCATGGCGGTTGTGGTCGTGTGGTTTGCGGCAGTCACGGTTCCAGTTGCAGGAGCAATCTGCCGGCCGAGGCACCGAGCATCGCGGGCAGGGCCACGACGATGGTGCCGGCGACGAAGAGTCCGGGCGCGGCGGCCGGGAGCGATCCGAAAAGGAAAAGCATGGACCCCGAGGCGGCGAGCGAGGCGGCGTAGGCGGTGATGATCTCCCGCGTCATCCAGGTCCATTCGCGCTCCGGCAGATGGTGGTTCGAACCGCGGAAGGCGGCGAAATAGAGCACCCCCAGGCCGAGCAGCAGGGAGAAGGCCAGGATCGCGACGAGCGCGCCCACGCTCGCCTCCCGCGCGATCTTCCCGACTTCCTCCGTGGGAGCGATGTTGGCGGCGAAGAGCACCGCCCCGCAGAGCGCGATGGCACTCTGCGCGGGGTAGTGGTAGGTAACCCCGCAGTCGGGTTCGTCGTCGTCCATGCCTCCCGAATCGCCGGACTCCGACGCCCCGAGCTGGGCGGTGCCGACGGAGACTCCGATGGCGAGGGTCATGCCCTCCATGACGACGCGGTGGATGATCTCGGGCCAGGTGTGCTCGACGCCGATGCGACCGAGCAGGGCGAGGATGGCGAACGAGACCACGAGTCCGAGGCCGAGTTCCTCGACCGAGTCGATCGCCACCTCGGCGAAGCTGGCGTCGCCGCGCAGTCCCGCATACCGGTTGTAGAGGAGCAGCAGGCAGAACGTCGCGGCGAGATAGAGGAGGAGATGCTCCGGCGAGATCATCAGGGCGGCGTCCCAGATCTCCATGGTGAAAAGCAGGGGAAGGGCGAAAATAAGACCCCCGGCGACGCCGCGGCCATACTCGCGGAGCGATTGGCGGACGGTGGATTCGTGGCTGACTCTCATGATCACCGGTCGGGCGAAATGCTCGGAATGCGCCGGATGACCGGGCGGTTTGCACGGAGCGGAGCCGTGTCCTGCTCTTTCTGGTCCGAAAAACGTCGTGGCACGGTCATTGCGATACAAGATCCCCGCCGGACGAACCGGATCAAACAAACCCAATTAAAAAGATGAAATCCATGATCACCCTTTTCGGGGCCGCCCTTCTCAGCTTTGGAGCCGTGTCCTGTGATTCGCCCCAGGAAAACGCTCGCGAAGATTCTCTGGAGCGACAAGCCGATTCCCAGGAAAACGCGGCCGACGCCGTCCGCGACAACGCCGAGCGGAGAGCCGACAGCCTGGAGGATACCGCGGACTCCACCCGGGATCAGCAGTAGGGCTCGCCGCTTCCTGCGGGTGACCCTGTCACTTGGATCCCCAGACCTTCTCCGGTCGGACCGGAGAGGGTTTTCTTTTTTCGTGCTCATGCGAAAGCGTATCGCAGGAGCAATGCCAAGACCGGCGGGGTGAGATCGGTGCCGCGCGGCGTTCGCGGGTCGATTGGAAAGAGGCGTTTTGCAAGATTTGATGATGCGTTTTGCAAAGATTTCGCTCCTCTCGGCGGGCGTTTTGCCAGTGTGGGGGAGCTGCTGTGGCGGCACGGCTCCTGCGATGAGGAGAAACGCTCTCGTCCGAAATAATATGAAGATCGCCATGTTCACCAATACCTATCTTCCCCACGTCGGCGGAGTCGCGCGCTCCGTCCAAACGCTGGAGGAGGAATGCCGGAAACGGGGCCACCGAGTGAAGGTCGTCGCTCCGGAGTTCGACGATGCCGAGGAATCGCCCCACGTCCTCCGCGTCCCCGCGATCCAGCATTTCAACGGGAGTGATTTTTCGGTGAGGCTCCCGGCCCCGGCGCTGGTGCGCGACTGCATGGACGAGTTCGAGCCCGACGTGATCCACAGCCACCACCCGTTTCTCCTCGGCGACACGGCGCTGCGGCAGGCCTGGCGGATGGAGATTCCGGTGGTCTTCACCCATCACACGCTCTACGAGCGCTACACCCACTATGTCCCGCTCGATTCGCCGACGCTCCGACGCATGGCGATCCAGCTCGCGACGGAGTACTGCAATCTCTGCAGTACGGTGATCGCTCCGAGTGAGAGCATCCGGGATCTGCTCGTCGAGCGGGGGGTGACGGTGCCGATCGTTCCTATCCCCACGGGGATTGATACGGATTTTTTTTCCTCGGGGGACGGCGAGCGGTTCCGGCGTCGCGAGGGCCTGCCGGAGGAGGCGCTGGTCATCGGGCACGTCGGTCGCCTCGCGGCGGAAAAGAATCTGGAGTTCCTCGCCGAAGCGCTGGCGCTGTTTCTGAAAGAGCGTCGCGACGCTGTCTTTCTCCTCGTCGGCGAGGGGGACGCGGGCGACCCCATGGAGACGATTCTGGAGAAAGCGGGCGCGGGCGACCGGGTCTTCCGGATGGGCGCGCTCAGCGGAACCCGACTCGCGGACGCCTACGCGGCGATGGATGTGTTTGTCTTCGCCTCGCAGAGTGAGACCCAGGGGATGGTCCTCGCCGAAGCGATGGCGGCGGGAAAACCGGTTGTGGCGCTCGATGGTCCGGGGGTGCGGGAGATCGTGATCGACGGGGCGAACGGATTCCTGCTCCCGGGCGCGTCCCGCCCCGATGCGTTCGCCGAAGCTCTCCGCGCTCTCACCGACGACGCGGAGGCGATGCGGAGACGGGGCGCGATGGCCTGCTCGTCGGCGATGGACTTCGATCACCAGCACTGCGCGCGCGAAGTCACGGACTTGTATGAGAGGCTCATCGGCGAGCGACCGGTCCGGTCCGAGGAGGAAAAGACGCCGTGGGATCCTTTTCTCAATTCTCTGGAGATCGAATGGGACCTGTTCGCCGCCAAGATGTCCGCTGCGGCGACGGGAATGATGGAACCCGAAGTGACGGAGGTGGGACGTGATTAACAAACTCGCGGCACGGTGGCGATGGGTGCGGCGCAAGTGGAATCGCACGAGGCTGGCGGTGCGACTCCTCGGCCATCCGGTGCGCACCGAGCGGTCCGAGGAGCCCGGTCTGATCATGATCCAGATCGACGGACTGGCGCGCCGTCAGTTGGAGGAGGCGATGGGGCGTGGTCGCATGCCCTATCTCTCCCGACTGCTGCGGCGACGGTATTTTTCCCTGGAGAGTTTTTATTCGGGAGTGCCCTCGACGACACCGGCGGTGCAGGGGGAAATTTTCTACGGGGTCAAAGGAGTGGTGCCGTCTTTCGAGTTCCTCGACCATCGCAGCGGCCGCATGTTCCGCATGTATGAGGCGGAATCGGCCGACGAGATCGAGGCGCGCATGGTGGCGGGGGGCGCGGAACCGCTCTTCGAGGGGGCGCATGTCTACTCGAACATTTACCGCGGCGGCGCGGCCGAGTCCCACTACTGTTCGAGCGACCTCACGGTGAACCGCCTCGTGCGGCGGCTCCATCCGGTGAAAAGTCTCCTCCTGGCACTCGTCTATTTCCCCACGTTTCTGCGGGTCGCCGCGCTCGCCTTGCTCGAGTTTTTCATCGCGATGGGGGATGTCGTCGCGGGCGCCCTGAGTCATGGGAATCTCCTCGACGAACTGCGTTTCGTCCCGGCGCGGGTGGGCATCTGCCTCGCGGCGCGAGAGGCGATTCGTTTTCGTATGCTCCTCGACATCGAGCGCGGCGTCCCTGTGATCCAGGCGAACTTCCTCGGCTATGACGAGCAGGCGCACCGGCGGGGACCGGATTCGAATTTCGCCCACTGGACTTTGCGGGGGATCGACCGCACCATCCGGGACATCCACCGCGCCGCCCGGGGGACGCCGTGGATCAACTACGAGCTGCTCGTCTATTCCGACCACGGACAGGAGCGCTCCCTGCCCTACGAGGTCCGGCACGGGCGCACCGTGGAGGACGCCGTCGCGGAGGTCTTTTCACGGGGCCTCACCGCGGGGAGGGAGATGGGGAAAAGGCGACGGCCGGATCGCCCCCGCAGCCTCCACGAGGGCCGCCGCCGTCTCCTCCAACAGCGTCCCGGTCACGCCGGATTCGGCACGGTCGAGGAATGCGCGGAGAAGATCAACATCACCGCGATGGGGCCGATCGGTCATCTCTATCTGCCCCTCACACTTTCCGAAAAAGACCGCGCCGACTACGCCGCCGCGCTCGTGGACGACGCGGCGATCCCGCTGGTGCTGTTTCGTTCGGGAGAGGACGACGAGGGGACTCTGCGGGCGCGCAACGCGCGGGGGGAATGGACTCTGCCGCAAGACGGGGCCGCACTGATCGGCCGCGACCATCCCTTTCTCGACGAGGTGATCCGGGATCTCATCGCCCTCTCGCGGCATCCCGACGCCGGGGATTTCATCATCAGCGGCTGGGACCCGGAGTCGCCTTCGGTGACTTTTCCCCGCGAGCGGGGTTCCCACGGCGGCCCCGGCAGCGAGGAGACCCACGGTTTCGTCCTCGTGCCCGATCGCATTCTCCGCTGGCATCTCGCCCATCACGAGGCGAGCGGTCGTTGGATGCGCGGCACCGAACTGCGTGAGGTGGTGCGGCATTATCTGGGAAAGGACGGCGAACGCCGCGAGATCGTCTTTCCGGGAAAAGCGCGTGCGACGGATCTGCCGCTGCGGGTCATGACCTACAATATCCACAGTTGCGTCGGTCTCGACGGGAGGATCCGCCCGGAACGAATCGCGCGGGTCATCAATTCCTGCGATCCTGACATCGTCGCGGTGCAGGAGGTCGATGCCCATCGCCCGCGCTCGGGCGGGCACGATCAGGCGAAGGTCATCGCCGACCATCTCCGGATGGACCACGCCTTCTACGCGGTCTTCGAGGAGGCACCGGAAAAATACGGTCTCGCGATCTTTTCCCAGTTCCCTTTCACCTTGGTGAAAACGGAGCATCTCACCCCCGCCCACTCGGGTCGACGCGAAGCCCGCGGCGCGATGTGGGCGACGTTCACCTCCCTACCGGGCGTGGCGAAACTGCACCTCATCAACACGCACTTCGGTCTCGGGCGGGAGGAGCGTCGCCAGCAGGTCCGGAGAATCCTCGCGCCCGACTGGCTCGGCGGCATTCCCGGAGACGAGCCGGTCATCCTCTGCGGGGATCTCAATTCGCGGGAGCGCTCCTTCGTGTGGCGGAGCCTCGCGACGCGGCTTTGCGATGTCCAGACCACTCTCCCGGGGCATCGGGCGCGGGCGACGTTTCCCACCCTGCGCGCTCTCCTCCGAATCGATCACCTTTTTGTGAGTCGGCACCTGTCGGTGGAGCGGGTCGAGGTGCCGCGCACCGCCACCTCCATCGCCGCCTCGGATCACTTTCCCCTCGGCGCCGAACTTTCGCTGCACCCGCAAGATGAAAACGACGGGACGATTTTGTAAGCGCCACTGGGGCGGGCTCGTGGTGATCGTGCTCCTCGCGGTTGGCATCTGGTATCTCGTGCGCCATCACGAGGGCGAGATCGACCGGGAGGCCATCCTCGCCTATGGCATGTCGCTGCCGCCGCTGCTCCTCGTCGCCGCTTTTTTCGTGCTGCCGCTGGCGGGATTCCCGGTGAGCGTTCTCTTGGTGGTGATCGGGCTGCGTTTCGGGATTGTCTGGGGCATGGTCATCGTGGCGGTGGGAATGTTCTTCCATCTTCTCGTCGTCCACGGCATCGCGCGGAGCGGGATGAGGGAAAAGATGCTCCGCCGCATCGCCGCTTTCGGCTACGAGATCCCGGCGATCAAAGAGAGTCACCGTCTCTGGTTCACAACCCTCTTCGCCTCGATCCACGGACCGCCCTACGCGGCGAAACTCTATCTCCTCGCCCTGACAAATCTGCCTTTTCGCTACCACTGCGGCATCGCCCTGCCGGTCTATATCGGTTTTTCCCTGCTGCCGGTGAGCGCGGGCAAAGCGGTCCTGAACCTCCATCCGGTTGCGGTGAGCGCGATCGTCCTCGCGGCGCTCGCGCTGCTCCTCCTGGGCCGTTGGCTGGCCCGTCGCCACACCGGAACAAACGACCTGCCGGGGGATGGCATGTGATTTGCGAAACACAGGGGCATGACGAACAAATCTTCCGACACCGGTGCCTCCTCGGACCGCCCGCAACGCCCGCCGCAACACCAGGATCAGCAACCCGGACGCGAGGGACCGATGCGGCCCGCTCCTATACACGAACAGCCCGGCGCGTGGGCGGGTCGGAGGCTCGAGGGACGGGTCGCCCTCATCACCGGCGGCGATTCCGGGATCGGACGCGCCATCGCCTACGCTTATGCCCGCGAGGGGGCCGACCTCATGATCGTCTATCTCGAAGAGGACAAGGACGCCCGCGAGACCGCCGCGCGGGTCACCGGACTCGGTCGTCGCTGTGAACTCCATCGCGCCGATCTCGGGGACGAGACCGCCTGCCGCGACGCCGTCGCCGCGACGATACGATGCTACGACAAGCTCGACATTCTGGTGAACAACGCCGCCGAGCAGCACCCCCGGGAATCGCTCCTTGAGATCGAGGAAAGCCAGCTCGTGGCGACCTTCCGGACGAATGTCTTCGCCTTCTTTTTCCTCACCAAGGCGGCCCTGCCGCACCTGCGGAAGGGCTCCGGAGCGACGATCATCAACACCGCTTCGGTCACGGCCTATCGCGGGAGCCCGGCCCTGCTCGATTACTCCGCGACCAAGGGGGCGATAGTGGCTTTCACCCGTTCGCTCTCGCAGCAACTCGCGGAGGAGGGGATACGGGTCAACGCGGTCGCTCCGGGACCGATCTGGACGCCGCTGATTCCCTCGACCTTTTCCCCGGACAAGGTCGCCGAATTCGGCGCCGACACGCCGCTGGGACGCGCCGGCGAACCGTGGGAATGCGCGACCTGTTATGTGTTTCTCGCCTCGGCGGAGTCCTCCTATATGACTGGCCAGACCCTGCATCCCAATGGCGGTGAAATCATCAATGGCTGACCCGGCCGATCCGCTGGAACCGGGCGACCGCGGGACGGCACGGGAGGTCCGCACTTTGCAAGAAGTCGTTGCGCCCTGCACGGACGGAGGGGGCGCGGCAGCGGCACCGGCGACGGTCCTCGAGGCGGAACTGGCGAAACGAAAAGGTCGCGTCCTCATCGTTCTGGGGCATCCCCGGGTGGACAGTTTTTGCGCGGCCCTCGCCCGGGCCTACGGCGAGGCGGCGGAATCGCACGGACTCGAGGTGCATACCGTGGTGCTCGCCCATCTCGAGTTCGATCCCAATGTCCGGAGTGTCTCGGTGCGCGACCAGGCGCTCGAACCCGATCTGGAGATCGCGCGTGACGCTATCCGCGAGGCGGACCACCTCGTGTTCGTCTATCCGATTTGGTGGGGGATGATGCCGGCCCTGCTCAAGGGCTTCCTCGATCGCATTCTCGCGCCGGGGTTCGCCTTCGCGGAACGAACCGGCGGGCGGGGCCACACGGGGTTGCTCCAGGGAAAATCGGCGCAGCTTCTCACGACGATGGACACGTCGCCGATGGTCGTGAAGTACCTGTTGCGATCCCCCGGACATCGGGCCTTTTCCCGCGCGACCCTGCGATTCTGCGGGATCGATCCAGTGCGGATCCGCATGTATGGCCCGGTCCACCGGTCCACCGCATCCCGGCGACGGGAGTGGCTACGCGACGTGCGGGAAGAAGCGGCTCGTTTCCGGGGCGGACGGCTTGTCTGCGGCGAGGCGAGGCGAGCCCGGTGCGGCAGTTGGGTGAGGGCGCTGCGGCTCCCTTTTTATCCGATGACCTGGCTGGCCTACACGGCGGGGGCGGCGCTCTTCGTGCCCTTGCCCGGGTTGTTTTTCCTGCCGGTCTACTGGTGGGGACTCGTCGCGCTCTTTTGCATCGAAGCGGCCACGGTCTTTCTCAACGAGGTCTTTGACTACGAGACGGACCGGCGCAACACCGACTACGGTCCCTTCACCGGCGGCTCGCGGGTGCTGGTGGATCGGAAACTCTCACGGAGGGAATTGCAAAACGGGGCGGTGATCGCCCTCGCCCTGAGCCTCGTCGCCCTCGGTGCGATTCTCTTGCAGCCGATTCCGGCGGGACCGGTCCTGCTGGCATACGGCGTCGCCGTTTTCCTCGGGGTCGGCTACACCGTGCCGCCCCTTGCCTTCTCGCACCGCGGTGCCGGAGAGTTGGTGGTCGCGTTCACCCAGAGCTTTCTCGCCGTCCAGGTCGGAGCGCTCGCGGCGGGAGAGGACCTCCTCCATCCCGAGACCGCCCGGCTCGCCCTGCCGCTCTTCTTCGCGGTGCTGCCCTCGATCACCCTCGCGGGCGTCCCGGACCGGCTCGCGGACGAAGCGGCGGGGAAAAAGACCATCGCGGTGCGCCTCGGTCGGAGCGGGGCACTTCTGATCGCCTTCGGCGCGACCGTCGCGGCCATGGGCGTCACCGCTTGGATCGGGGTGACGACCGCCTCTCCGGTGCCCGAACCCTGGCGGATGACGGGGCCGCTGGCGCACGGCGCGATCCTCCTGTGGCGGTTGCTCGCGGCCCTGCGCCTACCGGGCTGTCGCCAGCGTCCCCGCCTCGACGGGCTGATGGTGCTGTCGCTCGCCTATTTGTTCTGGTACGTCCTGCCTCCGCTGTGGTTTGCCGGGGAGAGAGGGTGAGTCGGGCTGGCTTTGGCGTGGGGCGGAAAGACCAAAGAACCAAAGAGCGGACACAAAAAAGCCCCGGACCGCGCGAGCCATCCGGGGCTTTTTGGTTGTTTGCCGTGTTTGTGTGTCAGCGGGTGCTGGCGTCGAATTCAGCGAGGGCGCGCTCGACCGTCTCGCGGGTCTCGCCGGTGCGCCGCTGGATGCGTCCGATGAGCTCGTCCTCCTGGCCTTCGAGATATTCGAGATCGTCGTCGGTCAGGTCGGCCCAGCGTTGTTTCAATTTGCCTTTGGCGATGTTCCAATTGCCTTTGATTTGGAGTGTGTTCATTTCACGTGTCTTTCTATAGGTGGATGGATGGGGTTATTTCTGGACCTCGAGGTTGTTGGTAACCTGACCTTCGCCCATTTCGTCGCGGACGATTTCGAGAATGGTTTCGATTTCGTCCTCCGAGGCGACATGACCGGTGACGGTGACTTTGCCATCGCGGGTGATCACGCGGATGTTTTTCGCGGCGAAGGAGAGGTCGTCGCGCGAGACGATCTCCCTCCGGATCTGCTTGGTGGCGTCGAGGTCGCCGGGGGCGTTGCTCTGGTCTTGGGCGGTCAGGCTTTCGGGTTCTTTGTCCCGATCCGATTCCGACCTGGTGGTGGTGCCGGGCCGTTTGGTGTCGATGCTGGCGCTGATCTCGGTTTCCTCGTCCTCTTGCTCACCCTGAAACTGGTAGGGCGCGTAGACATCGACGAGATAGGAAGGCGCGTTCATCCGTTCGGGCCAGGCGTTCTCCTCGAAGCGAGGCGATTGTTCCAGGGTTTCTTTGGTGGCGTTGACGAGCACGGCGTCTTTCGTCGTCGTGACCGTTCCGACGGGCAGCACGCTGAGGGTGTTGCCGATCCCGAGAAATCCGCCAGAAGACACCACGACCGAGGTGATCCGGTCGAGCGAATGGTTGAGAATCAGCTCGTTGATGTCGCCGATGGTCTCGTCCTGATGGTTGTTCACATCCATCCCGAGGAGCTCGGAGGCCCTGAGGATGCGTCGTCCCCCGTCGACCGTGGTTTCGTCGCGGGTGTCTTCGAGATAGGGTTCCGCTTGGTAGGCCTGATAGACGCCGAGCATGTATTTTTGGTCGTTGAGATCGGGGTACTCGTCGCCTTGGAAATGCGGAGCGTTGGTGAGCTGGTCCTTGGTGAGGTTGGCCGAAAAGGTTTTCTTTTCCGGATCCAAGGTCAACGCGGACGGCGGGACGATACTCAGTTCGTTGGCAATCCCGAGGAATCCTCCACTCGACAGGATGACCGCGGTGATGCGGCCGTTCGACAGATCCACGGCGAGGTCGTCGACGGAACCGACGGTCTCATTTTCCCGGTTGCGGATCTCCATGCCGAGGATCTCACTGGCTCGCCGGTGCTCGGCGGCGTGAACCGACTCTTTTTCGTCGTCCCGGTCGAGCGAGTTTTCGTCCCGTCGATTGCCATCGTCGCGGGCGTCCGCGTTCTGACTGAGGGAGGAGTCCTTCGCGGCGGCGTCGCTGTTGCGCGCGGCGGAATCGGTCGCCTGGGGAGCGGCGGTTTCCGCGGGAGCGGCATCCGAGCGATCCGATGCGGCATCGGACGAGGCCTCGGACGCGGCGGGTGTGGTGGCATCCTTCTCCTCGGCACCGAGGCTCTGGAAGGTGAGGAAGACCGTCGCCGTAACCAGGGTCGTTAACAATAGGTGGAGTTTCATGGTAGTAGTAGGTTTTTCGTTTCGTTTGATATGCGGGTGAATGCCGTTTCGGGCATCGGGGTTCCTGCATTGCACGGGCTATGCCAAGAGGCGCGGGGGGATCGCAAGAGGCGCATCGCGAGCGGGTTGTGCATCGGGCGCCACATCCGCTTCGCGAAGGGAAACGATGGGAAAGTGTGCAGATTCGGGAAGGAGGTATGCAGCGTGCATGGCCTCCGCCGGGAGGGGAGGGGACTGAGAAATTTTTGGTGTGTGTTAACGTTCCTGTGTCGGAGGCGGGATATCGGTCATACTGCAATGGGAAGGTGGGCGGAATGCGAGGTGCAGGCGGCGGAGGCGCGATCCCCGGTTCGCCCGCAAGCCCCGGTGAAACGGGGCGGGAGCGGGGCGGGGACAAATGGCATGTCTTTAGCAAAAGAGGAACCGGATCCCCATGTGCTCCGCGATCCCATGAAAGATTTCCCCTCGCTCCTCCTCCTCGCCAACCGCGGTCGGCTCGTCGCCTATCGTCCGAACGGGACGGGGCATCTCAAGGTCCTCGATTCTCTCGAACCAATGGAGGGCAACGCTAAACTCTCGGATCTCGTCACGGACCAGGCCGGGGCTTTCCCGACCGACGGTCCGGGGACCGCCGCGTATGAGAGCATGCCGCTCACCGAGGAACTGAAGATACGTGCGTTGCGGCAGATCGCTGACAAGATGGACGAAATCCTGGAGCGCGAAGGAGCGTCAAGCTGGGGGTTCGCCGCCGCTCCCGAACTGAACGGAGCGGTCCTCGAGCAACTCCCCGAGGAGCGCCGCGACGGTCTCACCTTGAATCTCCGGCTCGACCTGACCAACTCACCCCCGGACCAAGTCCACGCGCGCTTCGATGAAGAACGCAAACACAACGGTCCTCCTCGATAACCCCGACCCCCACCACACATGCAAACCTGTCACTGCTGCGGCAACACCTACCGCCAATCCTTCGAAATCACCATGAACGGCGAAAGCTATCATTTCGACTCCTTCGAATGCGCCGTCCACACCCTCGCGCCGACCTGCCGTCACTGCGGTTGCCGTGTCCTCGGGCACGGGGTCGAGGGAGAGGGCCGGGATGTCTACTGCTGTGCCCATTGCGCCCGCCAGCACGGCGTCGAGGGCGTGGTGGACAATGCCTCCCACGCCTGAGTGAAATTTTCCTTCCACCCTCCCGTCCCATGCCAGCGAAATCAAAAAAACAACAAAAGGCCGCCGGCGCGGCGCTCGCCGCGAAGCGGGGAGAAACGAAGAAATCCTCCCTGAAAGGCGCTTCCCGGGAGATGGTCGAGTCGATGAGCGAAAAGGAGCTCAGGGATCTCGCCGCGACGAAGCGGAAAAATCTTCCCGAGAAAAAAAGCTGATGGCGGTCATTTCGCCGTTTTTGTGTAATTTTGTCAGGGCGATTCGGGCCATCGGGAAAAACTGGTTTCTTCGCGATCACTCCCGCTCGTCGGCGGCGCTGGCTTTTTACAGCCTTTTTTCCCTGGTTCCCCTTCTCGTGATTCTGACCAAGCTGGCCGGTATGCTGGTCGGAGACGAAGCCGCGCAAGCGTCGATCCGTGCGGCCTCGACGATGTTTCTCGATCAGGACTCGAGCGCCTATCTCATCGGCTTGGTCGAGCGGCAAAGCGCTCCGGACTGGACGGGCTGGATGTCGCTGATGGCTTTCGGGATGCTGCTTTTCGCCGCTTCCAAGGTCGTGGTGGAGTTGCGCGAAATGCTCTCGCTCATTTTTGGAATCCGCCACCGCGAGGGGCGTCGCGGTTGGCTCATCACTTTCGCCCTGAAGCGGGGGGTTCCCATTCTGCTCATTCTTTGCCTTGGGTTTGTCATTGCGATCTCGACGGTGCTGGGAACGCTGTTCCACTTCCTTACCGAGCGCATTTACGACGGGTATGCCGACCTGGTGCTGTGGAAATGGATCGAGCAACTGGGTTCCCTTCTCATACTAACACTGATCTTCACGTTCGTGTTGCGCTGGCTCCCGCCGGACCCGCCGTGTCTCCGTGCGTCGGCGGGCGGGGCGGTGGTGGCGAGCCTGCTCCTGGGAGGGCTGCGCCATCTGATGAACCTCTATTTCCAGAACGCGGGTGTGACCTCGATCTACGGGGCGGCGGTGACGCTGGTCGTGGTGCTGCTGTGGATCTATTTCTCGGTTCAGATTTTTTTCGTCGGTGCCGAAGCCGCCGGATACATCCAGAGGCGGCAGCGACAGGCAGACCGCGAGGCTCACGACCAGGAGAACGGCGTCCCGATGCACAATGCAAAAAAACTTTGCGAAAAGCCATGACGAGCGGTGGCGGACCGGCCGGGAGAGCGGGGCGGGATCGCTCCCGAGGCTCGGCAGCAAGGCGGATCGGAGCGCTTCCCCCTCCATGAGCGCGTTTTGGCAAAAAATCTGCGTGGAGGCTCGCCATGATCTTGCCATCCACTTCCCCCCCGGCGCGAACGACGGTGACGCCGGAGCGTGTCCTCTTCGGATTTTCCCTGCGTCTCCACCTCCTCCACCGCGCTCTCTTGCGGACCGCGCGGAATCGGATACCGGGCGCGGAGGCGTCCGGCGGGACGACGCGCGCCGCCGAGACCGTCCGAGATTTTCATCACGACTTCGTCGTCTTCACGCGGGCGCGGCTGGAGCGACCTTTCGCCGCCATGCACGGCCGGGAACTGCGGCTTTGGGAAGCGCATCTCGCCGGGATCCTGCGCCGCCGCGCCGCCGGGGATGCGGTAGGCTTCCGCGACTTGCTCGATGAGATGGAGGCCATCGCCGGAGACGGGGAGGTACTGCTCCTTCATCTGCGCCACCGGGCCGCCCGGGAGATGGCTCGGATGCTGTTGTGCTACCGCCGCGCCCTCGCGCGCATCGAGGCTTCCCGGCCGGAAGGGGAGGAGAAAATTGTTTTTCTGCGCACCGGGGCAACGCTGAGCCCCGGCGATTGGGAGGCAGTCCTCACCCGGATTCGCAGCGAACAGGGCGGGGATTTCGCTCCGGTGAAGCGGGGGTCGTGGCGATGTCTCGAGACCGCGCTCGGGGATGTCACCGCATTCCTGTCGTCGCCCCCGACGGTGTCCGCTTACGAGACGAAGAGGAAGCGAAATCCCCGGACCTCGAGCGTTTCTCTCGGTGCCCTCGGGGCGCGGGAGAGGCTCCCCGCGCGTTGACACGGACATCGACACCGACCGAAGATCCATTTCTTTCCTCCCATCCCATCCCATCCCATCTCTCATGAACGAATCTTCCCCGAACGACTCTGACCACGAAGCTCTCCTCCGCGTCCTCGTCGTGGACGACAATCGTGGTGCGGCCGAGGGCCTCGCGATGTTTTTCGAACGGGAGGGCGGAACCGCCCGGGTCGCGGAGGACGGCGTCGAGGCGATCTCACAGGTGGAGGCCTTCGATCCGCAAGTCGTTTTCATGGATTTGGAAATGCCGCGGATGGACGGCTACGAGGCGGCGCAGCACATCCGTGCGCACAACCCCCGCATCGTCCTCGTCGCACTCACAGGGAGCAACGACGAAAAAGCGATCCAACGCACCGTCGAAGCGGGCTACGACCTGCATCTCGCGAAACCGTCGACGCCCGCCGCCCTGCGCGGTGTGCTGGAACGCTATTTCCCGAAGTATTAGCTGTTTAGCTGTTTAGCTGTTTAGCTGTTAGCCGTTTTGCTATTTAGCGGCTCTGCTCGAATGGGCTTCGTCGGGGGCTAGAAAAGCCCCGCTCCTTGCGCTGGCGCAGAACGGGAACCAGCATAGCGGAACAGCAGCTAAATAGCTAAATAGCTAACAGCTAAACCGCTTACCTATCAGTAATGACGGTGGCGATGGTACCCGCGATGGTAGCCCCGGTTGCGGGCGGCTCGTTTTTTCGAGATTTCCGAGCCGGCGAGGGCGCCTACCGCGCCCCCCACGAGAGCGCCGCCGGTTCCGCCGGTGATCAAGGCGCCCGCCCCCGCGCCGATGGCACCACCGGTGACTGCGCCGCGTTCGCCGGGAGTACAGGAGACCAGGGCCGTCGAGGTGACGAGTCCAATGGAGAGCAGACTGACTTTTATATAATTTTTCATATCCGATGGGTGTTATGTGTATTGGTTTTTTCGAGAGACGCCCCGCCATTTCAAAAGGTGACTGGTGCGAGAGTCCTGCTCAACTGGAGCACCCCCCTTCCTCGCAGACGGCGTGCCAGCAGCGGATGGGACGCCCGAAACGAGATGGAACAAGGGCTCTCGCCGCCCGGACGCAGACCAGCCAAGGATTTCCTCATGCACAATGCCCGGTTCTGTCATGCATTTCCGGCGAGCGGGCTGCTCGGGCAACCTGCAAGATGCGGCGGAGGGAAACAGGTATCCTGCAATACGCGGAGGCGTCTCGGGAAGGGGAGGCGACGTCCAACGAATTCAACGCCAGCGGGTTGGGGAATTCCGGGGTCGGCTGGCACATCCCCTGCACTACTCATCGGAGTCGATCCCATGCGATCCCCGCGCGCACGTAAACTTCCAACCCCACTCATTCCATGGACTCCTTCCCCCGCTCCCTAACGCTTCTCTGCCTTTGCCTGTTTCTGCCCGCCGCTGCCGGCCATTCCCAGGACCGGGCTCCCGCGCCGGAGTCCGATGGCGCGACCGCTCCGCCGACCGATGCGATCCAGGCCGCCCAGGTGCCCACCGCCGTGCCGGTAGAGCGTCCCGAACAGAAAAAAACCCAGCACGACGAGGACGTCTCCGAAAATCCCGCCGCTTCCTCCTCACCCGCCCTCGCGGACCAGCCCGACGCCGGCAAGATGGAGGGTTTTGACTTCGTCCGTGATCCGCTGGGTGCCAAAAAGCCGAAAGCGAGCTTCGACGAAATCATGGCGGCGGACATAGAAAAGAAACCGGAGGTGATGGCCGCCCAGCAGGCGCTCTTGGAAAGTCGCTACGACCTGACGCCACGCCCCCGTCCCGATCTCACCATGACCCGCGGCAAACCCATTCTGATGGGGCCGACCGCGAAACTGAAAGACACCAGTTGGGAAGAACTCGGAGAGATGACGCCCGCCGAAATCAAAGAGGGCGGTCTTTTTCCCTATCCCGCCCTGCCGCATCCGAAGCACACCCCCGGCGGCCAGGTCTTTCCCCAAATGCAAATCGAACTCTTTCCCCGCTTGGCGCGTTTCGACGTGGATTTCGACCTGCCGGAAGCGTTTCTCCCGGAATTCCCGCCCGCCATTTTTCTGCAGAACCGTCCCGAACTCGGAGATGTCTCCCGTGGCGAGGTGGTCTCCATCAACAACTACTACCGGCTCTTCAAAGACATCCTGACACCGGTGCAACTCGACGGCCTGCGGCTGCTCCTGACTCCTTTTCCGCAGGAGGAGTTCAACCCCACCGATGATCGCAAGAGCGTCAACCCCAGCCTCGGGGTGACCTGTTTCGACTGCCATGTCAACGGCCACACCACCGGTCAATTCCACCTCAATCCCGACGACCGGCCCCAAGAACGGCGTTTCCGCCTCGACACGCCGAGCCTGCGGGGAGTGTTCGTCCAGCAGATCCACGGGTCGAAACGCAGCCTGCGCTCCATCGAGGATTTCACCGAGTTCGAGCAGCGCACCGCCTACTTCAACGGCGATCCCATCCACGCGATGAAAAAGGGGATCATGATCCTCGACCGCATCCAGGTCAGTCACATGGCCCAGTTGCAGAACATGCTCGACTTCCCGCCCGCGCCGGATCTCGATGTGACGACCAAGCGACTTGACCGCACCAAGGCAACGGAGTCCGAGATCCGCGGGGAAGAATTGTTTTTCGGCAAGGCGAAGTGCGCCACCTGCCACATCCCGCCCTTCTACATGGACCAGATGATGCACGACCTGCACTTGGAACGATTCCTCGACGAACCGGGGACCGGTCCCATCAAGACCTTCACCCTCCGCGGCATCAAGGAAAGCCCGCCCTACCTGCACGACGGGCGCTGCCTCACCCTTGAGGACACCGTGGAGTTCTTCAATCTCGTCCTCGAACTGAAACTGAACGAAGCCGAGAAAAAAGACCTCGTCGCTTTCCTGCTGAAGTTGTGAGCGGGGTGCTTCGCCGCGCAGCCCCCCTTTTCCCTCATTCGGGGTGCCCGGTGGGGTGTTTGATCACTTGATAGGCGGAGGTGCCTTCGTCATCGTGGAAACGGAGGCGGAGACGCGGTGCGCCGCTTTCCTCGCTGACGGTGACGTGAAGGAACCCGCCGGTGGGTTTAGGGTAGAGAAAGGGCTGACGGATGAGGCCGTCGGGATCGGTGGTGTGTTTGCCGCCGGGTTTTTCTCCGGCGATGGCGTTTTCATCGTTGAGCGCACCGACCGAGAATTCCTCGACGCCGAGCGGATGGATGCTGTGGTACTGCCAGTGCCGGTCGCCGCAGAAGGTGAGGACATCGTCCAGTTGGTTTTCGCGCAGCCATTGGAAAAAGCTGTCTCCCCGGGAGGGCTTCGATCCAGTCGGTGCGTTTTGCCTCGGCAAAATCTGACGACTCATCCCATTCGAAGCAGGCCACGCCCTTCGCTCCCGGGATGTCGCCGTCGGCATCGGGATCCGGTCCGGGAATCGCGGTGAGGCGCGATTGGAGAAGGACCGAGGTCGCGGTCGGTTCGCCCGCCATCTCTCCCTGGGCGTGGTGGATTTCCGCGGCGAAAAGAGAGAGGCCGTTTCCGAGGAAGGCGAGGACGAACAGGGCGGCGGCTTTCATGGAGAATGCGATTCTTTCGGTTTATCGCGCAATTGGCAATCTCCGATTTTCGAACGCTGCGGAGAGGACTCGCTGCGCTCGTCGCTTTTTCGGACACGACTCCTGCGCCGTCGATCGGACAGACGAACCCCGGCGCTGTCCCTTATAGGACGGGGGTTTTGGGCGGTTTCGGACTCACTGTGTCCGTTCATCGCAGGCGATGGCTTATCCAAAGAAGTCCTTTGGCAGACCAAACCTTCGGATGATTGAATTGAGCACGCCTGCGCTGACATCTTTCCCCTTATGGAAGGGGAGGGGGATTGACGCCCTCTTTCCATTGATGTTGGGGTGCTCGATCATGCGATGAGATCCCTTGGCTCTGCTTGTATAAATTACGAACCGGCTGTCATAGGCCCGCAGTAACTTCACCACTTCGGCGGGCTTTTTGGGCTTAGCCACAGACCAACTCCATGGGGTGGTTGCGCAGGTCTTCGAGCTTTTCCCCCGTCAGTCCGTAGAATTTCGCGAGCGGTCCGTCTGAACTGGATGCGGACACGGCGCGGGCGGGTCTTGTGCTTCTCGAAGCGTCTCCTGCAAAAATAGTTCTCACTGAATTGCATTTCGCTTCTTCCCAGAGCGCGATGATCTCGGGGGGGGCTTCGTGATCCATCAGGCTCGGGTCCCCGGACTGTAGGGCGAATGTGACTTGGCATTCAATCGCAGAGATGAGTTCGCTCATCGCCTCGTCGGGAGTTTCTCCAGCCCCTACGATGTCAAGTTCGAGGGCGTGGGCCGCCCAATTACCGTCGTCGTTATAAACGACCACACGAAAAGAGAGGTCGAAAGTGTCTTCGGGAGAGTTCATATCGGGGTTTTTTCGGCGAAGAATTCGCCTTTGTCACATAGTAACAATATCGGCGTTTCGCAAATTTGACAAGCCCCACTCGCCCCGCGTTTGCCCGGGGATGTGAAGTTCCGCGGAGAGGGCTCGCTGCGCTCGCCGCTTTTTCGGGCACGACTCCTTCGTCGTCGTTGGGGCGGTCGAACCCTGCGGGTTCTCATCCCGGGGTCGCGGGCAAAAAAAAACACCGCCACAAGTGGCGGTGGATTTTTTGGCGACCCGTACGGGATTATCCTTCTCTTCGTTCCGGCTCCGCGGAGAGGGCTCGCTGCGCTCGCCGCTTTTTCGGGCACGACTCCTTCGTCGTCGTTGGGGCGGTCGAACCCTGCGGGTTCTCATCCCGGGGTCGCAGGCAAAAAAACACCGCCACAAGTGGCGGT
>JAAYAT010000225.1 GCA_012719225.1 Verrucomicrobiaceae bacterium
GCGAGCAGCGCCTGCGCAACCGCTTCGGCGAAAAGCGGAAAACGGGGGCCCGCCGGATGCGCGGGGCGGACTGGGGCGATCTGCGGGTGATACGGGATTTGCAGAAAGACGTGATCGGGCCGTAGGGGCGGAGTAGGCAGCACAAAACGTGTGGTAGGTTCTCATTACCGCCCGCTCGGCACTCAAGCCGCGCCTTCCGGGCCGGGCGGAATTTGAAAACGCGATCCGATCAAGGATTTCCCGCAGAGGCTTCGCCCGCAGACCGATCCAGTGGCCTTTCGAGGGTGCGTTCGGCGGCTTTCGTCGCGCATCCGAACGGAAGGAGGAGGACGGCGAGAACCATCAAAAAATCGCGTGCCGTCGCAAAAAACCGTTGCTTGGAGTCCATCCGCACCCTCTATAAGTCTCCGTTTTTATTTTCACAGGAGCCTAAACCACCCTCCGCTACCATGGCACGCATAAACGACAATTTTCTGAAGCTCAAAGCCGGTTATCTCTTTCCCGAGATCGCCCGTCGCGTCAACGCTTTCAACGAGGCCCATCCGGAAGCCGCCGTGCGCCTGATCCGCTGCGGCATCGGCGATGTGACAGAACCTCTCCCGGAGGCCTGCCGCGAGGCGATGCATGCCGCCGTCGACGAACTCGGGCACGCGGACACCTTCAAGGGCTACGGCCCCGAGCAGGGTTACGCCTTTCTCCGCGAGGCCATCGTCGAGAACCAGTATGCCGGTCTCGGCATCTCCGCCGACGAGGTGTTCGTCTCCGATGGTTCCAAATGCGACACCGGCAATATCCTCGATATTTTCGGGCGCGACAATGTCATCGCGATCACCGATCCGGTTTATCCGGTCTACGTCGATACCAATGTGATGGCCGGGAACACCGGTGAGGCCGATGAAAAGGGCACCTATGCCGGACTGGTCTACCTGCCCTGCACGGCGGAAAATGATTTTGTCCCCGCGATTCCCGAGCGGCAGGTCGACCTCGTCTATCTCTGCTACCCCAACAATCCCACCGGCGCGACCGCCACCCGCGAACAACTCGCCGATTGGGTCGCTTACGCCCGCGCCAACCGGGCCATCATTCTCTACGACGCCGCCTACGAGGCGTTCATTCAGGATCCCGCGATCCCCCGTTCCATTTTTGAAATCGAGGGGGCGCACGAATGTGCCATGGAGTTCCGCAGTTTTTCCAAGAACGGGGGATTCACCGGGACTCGCTGCGCCTACACCGTGATTCCGAAAACCCTCAAGGGCTACGCCGCCGACGGCAGTGAGCGGGCGCTGCATCCGCTCTGGTCCCGTCGCCACAGCACCAAGTTCAACGGGGCGAGTTATCCCGTGCAAAAAGGGGCCGCCGCGGTTTTTTCCGAAGAGGGGAAAAAGCAGGTCGCCGCCCTCATCGACGGCTACATGGGCAACGCCGCTCTCCTCCGCGAAGCCTGTGCGCGGGTGGGTCTGCCCGTTTTCGGCGGGCGCAACGCCCCCTACGTCTGGGTGGGTTGCCCCGAGGGGCTGGATTCGTGGGGCATGTTCGATAAAATGCTGAACGAAGCCAATGTGGTGATCACTCCCGGGGCCGGATTCGGGGCCGCGGGCGAGGGATATTTCCGCATCTCCGCCTTCAATACCCGGGAAAAAGTCGAGGAAGTCTGCCGCCGCATCCTGGAAACTCTGGGGTGAGCCTGCTTCGCCCCGGTTCCCGGACGGATTTCCGGGTTGGGAACGCGGAAAGCCGGGGCGGAAGAGCTTGTGAAATTTTTCACAATCCCCCTTGCTCCGGACTTTTCGAGACGTAACCTCTTGGGAACAGACGCCACCCAGAGAAAACGACCATGCCGGAGACGATCGAGCAACACGCCGCCTACGATTCCAAGATCGAGGGCAACATCATCTTCACCAGAGCCGATGCGGCGATCAACTGGATGCGGAAGAACTCCCTCTGGCCCATGCCGATGGGGCTCGCCTGCTGCGCCATCGAGCTGATGGGCACGGCCGCGTCCCGTTTCGACATCGCCCGCTTCGGCGCCGAGGTGATGCGTTTTTCCCCCCGCCAGAGCGACGTCATGATCGTCGCGGGCACTGTCACTTACAAAATGGCGCTCGCGGTGAAGCGGGTCTGGGACCAGATGCCCGAACCGAAGTGGTGCATCGCGATGGGGGCCTGCGCTTCCTCCGGCGGCATGTATCGCAGCTACGCGGTGCTCCAGGGCATAGACAACCTCATCCCCGTCGATGTCTACATCTCCGGTTGTCCGCCCCGTCCCGAGGCGGTCATCGAGGGACTGATGCGTCTGCAGGAAAAAATCACCAAAGAGGAATCCGCCGTCGCTCATTTCCAGACCGAGAAAGCGGTCTGACGATCCCTGCGCACCCTTCCCCTGACATGACTTCCCTTCTCACCATCCTCGCGGATCGTTTCTCCGATGCCATCCTCGACACTGTCGAATTCCGCGGCGAGCGGACCGTGATCGTCGAACAGGCCAAGGCCGGGGAGATCCTCCGTTATTGCCACGACGAACTCGGTTTCGACTACCTCATCGACGTGAGCAGTGTCGATCATTTCGGCGTGGAACCCCGCTGGGAGCTGGTCTACGAACTCTACGCCCTCGGCAACGGGGCGCGGCATCACCTCCGCATCAAATACAAACTGCCCGAGGATCGCAAGGCCGAGTCCGTCTCTGAAGTCTGGCCCACCGCCGCCTGGCACGAGCGCGAAATTTACGACATGATGGGAATCGAGTTCACCGGACTCGCCGACCACCGCCGTATCCTCATGTGGGAGGGCTATCCCTATTTCCCCCTGCGCAAGGATTTCCCCCTCGCCGGACGCCCCAGCGAGATGCCCGACGTCGCTTTCTCCGACCGCGCCCCGCTCGCCGGAGGGCCTTTCGTCACTTCGCCGACGACCGCCAGCACGGTGCATCGCGAGCCCCGCTCGCGCGAAATGGATTGATTCCCCGTCTGATCGGACGGATGAATGCGGGGGATGGACTGGCTCCTCGAACAATGGCGGTGGGTGCGGCATCACGAAGAGCTCTTCGTCTGGATCGGCTCGCTCTCGCTGCTCACCCTGCTCGTCAGTTTTGTGGCCGTCCCCATGGTGATCCGGCGGATGCCGTACGACTATTTTCTGGAAACAAGCGAGGGGGCCGAAGCGCTCCGGGAACGGCATCCGGCCCTGCGGCTGGTGTTTCTCGTCCTGAAGAACGCGCTGGGATTGCTTCTGGTGCTGGGAGGGCTGCTCATGCTGGTGACGCCGGGGCAGGGTCTTCTCACGCTCGTGATCGGATTGTTTCTCCTGAATTTCCCCGGCAAACGTCGGTTGGAAATTCGCCTCGTCCGATGGAAACCGCTCCGGCGCGCGGTGGACTGGATTCGTCGCCGCGCGGGACGGCGACCTCTCGAGCTGCCCGAGGGAATCCGAGGGGCGAGAGAGGAGGAGTGACAGCGTCGTCCGGCCCCGGTTTTTCCCGTCCGCGTGGAGCGTCCCGGCATCCGAAGAAGGGGACGAAGAGGCCAAAACCGGTTTTTCGCGAAAAAGAGACGCGAAAAAGAGCTTTGGGAGAATAAAACGCTTGCAGTAGATAATTAACTTTCCTTAAATGATGCGTCGCCTCCGCTCCAACCCGTTCCACCAGTCTTTTGACGGACCCGCATCCAACCCGTGAAACTCCTCCCCAGGGGGTAAGTGATTCCGTGAATCACCCTCCGAACGTCTTCGCCATGCCGGGAGGGGGCGTTTTTGGATCGGGAGCGTCCGGATCCGTGCCGCCTGTCGCCGCTTCCGCCGGGGCGGCGCATCACCAGGCTCCGGTGTATTCCTCGCCTCCGTCCGTCTCGGCCTCCGAGTGGCGGGGGCTGCTCGACCAACTTCCCTACGGATTCATCGTCCTGGGGCCGGGACAGGAATTGCGTCACGAAAACGCGACCTGCCGCCAATTGCTAGGGTACGGAGTGGCGGAGAAAGGCGGCGTGGAAGGCTGGCTCGCCGCCGTCTGCCCGGACCGGGACCACCGTGACAAAGTCATCAACTCGTGGCGCGAACATATATGGAGAAATCAACTGACCCGCACCTTTACGCTGAGAACAGCCGCACAGAAACTGAAGGAGATCGAGTTCCGGTCTTCACTACTTCGGGATGGCGGTATCACGCTTACGATAGAGGACGTTACCGAGGCCCGGCGGATCGAGGAGACCTTGCGACACGGCAAGCTGAAATTCCGGGCGCTTTTTTCCCATTCGGAAACTGGCACGGTGCTGGTCGACCGCACCGGTCGGATCATTGACGCCAATCCCGCCTTTCTCACCCTAGCGGGGATCCCGCTGAAAAATCTGCGCCTGTCCTCCCTCGCCGAGTTGCTCCACCCGAACGAGGCGGCCGAACTCGCCGGGGCCGAGGACAATCTCTCCCGTCTCGCGCCCGAGGAGAGTGCCGCGAAGGTCGTCACCCGCGAGGTCTGGCTGCGCACCCGCACGGTGGAAAAGCGCGCCCGCGTGACCTACTGCCCGGTGGGGGAGGACGCGGCCCGGCCCGCCATGGCGATCTACCTGTTCACCCCGCTCGATGCGATCTCGGCGCAGGAACGGCTCGCCGCCCGCCTCCGCGTGGTCTCGGCCAAGGCGCAGGCGCTCCTCCACGCCGTGCCGGATCTGATCCTGTTGATCGATCCCGACGGCACCATCGTGGATTTCGCCCCGCCTTCGCAGCCGTGGGCGGAGCTGGTTCCCGACGACTCGTGGAGAGGGCGGTCGGTTGCGCTGGTCTGGCCGGTCTTGGGGAATCTTATGCGGCAATGCCAGGATCAGGTGGCAAGCGGGGGCAGGACGATCCACGCGGACATTCGCGGTTCGGGAGAGGACGGCTCCGAGTTCGGGGTGACGCTCGCCCCCTGCGGAGACGGACAAGTGTTTGTGGTCGTCCGCAATCACACCGCGACGCGAGTGCTGCGCGAACGCGATCTCTGGCAGCGCGCCTCCTTCACTCATTCTCCGGTAGCCATGGTGAGGCTGGACACGCGAGGTATCGTGTCCGAAGCAAATCCAGCGGCGGCGGAATACTTCGGGGTCGGGGAGGAGCAGCTCCGCGGCGAACCTTTTGACCAGCTCTGTCAGGACCGTGGGGAAGGGGGCCTGAAGTCTGAGGTTCTCGCCTTGGAAGAAGAGGGCAAGCCGTGCGGTTCCCTCGCTTTTTTCGGGCGTCGTTCCGGGGTTTCGGAAAGGGTGGGTCAGGAAGTGGAGCCCGCGCCCGAAACGCCCTCGCTGGAGGCACATGTGTCGTCCTCGACGAGGGAACGCCGTCAGCACAGCTTCCGCAATCAGTTGCAGCTCGTCACCAGCCTCTTCAGCCTCGAACCCCAGGGGGCGGCGGCGCGGGACGCCTTCCTGCGCTGGCAAATCCGCCTGCGCTCCATGGCCCAGGCCTGTCCCCATGATGAATCGGACAAGGTTTGGGTCTTCCCCCTGCTGCGGAGTCTCGCAGATGAAGTCTGTTCCCTGATCGGGCGAGGCCCCGGGCGCAGAGTGATCCTCATCACGGGCAGCGAGGATCTCACCCTCGATGTCCAGAGCGCGACATCTTTCAGCCTCCTGATGGGGGAATTGATGCGCCTCGTCCTCGCGGCGCGTCAGCAGGGACCGGGACCCGAATTGTATATCGACCTGCGAGCCCATGCCGGGGGAGGATTCCAACTCACAGTTCGGCCCGGGACCTACCGCCAGTTTGTCTTCACCGACCGCGATACCGAGCTGGAGATTCTCGAACTGCTGACCGAGCAGATTCAAGGACGGCTGGAGGCGACGGATCCGGAAAATCCGGCGCGGGAATGGGTCCTCATCGTACCGCCCCGGAACCGATGAGACGGACTTTCTGGCCTCGCCGGTCAAATGCTGGAAGCGGGGGGAATTTCATTTGTGAATTATGAGGACTTTACTGTAGCGTGCCGACGCCCGGCGAACCTCGCCGCATTGCGAACCCATGGACGAACTCCCTGCCAACCGCCTGCGACTGATGATCGTCGAGAATGATCGCGTCACCGCTCGCGATCTCGAGGCGACACTGCGTCGTCGCGGCTTTGTCGTTTCGGGGATCGCTTATTCGGCGGCCCAGGCGCTCGATTTGCTGGAGGAGGAAAAACCCGATCTCGCCCTCCTCGACATACGGCTCGATCACGACGAGGACGGCATCGACCTCGCCCGGACCTTGCGCGAAGAGCACGGCATTCCCTCGATCTTTCTGACCGGCTACTCCGAGGAAGCCATCCTGGAACGGGCCCGCGGCGTCCGTCCCGCCGCGTTTCTGCGGAAGCCTTTCGGCGACGCCGAACTGGCCGCCTGTCTGGAGGCGGTCGTCGAGCGGCGCATCGCGGGGGAGCGGCTCTCGCTGCGGCTCCCCGGGTTGGAGGCGGTCTCCCAACAATTGCCGCAGGCGGTGATCGGGTCGGATCTGGACGGCAATGTCGTCTATCTGAACCCCTCCGCCGCGACCCTCACCGGCTGGACCTTGCCGGAGGCGCTGAATCGTCCCCTCGGCGAGATCATTCCCCTCGAAGAACTCGGGGAGGAGGCGTCGCTCTCCGGGGAGACACCCGAAAAAACGACCCGCCGCGTCCATTTGAGAACCCGGTCCGGGCTGCGGCAACTCGTCGAAGAACGCTCCGTCCCCATTCGCGTGTCGGATGGGGAAGCGGTCGGGCTCGTCTCCGTGCTCGTGCCGGTCAGGCCCGGGACGGCTCCGGCATCGGCGGTGTCGCCGACGGAATTCCCGGCGATGCCCTCGGTAGCGCCTGCGGCGGCGGACGAGCCGACCGGAGCAGGACCGGACGATCCGTTTCCGCCTCCTCCTCCCGCTGCCCACCGACCGCATCCGGCGGCCCGTAGCGAAGCCCTGCGCAAGATCGCCTCGCTCGCGACGGATCCGGCCTTCCGGGAACTTCTCGCCAAAAAGAAATCGCCCCCGGCCGCGACGGACACCCCTGCTCCGGACGTCGCGCCGGAGCCGGCTCCGCTCCCTTCTCTCCCCCGCGAGATCGTCTCGGCGGCCGGTGGTGTCGGCGAGTCGGTGCTGCCGCCCACCGCTCTCGCGCAGATCGAGGAATTGGGGGACCCTCTCTTGAAAATCGACGAGGACGGTGTGATCCGCTACGCCAACACCGAGGCCATCCAGGTTTTCGCGCCGGGCAAAAGGCTCGTCGACACCGCGTTCCGCCATCATTTCGCTCTCGACGACAGCGACCGCTACGAGGATCACTTCCACCGTCCGCTCGCCGACGGGCGGCGTCATCGTTTTGATTTCCACGATTCCAATCGCGGGATGTGGTTCGAAGTGCGCGCCTATCCGACGAGTTGCGGGGTTCTCCTGCTTTTCACCGACATCACCGCGACTCGTCTCGAGGCGGCCGAGCAGGTCCGGCAGCAACGGCTCGAGGGACTGGGACTGCTCGCCCGCGGCTTCGCCCACGACTTCAACAATTACCTCACCACCCTGACCGGCAACATCAGTCTCGCCCGGGAACGCAACGAAAACGATCCCGAGATGCAGGAGATGCTCGAAGAAGCGCAGACCGCCGCCTCGCGCGCCACCGGGCTCGTGCAACAGCTCATGACTTTCGCCCGCGGGGGACGTCCCATTCGCGAGCGGACCCGCGTCTCGGATCTGATTCGGCGCATTCTCACCGAACACCGTATCCAGCATCCCGAGATCCGCTACCAGTTCCAGGGCTCCGCTTCCGAGGTCATCGCCAACGTCGATCCGGCGCAGATCGGGCGGCTCATCGAGAATCTCATCGCCAACTCCGCCGCAGCCATGCCCGATGGCGGCGTCCTCATCGTGCGCAGTTCCCGCATCGCCCCCGAGGAGGTTCTCAAAGTGCGCCATTCCCACACTCCGGCGGACGAGGATCACCTCCTCATCGAAGTCATCGACACGGGACACGGGATGAGCGACCAGGATCTGGAGCGGGTTTTCGAGCCCTATTTCACCACCCGGAAAGCGAACAACGCCACCGGGATCGGTCTCACCGTGTGCGAGTCCATCGCCAAGGCGCACGGAGGTTTCATCCAGTTGCAATCCAAGGAGGGCAAGGGCACCATCGCCACCTTCTGTGCCCCGATGGGACGCCGTCAGGATGAACTCGAAGGAGTCGGGCCGTCCGAGGGGGGCGACAGCTCGCCGGCCTATCCGAATTTCGACATTCCCAACCTCACCGCCACGCCGCCGGCGAAAGAGGGCGGGGAACCGCTCCTCGTGGGAACCCGCATCCTCATTCTCGAAGACGACGCCCCGATCCGCCGACTCATGGCCGCGACGCTGCGCCGCGCCGGACACGAGGTCGTCGAGACCAAGGAAGGCCGCGAAACCGTGGCGGTCTACACCGATGCGTTGGAAAAGGGCGAGCGTTTCCACCTTCTCATCTGCGACCTCACCATAGAAAACGGCGTCGGCGGAGTGGAAACGATGCGCCGTCTCCTCCAGATCGATCCGCAGGTCCTCGCGATTGTTTCCAGCGGTTATTCCGACGCACCGGCGATGTCCAGCCCGGCCGCGTTCGGGTTCAAGGGGGTCCTGCCCAAACCCTATGCGCCGACGGAATTGCGGGCGGCGGTGCACCGCATCCTCACGGCGCATCACATCATCTCCTGAAAACCTCAATCCCTGAACGCCTCAGAACCCTCACTCCCCCGCGAGGGCGAGGCGGGCGGATTCGGTGACCCCGTAGCAGGTCTCCTCCATCGTGAGATCGTCGGTGCGGATGCGCAGATCGCAGGTGCTTTCGTAAAAAGCGCGGCGGCTTTCCAGCATCTTTCGTATCGTCGCCTGCGGATCATCGGTTCGCAGGAGGGGACGGTTGCGGTTGTTCTTGACCCGTTCGTAGATGGTCTCGGGCGAGGCCTCCAGCCAGATGACGTAGCCGACGTCTTTCAGGATCTCGCGGTTGCGCTCCAGAGTGACGATGCCCCCGCCGGTGGAAATGACCTGACCGGATTCCCCGGCGCATTTTCGGAGGACCTCCGTCTCGAGATTACGGAAGACATCCTCGCCGGATTCGGCGAAGATCGCGGGGATGGATTTCCCGGCGCGGCGCGTGATGAGACGGTCGGTGTCGACAAAGCGCCATCCGAGGCTTTTCGCCACGCGCATTCCCACCGAGGTCTTTCCCGTCCCCATGAATCCGATCAA
>JAAYAT010000226.1 GCA_012719225.1 Verrucomicrobiaceae bacterium
AGGCGTAGGGGCGGAACAATTCCACCGTGCCGCTCGATTCCTCGTGGTAGAGCGCCCGGTTCAGCCCGAGATCGGCGGCTTTGCCGGTGTCGATGAGTCCGGCCGAGTCGGCCGCGCTCATTTGGAAAAGGATTTTTTTCTCAAATTCCCCGAGCGCTTTCCGACCGAGATTGCGCGTGACGTTGTTGTAGGAATCGAGCGATGCGATCACATGATAGCCCCAGCCGGGGCCTTCGCAGATCAGTTCGTGAAGGGAGGCCGCGGGCGTCGCCTCCTCGGGTTCGTCCAAGGAAAAGCGGTAATCGTCTTCGTAGCGGAGCTTTTTGTAGCGATGCAGATGGGGAATGAAAAGGAGCGTCCGATACCCGGGATCGGGGACCGCGCCCTCGGCGAACGCTTTTCTCTCCGCGGCGAGTTCGCGGAGGACCGTTCCCATTTCGTGGACGGAGGGACAGTTCACTCCGCCGATCGCGGCGATGGCGCGGCAGTAGGGCGACCCGGTCTCGTCGCCGGAGCAACGACCGTCGAGCAGGACGAGCCGGATCCCGCTCCCGAACCGCGCCCGGAGCAGGCGCAGCCCGATCGCGACGAGGGAATCCACGACATCTTCGCGCTGTCCCACGAGGAGGAGGTTGCTCCCGCTCTGACGGGGAAAGACCACTTCCGTCGGTCCTTTGATCGCATTGGGGGCGCCGAGAAAAAACCTCGGGGCTTCGCCGGAGACGGCCTGCGGTCCTTCCTCGAGTTGCCGGGCGACCACGGCATCGTCTTCCACATGCGCCGGGGCGTTCCCTTCGAAGACGACCCGTTCGCGGTCGGTCAGGGGCACGCTGTGCGCCCGCGCGGCCACCCTGACAAGCCACTCGTCTCGCTCCGCCTCGTCCATCCAGACCACCTGGAACGGCGAATTCGCCTCGGCCGCTCCGGCGCGGTCGTTGTAGATCCCCTCGCCCGGGCGGGTCAGGAGTCGGGGTGCCGGATTGGCATCATCCATGATCAGATAGGCGTCCGCTTCGTTGCAGGCCAGCGCGATCCGCACCGTCATCTGGCCCAGCGTCGCCCGCGCCAGGGTGAAGGCTCCGCCGAGGGTCTGGGATCCCAGGACCACATGCACCCCGAAGGCCCGCCCCTGCCGCACGATGCGATCGAGCAGCACAGCGGCCTGTTGGGCGATCGAGTCGTCCTCGGTGAAAAATTCCTGGAACTCGTCGATCAGGAGCAAGGTGCGCGGCAGCGCCGCGGCGTCGGGCCGGGAGCGATAGCCCGCGACATCCTGGACTCCGGCGGAGCGAAAGAGGGTTCCGCGCTGTTGTAGTTCTTCATCGAGCCGCTGCAGGACACTGAGCCCGAACTCGCGGTCGCTCTCGATCGCGACGACGCGGGCGTGGGGGAGACGGTGCTCGGCGTAGCATTTGAACTCGACGCCTTTTTTGAAATCGATCAGGTAAAATTCCACCTCGTCGGGATGGCACCAGAGCGCGAGATTCGTGACGATGACGTGGAAAAGCGTCGATTTTCCCGAACCGGTTTTTCCCGCGATGAGGGCGTGCTGGCAGGTTCCTTTTCCCAGCGAGAGATATTGCAGCTTCCTCGCGCCGCTGCGACCGATGGGGACGCGAAGTTCGTCGGTGGTGGAGACGCTCCACCATTCGTTTTCCCGGGGTGCGATGTGGGCGAAGGGCACTTCGATGTGGTTGGAATCGCGGTTCGCCTCGCCGAGGCGGTGGACCCAGTGCCCGAAGAGCTCGGGCGGCGGCGGCGCGTGCAGGGACAGTTCGGCGCCCTCGACCGGATTGTCCCGGATGACAAACCCCTCCTGCCCCCCCCGCAGGCAGAAGCAGGCCCCGCGCAAGTCCTCCATCGCAAAGCCGGGCGGGACCACGGCGCGCTCGTCGCAATGGATCAGGAGGAAAACGCCGCACCGCGCTCCCGATGTCGCGATGCTGAGGAGGCGACGCGCCGCCAGTTCGGTGAAGCCTTTCGGAAAGTCCGCCACGACGAGAAAATGGTAACGCTCCGCGATCACTCCCGCCGCCTCGTTGTATCGCGTGATCGTCTCATAGTCGTTGCGCAGGTACATCTGGATGCGTTTTTCCATCTCCTCGCACAGTTCTCCGAGTCGGCGCTCGATCGGCTCGGGCTGCGTGTGGATGCGGGAGCTGATGAGGATTTCCTCGTAGTCCCCCAGATGCATGAGCCCGGCGAAGCTTTCCCCCAGACCGACCGGATCGACGAGGGAAAAGGAAAGCCGCCCCGGCGGCGAACCCGCGAGCCAGGCGAGCACGTGGGCATTGAGATGGGCGATGGCCTCCTCGCGTCCCCGCCGCTTCGTTTCGATGAGGAGCGATGCCGCGTCGGGGATGCGGAGCCGCAGCGGCAAACGGAAATCCGGTTCTCCCGGTAGGGCGAACCGCTCCGAGCGAGGGGACTGCGCCGCCGCCTCGCCGCCTTTCCAGGAGAGCGACCCGAATCGACGCGCCGGTGCCATCGCATCGGGCGGGCACCACTGCTCGGGCGAGCGGTCGGACAGGACGGTGCGGGTGATCTCGCTCACTGACTCCGCTGACTCCGCCCGGAGCCGTTCCGCGGCGGGGATCATTTCCTCCTCCCACTGCCGCACGAGTGACTCGAACTGCGCCCCGAGATCGCTCTGTCCCGTTCCCTTTTCTCCACTCTCCACCGCCGCGA
>JAAYAT010000227.1 GCA_012719225.1 Verrucomicrobiaceae bacterium
AATTTTTGATTTTTTTGACAAACCTTCTCATGGAAGAGGAAGATGCCAATCTTCCCCCTCAACCCCTGAATCCCTCAACCCCTGAATCCCTGAAAGATCCCCCAACGGCTCACCGAGAACAGTTCGCCCTCCCTTTCACCTTCTAGCTCCTGACTCCTAGCTCCTGACTCCTCCCCCCATGGAATTCATCGACCTCAAAAGCCAACAAGACCGCATCCGCGAGCGGATCGACGCTCGCATCGCCACCGTTCTCGACCACGGACGCTATATCATGGGACCGGAAATCGGGGAACTGGAGGACGCCCTCTGCTCCTACCTCGGGGTGAAACACTCCATCGGCGCGTCTTCCGGGACGGACACCCTCCTCATCGCCCTCATGGCCCTCGGGGTGAAGGCGGGGGATGAAGTCATCACCGTCCCCTACACCTGGATTTCCACGGCGGAGGTGATCGCCCTGATCGGGGCGAAACCGGTTTTCGTCGATGTCGATCCGGTGACCTGGAACATGGATCCCGCCCTCCTCGAGGCCGCGATCACCGAGCGGACCAAGGCGATCATGCCGGTAGGAATCTACGGGCAGACCGCCGACATGCGGGCGATCAACGAGATCGCGGGCCGCCACGGCAACCTCCCGGTCATCGAGGATGCCGCGCAGAGTTTCGGCGCGACCCATCACGGCGTGAAGTCCGGAGCGCTCTCCACCATCGGCAGCACTTCCTTTTTCCCCTCGAAACCTCTCGGCGGCTACGGCGACGGGGGCGCGCTCTTTACCGACGACGACGAACTGGCGGAACGGATGCGCTGGATCCGCGTCCACGGGCAGCAGAAAAAGCACTACCATCCGGTGATCGGGCTCAACGGGCGGCTCGACACCCTGCAGGCCGCCATTCTCCTGCCGAAGCTGGAGCTTTTCCCCGAAGAAGTGGAGCTGCGCCAAACCGTCGGACGGCGCTACGACGAGCGGCTCGCCGACATCCCCGGCATCGAATGCCCCGTGGTCGGCCCCGGCAACACCAGCGTCTACGCCCAGTACACCCTCCTCTGCGACGACCGGGCCGCGGTGCAGGAAAAATTGCAAAAGCGGGACGTTCCCTCCGTGCCCTACTATTCGGTGCCCCTGCACCTCCAGCCGGTCTTCGCCGGACTGGGACACCGCAAAGGCGATTTCCCCATCACCGAGAGCATCGCAGATCGCTGCCTGAGCCTCCCTATGAGTCCCTATCTCAGCGAGGCGGACCAAGACCAAGTGGCTGCGGCTCTGCGGGATTAAAAATAGATGGTGCGGAAACAAGCGGGGATAGGGTGCCTCAAGATCGCGGGAACATTTGCATGTTCCGCTACGGCATGTTCCTCTACAGCATCTTTCGTCACGTCATGAGATGTAGCGGAAGCTGCCAAGCTTCCCCTCCCGAATGGCACGGAAATAAGCGGAATCGGTCGCCGAAGTCGGAGCGAGGGAACATTGGCATGTTCCGCTACGAATCAAAAACCGAAACCAACAGGAACCCAACCAAAAATTTATGAAAAAAGTGTGTATCGTCGGCCTGGGCTATGTCGGCCTTCCTCTCGCCCGACAATTCGTCCGGGGCGGCGCCTCGGTGCTGGGACTCGACATCGACCGCTCCAAGGTCGATATCCTCTCGCGCGGGGAATCGTTCATCCGCCACATCCCTTCGAGTGAAATCGCGGAGATGAACGCCACCGGACGCTTCGAGGCGACCACCGACTTCTCCCGGGTCAATGGCGTGGACGCCGTCATCATCTGTGTGCCGACCCCCCTCTCCAAACAGCGGGAACCGGATCTCTCCTTCGTCGTCTCGACCGCCACTTCCATCGCTCCCCATCTCAGCAAGGGAACGGTCGTCTCCCTGGAATCGACCACCTACCCGGGCACCACCGACGGGGAACTGCGCGAGGCGCTCGAAAAGGGCTCCGGTCTCGTTGCCGGCGAGGACTTCCACCTCGTCTATTCCCCCGAGAGAGAGGACCCCGGCAACGCCAAGTCGGTTGAGAAAATCCCCAAACTGCTCGGAGGCCTCACCGAGAAATGCCGCGACCGCGGCCTTGAGATCTATTCCGCCGCGATCGATTCCATCGTGCCGGTGGCCTCCTGCCGCGTCGCCGAGGCGGCCAAGTTGACCGAGAACATCTTCCGCTCGGTCAACATC
>JAAYAT010000228.1 GCA_012719225.1 Verrucomicrobiaceae bacterium
ATCAGAAAGCCGGAGAGGGCCGCCGGGAAACATCGGGCGAAACCTTCGCGGACCGAACGCATCCGGTGTCGGATCACTTTCGCGGACGGGGGAACTCGAAACCGGATCATCACCCGATTGGAGGGAATTTTCCTCGCTTTGTCAATCCCCCGGTGGTTGCTTTGACGGAGGTGTCTCCGGTGTCTCCCGTGGAAGCACCTCCACCACGAGGTGCGCCCCCGTCGCGTTCGCGCCGGCCACGACCTGGGGCACCCCGTGGAGGACATCGGTGGAGAGCCGGTGAATGTGTCCGGCGAAGATGCCGAGGAGATGAGGCGACGCGAAGACCTCGCGATGGAAATCCATCGTCACGGCGGAATGACGCTCCGGCCAGATCGGGCGGCGCTCGATCCGGTGGTTTTTGTCCGTTGCCGCGCCCCATTCAGGATGCCCGCAACCAAAGCCAACCGAACGGCCCGGAGCGTGGAGCGGGATATGGACACAGAGAATCATGGGATTCCCGGTGGCGGCCTCGCGGCGGAAAAAGGCGAGCTGTTCGGGCGAGATTTCGTAGGTCGAATTGTCGATCAGTAGCACTTTCACCCCCGCCATTTCGAAAACCGCGTTCATCGGATCCCGGCCTCCGTAGAGGGGGAGAAGACGTTCCGCGATCCATTTCGATCGCAGTGCGGCGGAACTCCCCTCCATGCCTTCGTAGTGCCAGTCGTGATTGCCCGCCGTGTAGAGCCACGGCACTTCCAGCGTCCCGAGGCGTGCCATGACCCATTCGATGGCGGCTTCAGAGGGAAAACTGAAAATGTCGCCGCCGAGGACGAGGAAGTCGGCCTTCTCTCGTCGGACGACCTCGAGGGTTTCTTCAAAACAAACTTCCGGGTTGGTCTCCTTGCCGCTTTTGAAGTGCTTGGTGCGCTGGTATCCTCCGGCCATGCGCGCGCTGAACTCGCGGTAGGCGTCACCGCGCGCGTCGTCCCGGGAGAGATGGGTGTCGGCCGCAAAAATCATTTTGACCGGCCGGGAAAGCCCGGCGGTATACAGCCGAACCCGGTTTTCATCCTGCGAAAAACCGGCGCGGACGGGTGGCGCTCCCTCGCCCGCCGCCCGCGCCGCGGGGGTGGTCATGTCGAGCAACGCCGGTGCCGCGGCGGCGGAGATGGCTCCCCGCAGCCACCGGCGGCGGGAGGATCGAGGGAGGAAATCGGGGAAAGAAGGGTCCTTCGGGTTCATCGTTTTTTCATGGAGTTCGCCGCACCTGGGGTGCTTGTGGGAATGCGGAGAGGTCATCGGATGGGGAGGCGGCCACCTCCCGTTCTATCCTCTCACCGGAGCAATGACGAGTCCCGCTTCTCCGGTCGACCGCCGAGATCACGTGATTCCCCGAGGCATCTTTTCCGTTGCCGCGGGTCCGCTCGATTCGCACAATACCGCCATGAAATGGATCCCACTCTTCTTGGCCGCGCTTCTCTTCACTCCCTTCCCGGCCACCGCCCAGACGGCGGCCCCGGCGAAAAAGGCCCCGCAGCAAGCGGACGAGCCGGCCCCGAAAGTCGGAGCCGACGGCACGGTCAACGCGAACTTTCTCAAGGCCCACGAGCGATTCGTGGAGCAGGCCCGGGAGGGGAAAGCACAGCTCGTTTTCCTGGGGGATTCCATCACGGCGGGCTGGGCTCGTCAGCAAGCCATCTGGGACAAGGCCTTCGGAGACTACCAACCCGTCAATTTCGGGATCGGTGGCGACCGCACCCAACACGTCCTCTGGCGCATCCACAACGGGGAGCTCGAAGTCATCCGGCCCAAGGCCGTGGTTCTCATGATAGGGACCAACAACGCCGGAGCCAATACCGCCGAAGAGATCGCCGACGGAGTCACCGCCATCGTCGAGACGATCCGTGAAAAACAACCCCAGGCGAAAATCCTCCTCCTCGCGATTTTTCCGCGCGGTGACAAACCCGAGGGAACCCTCGGCACCGTCAACGAGAAGCTCAAGCAGGTCAACGCCATCATCGCCAAACTCGACGACGGCAAAATGATCCACTACCTCGACATCGGACCCGAGTTCCCCCTCGTCGACGGAGCCCTCACCAAAGACGTGATGCCCGACTTCCTCCACCTCTCCTCCGCCGGCTACCAGATCTGGGCCGACGCCATCGGCCCGAAGCTGGCGGAGCTGATGCGGTGACGCCGGGCCGTCCGCCTTTTCAACCTCGCCTGATCGACTGATTCCCCATGAACGACTGGCAAAGCGGGACCGCCCTCGGCATCGTCTGCCTCACCGGACTCGCCTTCGTGGTCCGGGCCTGGCGGCGGGAAAAAGGGAAATCATCCGGCGGCTGCAACAGCGGATGCGGGTCGGGGAAGTGCGGGTGAGGGGTGGTGGCAGAGTGGATTTGGTGAGGTGGACCATCCGGTATTGTAGGAAAGTGTTCCAAAATTTTCATTTTCCCGGGAATTTCAGAACAGCCGAATACAATTCGAGGCACCTGTCCAAACGAAAAAATGCGTAAATCCTTGACCCGACGGGAAAAAACGGTTTTCTGAGAGGTGTCTTCTGTCTTGGGTATTGTGAAGATACCGGGAGTAAAGTGGATTATTTATACTGTTCGCCAGAAAAACACACAGAGGATGCTCATCAAGACCTTTGTAACCCTAACTTCATTTGTAGCTCTTCTAGCCTGCATGCTGATGGGGATATTCTCGGCGGCTGGAGTTTGCGCATTGCTCTTCGGATCGGAGGTCTTAGATACCACTCTCGGCGATACTCCAGACTGGACTCATCCGGCGTTCATTACTTTCATGCTACTGATGGTTCCAGGTATGATTGTTGGCGCTATCGGTGGCATGTTTGGCATTATTTTACCGCTCCACCGAAAATTTGGGATTTCACTTGGCCGCAGAAACGAAGCAACGAGGATGTGGCTCCACAGGTATGCCACCCGGCTTGCTGAATACACGAAACCAACTAACGGCGAACAAGGCGTCGATCCTAACGCCTGACCCGCTGCGAGTTCAAACCGTCATGGCCATTCAACCATCAACCCAGAAGTCGGAGCGCGCCCTCGGTCAGGCGTAGGATGACTTTGACGTTCTGCAAAATAAATATCATGTTCGGCCAACCTGAGAATAACCCCAATGAACTTCGCGTTGTTAAGACTGCTCGGACAGCGGAAGCAATCAATGCGGCGGCCAAGGAAGGATTCCGTCCGCTTGTTAAGCCGGTGGAACCAAGTCCAGAAATACATAACTGGGTTGTAACTATTCAGCCCGAATCACCCTTGCGCAAGCTTTTCGCCGAGGTCTTCCGGCGATCTGAGCAGTTCGGTGAGGG
>JAAYAT010000229.1 GCA_012719225.1 Verrucomicrobiaceae bacterium
ATGGCAATCAAGGTGATGTCATCAATTTGCGCCGTTCCCGTGGAAAAACGGGAGACTTCCGCGGTGATGGCATTGACGAGATCCTGGGAGGAGCGGTCGCTGTTTTGCGTGATGACCTCGCAGAGCCGCTCCACGCCGAACTCGTCGCCCTCGGAATTCTCACATTCGATCACCCCGTCCGTGTAGAGCACCAGGACATCGCCCGAGGTCATGGAAAACCGATAGTCTTTGACCGCGCGCTTGAAGACGGAACCCTCGTCGATTCCGGCGGCGAGGCCGGGAGGCTCTATCATTTCGATCTCGCCGGTGGCGCGGTGGAAGAGGATGGGTGGTTCGTGCCCGGCCCGCGCCATCGTGATCTCGTCGGACCCCCGCTCGACGATGAGATAGAGCAGACTGACAAACATGTCTTCGCGGATATCGGGGAAGATGGAGTGATTCACCGAATGCAAAACCGAAGCGGGCGAGAGATTGTCGGGCGCGCGACCGCGCAGGTTCGACCGGCACATCGCCATGATCAGCGAGGCGGCGATGCCTTTGCCGCAGACATCGCCGATGGCGATGCCGTAGCGATCTTCGTCCACCCGGATGTAATCGTAGTAATCGCCGCTGACGAGACGCGCCGCCTGGTACTCCGCCGCCACTTCGTAGTCCCGCAGCGCCGGCGCGGCCCGGGGCAGAAGCACGCGCTGGATCTCGCTGGCCTGGGTGAGTTCGCGCTCGAAACGTCTTTTTTCCGCCGCTTCGACGTGAATGATGGCGCTGCCGAGAGCGAAAGAACTCTGCTCGGCGACACTGGCGAAGACCTCTTCATCGTTCCGGCTGAATCTCTCGCCCCCCCTCCGCGTCACCGCGAGAACTCCGACCTGTTTGCGAGCGTAGATGAGCGGAGCGGCGAGCAGCCTCACCCCCCGGTGAAATTCGCTCGCCCCCGCGGCGAAGTCGGGGTGTTCGATGAGATCTCCCACGCAGAAAATTTTTCCCTCCTTCATCACCCGACTGATCAGAAAGTCGTCGAGATCGAGCGTGGAGAGGCGAATGTAGCTGCGGTACTGGTTCTCCGCGTCGGCGGGATCTTCGAGAGCTTCGATCTCCGCCGGAACGGGCAGGACCGGGGCGGTGGCGGCCGATTGGCAAATCGGAACGAGCTGCCCGGTGTCGCCATCGAGCAGGTAAAGCACCCCGGCGTCTCCGTTGATCACGTCGGCGACGCCGTCGACGATGTAGCGATGCATGTTCGAGGGGGAATGATCATCCTGCAGCTTTTCCCCGAGCCCGTGGAGAAAATCGAACATGCGGCGCTCCTCGATCTCGATCGCGTCGCGCTCTTGGGCGATCCGGCTGAGGGCGCGGCGCTCCCTCAGCCATACGAACGCCGTGGCGGCGAGGGCCAGCGCTAGGAGGATGGCATACACGAAATGTTCCATGAGATGCCTCGCTCCGGGAGCTATCGGTCCGCCGGCTGCGCCTCCAGTTCCATTTTGAGAAATTCCACCACGTCGCAAAAGCGGCTGCGGTTTTCTTCGTTGGCCGCGATGAGCGCCTCGTGGGCGTCGAGGACGAATTCGGTGTGCTCGGTCTTGCTCAAGGTCGGGCAGGGGAGCGGTTTCTCCAGGTTTTGTGCGACCAGTTCGCGTTCCCGCGACCACCGCGACCCCTCGAGATCGAGCTTGATGAGCTGATCGAGACCGAGTTTGGAGATCGATTTGGCGTTGCGCTCGCCGGGGTTGATGATCTCGACCCCGCCACAGGCATCCGCCTCACTGACCCGCGCGGCGAGGCGATAGAGCATGC
>JAAYAT010000230.1 GCA_012719225.1 Verrucomicrobiaceae bacterium
CCGGTGATGGCGTCATCGTAGGCATGCCAGCCTTCGCAGGCCTGGTCGCCGGATTGGTAGGCGACCGCCTTGGCGACGATCTCCGCGCGGAGGGAGCCATGGGTCGTGAACAGGAGGGCGAGGAGGAGGAGGGTTTTTGTTTTCATCATTCGGGTTTTCTCGTTACGAGCGGGAGAGAGGAAGGGTAACCGAAAAGCCGGGGCCGCGGCAACTCAAAAGGGGATTCAAAAGGGGATTCCGGCTTGCCAGGCGGGCGGCGTTCCGTGTACCTTGTGCCGCTGAGACCCGAGACCATGAAAACCTTCCCCCAGCCATCGCTCTTTTTTTTCGTGGGCTTTGTTTGTGTCGCGGCGTCGTTCTGCCGGGGAGGCGATACGTCCGATGCGCCGCCCCGCAAGATCCCCTTCGCCGGACTCACCGAACTGTGTCACCTCAAGACCGGGGATCCGTTGGTGGACTGGAAGTCACGGCGCGTCTGGACTTCGCACGACGGCAGAACCCTCGACGCCAAAATCCTCGCGGTGCGGGACGGGCGGGTCATCCTCGACATCGGGGACGGGCGGACGGTGGCGCTGACGCCGGACCGCTTCAGTGAGGCCGATCAACAATTCATCCGCGAGTGGGAAGCGGTTTCGGTTTTCTTCGACCCGGGGTATGAGGCGTCCCGCCGCCTCCGACCCACTCTCGAACCGGGCCTTTTCGAGGGGGCTTTCGTCCAGAGAGGGAAGGTCCACGAGACCCGCCATTTCCGCTTCGAATGCGACGCGGTGCTCGCCGAGGAGGTGGTGCGGGATTTTTCCCGCCTCTTCGAGGTGACCTACCTCGGCGTCCTCGCCAATCCGCTTGGCCTCGCCATCGCCACACCGGAGGGCGGTAAATTCCAGGTGAAACTTTTCTCGCAGGAGGCGGATTACCTCGAGGCCGGTGGCAGCACGGACGCCGCCGGGGTCTATTTGATGAAGGAACGGGTCATGCTGGTGCCGCTCGCCTCGCTCGGGCTGACCGAGGGAAGCGCCGGTTACAAAAAGACGCGGGATTTCGACCCCCGCATCCTCATCCACGAGACGGCCCACGCCCTCACCCACCAGTGGCTCGACCACGCGCCGATGTGGTTCATCGAGGGCTTCGCCGAATATATCGCGGCGATTCCCTACCGGGAGGGACGGCTCGAACTGGCAAGGCATCGGGAGGGGCTCCTCGCTCTCGCCACGAAAAAGTTCGGGGGGAATCCGACCCGCTTTCCGCTGGCGGATCCGGCGGAGTTCACCGCGATGAGTTACGGGGCCTTCATGGGGAGGAAGGAAAAGCGGGAGCGCCCCATCCAACTCCCCCGGGTGGAACCTTTCCAGATCGCCCTGCTCTCGCCGGGA
This sequence comes from Verrucomicrobiaceae bacterium, assembly GCA_012719225.1. Classification (GTDB taxonomy): domain Bacteria; phylum Verrucomicrobiota; class Verrucomicrobiia; order Verrucomicrobiales; family DEV007; genus Arctic95D-9. The sequence goes on from JAAYAT010000230.1 coordinate 1,371, forward strand.
GAGTCCGCGGAGAAGGAACCGACTTCGTCGTCCGATGCTCTGGCGGAGGTGCCCGTGATCGTCTCGGAGCAGATCGAGCCGGTCGTGAGAGGAGGCGGCAAGCGTGCGGTCCCGGGTGGCCCCGGGAGGGAGGGTGCCGGTGAAGCCGACGGTTCGGACTCCGGGGAGGCGGTGGTGCGCCGCTACATTTCCTCGATGGCGCTGGTGCATCATCTCCTCAGCAGCGGACAGACGGCGGCTCTGCGCCGGTATCTCTTCGATCTGGTCCGCTATGAGTGGGAGCGGGACCGCTACCTCACGCGATTTGCCGAGGTGCATCACAGCCACCGCGCCGCGGTGGAGGAGCAGATCCGGGAATTCGACGCGGATCTGGAGGCCTTCAACGACGCCGTCGAAGCCTACAATCTCGCGGCGATCCGCTATCACCGGCACGAGGTCGGAACCGCGCCGCCCCCACCCGCCGAGCCGGAGATTCCCGCCCCCCTCCCGGTCCCCGATATCCTCGCGACCCCTCGCAGCGCCGAAGCCCTCTCCCGCCGCGCGTTCCTCGAGCAGGCCCGGGAGCGTCACCTGCGTTTCGGTGATTCCCTCTCGGTCGAGGCCTTCCGCTGAGGCTCCGTCCGCGAAATTTCCCCCTGTCATTCCCGCTCCCGCACGGTAGCTTCTCCCATGTTCACGGGAATCATCGAAGAATGCGGCGAAGTGCTCTCATTCCGGCCGGTCGAGAGCGGTGCGGAGCTGTGGGTGAAGGCGGGGTTCACCCACGAGGTCGCGTTGGGAGAGAGTGTTGCCAACAACGGGGCCTGCCTCACCGTGACCGAAGTCAAGGACGGCGCGATGCGTTTTGATCTGCTCCACGAAACCCTGCGCCTCACCAATCTCGGCGATCTCAAGCCCGGGGATCCCGTCAATCTGGAGCGTTCCCTCCGCGTCGGCGACCGGCTCAGCGGACATTTTGTGCAAGGCCACGTCGACGCCCGCGCCACCGTCTTCGCCTACGAGCGGGTCGGACAGGATCACGCCTTCACCGTGGCGCTGCCGCCGGAGTTCGCCCATCTCATCGTCCCCAAAGGTTCGATCTGCGTCAACGGGATCAGCCTGACCGTCGCCGAATTGCACGAGGACCGCTTTGTCCTCTGGATCATTCCCCACACCCACGAAGTCACGAGCCTGAAGTCCGTGGTGACCGGATCGAAGGTCAATCTCGAGTTCGATCTCCTCGCCAAACATCTCGCGAGGATAGAGGAACTCAAAACCCATCCGTCGCCATCGCCTCGGCCTCGGCCACGACGGTAGTGAGGGCCGCGAGCAGGCCGGCGGTCCGGGAATGGCAGTCGATGCCTCCCGCACCCTCCAGAGTGAGCGAGAGAAGAGGGTAGCGTTTCGCCAGCCAGATCGCCTCGGGCCATCCCAGCTCCTCGTCCGGTTCCGCCGCGTGCAGGATGAGTCCCGGGGCGCTGAGTTCGTGTCCGTCCACCGGGCCTGTTCCCTCCAGTGCCACGGTTCCGCGAATCGAGTCCAGCACCCTGCCCGCGAAGGAAGCGATGCCGCCGGTGTTGATCTCGTAGAGGTAAAGCCCGGAGGTTTCCCAGTCTTCGTGCAGGGAAACGTGCAGATCGCAGCCGCGTTCCCGCGCCTCCCACCAACTCGTCAAGGCCCGGACCTCCCCGCTCTCCTTTCGGTAAAAGTCGCGGTTCAGGTCGATGCCATCCCGATTCTCGCGGGTGCCCCGCTTCATGCCCGACGGATTCAGGAGCGGGGCGACGACCCACTCGCAGGCCGTCGAGAGCGGGTGGTCTTCGAGAAAGCGGAGGAGCGTTTCGGGTCCACAGGGTTCGTCCCCGTGGATCCCGGCGGAGAGGAACAGGCAGGGAGCGGGGCCTTCGACCGCGGAGGGCCGGGTCCACAGGGTGATCTTGTCCTCACCAGATTCCCAGAGCCGCTCCGGAATGAGGCCCCGCCCGGCCGCGACGAGGGCGAACTTTTCTTCAAAGCGGTTCACGGAACGGGCATCGGAAAGGGGAAAGAAATGGCTCATGAGATAAGTCCCTGACGGGCACCTTCGCCCCACATCGTGCCGCCGCGCAAGCATTTCGATCCGCAGAGGCGAAAAGGCGTTCCGTCGGCGACGGGAGAAAATGCGGCCTGCCTCCTACTCCCGGATGAGATCGAGCAATTCTTCCGGGGAAAGCCTGACGTTCGCATCATCCGAGCCGGAGAGAAGGGACTCGGCCAGTTCGCGTTTTTGATGGTGCAGGGAGACGATTTTTTCTTCAATGGTGCCTTTGGTGATGAAGCGGTAAATCGTCACGGGGCGGGTCTGGCCGATGCGGTGGGCGCGGTCCGAAGCCTGGTCCTCGGTCGCGGGATTCCACCACGGATCCATGTGGATGACGTAGTCGGCGGCGGTGAGGTTGAGTCCGAAGCCGCCCGCTTTCAGGGAGATGAGAAACACGTTTCCCTCGCCGCGCTGGAAGGCATCGACCGCCTCCTTGCGTTTTTTGGTGGGGGTGGAGCCGTCGAGATACTGGTAGACGATGCCCTTCTCATCGAGTTCGGCGCGGATCAGGGCGAGGTGATCGACGAACTGGCTGAAGACGAGAACCTGGTGACGCCCGGCGAGGATCTCCTCGACGGTCTCGGTGAAGGCGGCGAGTTTGGCGCTGCGGATCGTCTTCCCCACTTTCGGATCGACCAACGCGGGATGGCAACAGGCGCGGCGGAGGCGGGTGAGCTCGGCGAGGATTTGAAAGGCTTTTTTCCCGGGGTCTTCGTTCGCGTTCGGAGCGGCGGATCCGGTGTTGGTGAGCTGCTCGACGGCGCGGCTGCGGAGCGCTTCGTAAAAGGCGCTCTCGGGCTCGCTGAGTTCGATCGAGAGATGGATCTCGGTGCGCGGGGGCAGATCGCGGAGCACGCCGGACTTGAGTCGTCGCAGGAGGAAGGGATGGATGAGCCGCCGCAGCCGGTCGCGCGCGACGGGATCGCGATCGCGCTCGATGGGGTCGGCGAAATTTTTCCGGAAATGGTCCCACGATCCCAGGTAGCCGGGCAGAAGGAAACGGAAGAGAGTGTGCAGTTCCGAGAGACGATTTTCCACCGGTGTGCCGGTGGTGACGAGACGGAAGTCGGCTTGGAGCTTGCGCGCCGCCTTGGAGCGGCCGGTGGCGCTGTTCTTGATCGCCTGGGCTTCGTCGAGGATGACGGTGTGCCAGGGGATCGCGGCGAGGGCTTCTTCCTCGCGCTGGAGCAATCCGTAGGTGCAGATGATGAGATCGTGGGGACCGGCTGCGGCGAGCTGGACCTGCCGGTCTCCGCTCCCGAAAATCGAGGCGCGCAGGGTCGGGGCGAATTTGAGGGTTTCTTCGAACCAGTTCGCCGCGACCGAGGTGGGGGCCACCACCAGAGCCGGTCCGTCGGGGGCGCGCTCGAGGAGAAGGGCGAGGGCCTGAACGGTTTTGCCGAGACCCATGTCATCGGCGAGGCAGGCACCGGCCCCACTTTTGGCGAGACGGCTGAGCCAGCGGTAGCCTTCGATCTGATAGGGGCGCAGTTCGGCCTGGAGTGCCGCGGGTACCTCGGGATCATGATCTTTGGCGAGGCGGAATCGTTCGATCCATTCCCGCCACGTTTTGCTGCGGAGGGAGGTGCCGGTTTTCTCGACAAATTCCTCCAGAGCGAGAGCGGCGAGCGGGGGCAGCTTCATCGTCTCCCCCTTGCCCGGTTGGGCGAGGGCGCGCATGTCCTCGAGGTAATGCCGGAAATCCGACTCCAGCGCGAGGAACTGCCCGTCGCCGAGTTCGACGAATTCGGATCCCCGCGGCATCTCCGCGACGAGGTCGAGGAGTTGTCGCATCGTCAGGACGAGATCCTCATTGATCCTGACCTCGCCCGAGGCGGTGAGCCAGTCCCCGGCGGAACCGAGGGAGAGTTTGGTGTTGGAGGTCGAGGCGACTCCCGAGAGGCGGAACGGCTCCTCCTTGGGCCACTCCAGGACGATGCCTTTTTCCCGAAGGGGATGAAGGTCGCGGAGGAGGGCGAGGCAGTCATTGGCATTGGGAAAACGCCACTCCCAGAGATCGGAGAGTTCTCCCCGACTCTCGCGCAGGGTGGGACATTCGCCGAGGATCGCCTCGGCGGCGGTGCGCTCGGAATCGAGCGGACGGCGGGTCTGGAGCCTTTCGCCGGAGACGACACCGAAGACGATTTGTTTCCCTTCGCCGGGGGCGAAAATGGCGTCCCCTCCCTCGATCGGACGCACGAACATACGCACCGCGAGTCCCTCGCCCTCGGGAAGGAGCCGCAGGCGCACCGTGGCATCGGACTCCACTTGTCTCAGGCCCGGATCCGAAGCGGCCACGGTGGCGAAAAAGTCGCCGTCGGCGGCGATGTCCACGTCGGCGGCAAAGGTGGAAACCGCCTGAAAAAAGCGCTCTTTCGCCTCACCCGGTATCGTCATGGTTGCGTTTTCCCCGAGGATTCCGGCCAGTCCCCTGATCGCGGGGGTGGCCTCGTAGACCACGTAGCTGCTGGAACTCTCCCGCAGCGCGTGGACCGCCCGATGGGTCACGATGCCGGGCTCGAGGCGCACCTCGAGGTGCCCGTTGGCAAGTTCGCGGGTCTCCAAGCGGAACCGTCCGCGACGAAAGACGAGCGGGCGTGTCGCGGATTCATCGGCAAAGAGGAGCGGATGTCCGGACAGGTCGAGGAGGAGGCGCTCCGTATCGAAATAATACGACTCGCGCTCGTAATACGAACCCCGAGTATGCTGGATGTGTCCACTGATCGCCCGGTCGTAATCGGTCAGGTGAGGGAACGCTTCGGGCGATTCCTTGAGTCGTTTCAGGGCGATGCGGCGTCCTTTCGATATCCTGCCTTTGGCGGAGACGGTCCGTTCGATCGGGATGAGAGACCAGTAGCCGGCGTCGAGGTCGTCCTGGTCGCGGCATTGGAAATTCCATACGATCTCCTTTCGGGACGAGGGGCCTTTCGCCGACCCCGTCTTGCCGTCGCCGCTGTGCTTTGCGGCCAGTTGTTCCAGAGCGATGAGGCCGTTTTCCCAAGCGGGATTCGGATTCAGCGAGGTGGAAAAAGGCACATACTCCTCCAGCTCGGAATCGCGGTTGATCTCCGCGACGATGGCGTCGATTTCCTTGCTCTCCTTCGAGGCGATGGCATTGCGCAGGGCGATGAACTCCAGGGCGAAACCATTGTAGGCACCTTTAAGGGAGAGGGTCGCGAAGTATTCCAGCAAGGGGACCCACGGCTTCAAAATGTCATCCGAAACCCCGGAAAGACGGGCCAACATCACAAAAAGAATTGCGCTGAAAGGGTCTGTCTTTTCGGTGCGGAAACGTTTGTTCTGCTTCGTGGCGGTGCGGCGCACTTCCTCGCCCTTCCCGGAGACACAGTCGACGATGCTGCAACCGTAGGAGAGCAGCCGGGCGAACTCGGACTCCAAAAGTTCCGCCCCCCATTTTCCCGTCTGCAGCGCCGTGCTGAAATCCTCGGGCCGACCGCGGCGGGCGAGGGCGATCTGGTAAAAAAGAGCACCCAATCCCGGCGGAGTCATCTTGCGTTTCCGGCTTCCTTTTTTCCGTATAGCCAGGCTCTCTTCATAACCGGCGATGGCTTCGTCGTAATGCCCGCGGAGGAAATCGGATCCCGCCCGAATCGCGTAGGCCTCGGCGATGGCTTCCGGTATGTCCCTGGTGCTCTCATCCGTGAGGAGCAACTCGGCGAGGTCGGCGGAAAATGCGGTCCTGCCCATGAGGAACCCCGTTTCGGCGAGCGCGCGCACCGTCGCGGCATCGACGAAAAGGGGATTGGTTTCTTCCGTGACGTAGGCGATCAGCTCAAGCGGGGAACGGAGGTCGTTCCAATTCTCGGCGAAGGTGCTGGCCACGGCGTCGCGGCGGATCGCGAGGGGGAGGCGCTCGAAGCGCTCCCGGTCGAGCGGTTCGGTGAGGAAAAGGAGAGAGGGCGGAGAGTCGTGGTATTTCTCGATCTCCTCGTACTGAGCCAGCATCTCGTCGAGCCTGCCGAGATAATAGAATGCTCGGAGTTTCCCCTGGTCGTCATTGCGGAAGAACGGATTGCGATAGTAGAAGCTGGCGGAAACCTGCTTCGGAAAATAGGCGTGAGCGTAGACCGCCTCCAAGGTCGGGAGGTATTCGGGCACGCGTGCCGCGAACGCCGCGACGAAGTTCGCCGGATGCCAGTGGACGCTCCAGCCTCCCCTCGCGGCCATCTCGACGAGACCCCGTTTTTGGAGCGATTGGAGGGCGGTTTTGACCTCAGTGCTGGAATAGAGATTTGTCGGGGTGCGCCGTATCCCAGACTGTTTGAGACCGTCGGCAATCCGGGTGAGCGCTTGCGGTTCACGCTGCGCCCCGAGCCAGAGCATCACCTCCACTTCGAGGCGGGACAGGGATTTAAAAACGGAGCGAAAATCTTCCCCCACGGCAAAAGGCGGCAGGGGCGAACCGGAGGGCTGGGCGGACGGATCAGACGAAGCGGGCATGGGACGATCAATCTGGCCAAAAATACCGGCGTGAAAAGGCCGATTATCCCCGCATTCTGGAAAAACCCTCCAAAAACCTCCGCGACCGCGCCGGTGAGGGAGGAAAAGGGGAACCTTCCTTTGTGTGCTTCGCTTCGTACCCCCGTGCCGAGTGCGTGACCTGCCTCGCGGCACGCGGCGGGTTTTGGAGGCCCCCTTGATTTTCCTCCTTCCGTGGCGTATGGGGCAGACCCGCAAACTTGCGGTCCATGACGAACCCACGCTTCCCCTGACCATGTCCCAGACTCCCACCATTCTTTACCCGAAGACCGACGAAGCCCCCGCACTCGCGACCTACTCGCTTCTGCCTCTGGTTCAGTCTTTCACGAAATCCTCCGGCATCGCCGTGGAGACCCGCGACATCTCTCTCGCCGGTCGCATTCTCAGCCAGTTCCCCGAATTTCTCAAAGAAGAGCAGCGCGTCGCCGACGCCCTCGCCGAGCTCGGCGCGCTCGCCCAAACGCCCGCGGCGAACATCATCAAGCTCCCCAACGTGAGCGCCTCGATCCCCCAGCTCAAGGCCGCCATCGCCGAGTTGCAGTCGCAAGGTTTCGCCCTCCCGGACTATCCCGACGAGGCCGCCACGGACGAGGAAAAAGACATCCAGGCCCGCTACGACAAGATCAAGGGCAGCGCGGTGAACCCCGTCCTTCGCGAAGGGAACTCCGACCGCCGCGCGCCGAAGGCGGTCAAGGAATACGCCCGCCAGAACCCGCATTCCATGGGGGCCTGGTCGTCTGATTCCAAAACCCGCGTCGCCCACATGAGCGGCGACGACTTTTTCGCCAACGAGAAATCCGTCACCGTTGACGAGGCCACCGACGTGAAGATCGAATTCGTCGCCGCCGACGGCACCGCCACGACCCTCAAGGCCTCCACCCCGCTCCAGGCCGGGGAGATTTTCGACGGAACGGTGATGCGCAAAAAAGCCCTCGTCGACTTCCTCGAAGAGCAAGTCGCGGCGGCCAAGGCCGAGGGCGTCCTCTTTTCCCTCCACCTCAAGGCGACGATGATGAAAGTTTCGGACCCCATCATTTTCGGCCACGCCGTGGAAGTGTATTTCAAGGATCTCATCGAGAAACACCGCGACACCCTCGAAGAA